>JAAWCI010000024.1 GCA_022793145.1 Bacilli bacterium | reverse complement strand
CGAACACAGAAGTTAAGCACTTTTACGCCGAAGATAGTGTATGCGAAAATAGGTAGTTGCCAATTTTTTTTGGCTTTTTTTATTCTCTTTTACTTCCTTATTTATTTTTCTTAAAAACTATTGCTCATTTATTTTTTTTTTATTATAATAAGAGTGGTGATTAATAATGGAATATAAAATTACAACTCGTAATGAAAGAGAAACAATTGAATTAGCACAAAATTTTGAATCAGAAAAATTTCCAAATATGATTATTTGCCTAGATGGAGAGTTAGGAAGCGGAAAAACGATTTTTACAAAAGGAATCGCTAATGCTCTAGGAATAGAACAAAATATTACATCTCCAACTTTTACAATTATTAAAGAATATGAAGGAGAATTACCTTTGTTCCATATGGATGTTTATCGTTTGGATGGAAATATTGAAGGGGTCGGAATTGAAGAATATTTTTGTAAAGGCGGTGTAGTCGTAATTGAATGGGCCGAAACAATTAAGGATATTCTTCCAAAAGAACGATTGGATATTAAATTTAAAATTGTAGATGAGAATAAAAGGGTATTGATTTTGAAACCTTATGGAAAACAATATGAAGATTTATGTGAGGCTGTATTATGAGATATTTATTTATTAATACAGCTGTTTCTGTATCTACAGTTGCTTTTATAGAGAATAATACTGTACTGTCTATCTGTGACGAATATAATTCAAATGATTTGTCTGAAAAAATCTTTTTAATGATTGACAAAGTTTTTAATGAAAGTGGTTATACACCAAATGATCTAAATAAAATATTTGTTATAAATGGCCCTGGTTCTTTTACTGGTATTAGAATAGGGTTGGCGATCGCAAAGACAATGGTTTGGGCTTTAAATATTGATTTGATTCCAATTTCTTGTTTGGAATTAATCGCAACAACGCCTAGCAATGTTCCTGTTGTTTCTTTAATAGACGCTAGACGTAATTATGGTTATGCAGGTGTTTATGATAATGACCTTGAAGCAATTATGTTAGATAAATATATTTCGCTTGAAGAATTAGCAAAATTATATCCAGAAACAAAGGTCAAGTATGTTAGCTACGACATGTTTAATATGATAAAAACTGAGAAGCCAGTCATTGATTATATTAAAGTTATTAAAAAGCATGAAAATGATGCTGTCATTTCTTGTCACAAAGTAAATCCTGTATATTTAAAATTGACTGAAGCAGAAGAAAAGAGAAATCAAAATGAACATTGTGAAAGCTGAGGAAGAAGATTTTGATACCATCAATTCCTATTTAGAAAAAATGGAAATGACAAAATTAAACCAAAAAGATTTTGATTTTGAGCCTAGAAAAATTTATGGTATTAAAATTGATAAAAAGGTTATTGCTTTTATTTGTTATTTAATTACAATAGAAAATGTAGAATTGGAAGCAATTTATGTAGAGTCAGCGTTTAGACAACAAAATTATGCTAGTAAATTACTAGAATTTATGATAATGGATAGTTTGTCGTTCAATTGTAATAGCGTTTTTTTAGAAGTACGAGAAACAAATGTAAGTGCAATAAATTTGTATAAAAAGAATGGCTTTGAAATTATTAACTGTAGAATGAAATATTATGGTTCAGAAAATGGATTAGTCATGAAAAAAGAATTAAGGTGTAATGATGAATGATGTATATATATTAGCTTTTGAATCTAGTTGTGATGAAACAAGTGTATCAATTATTAAAAACGGGAGAGAAGAAATTGCTACTGTTGTTTTATCACAAATGGATACACATGCTTTATATGGTGGTGTTGTTCCAGAAATCGCGAGTAGAATGCATATTGAAAATATCACTTTAGTAATTGAGGAAACATTATCAAAAGCACATATGACGATGAATGATATTGATGCAATTGCAGTAACATATGGACCAGGACTAATAGGATCTTTATTAGTTGGCGTCCAAGCTGCTAAAACTTTATCATACATTTATAAAAAGCCATTGGTTCCAGTTCATCATATAGCTGGACATATATATGCAAATAATCTGGTTAAACCATTAGAATTTCCTTTGGTTGCACTTGTAGTAAGTGGCGGACATACTGATTTGATTTACATGAAAGAAGATTATTCTTTTGAACGAATTGGTGGAACTTTAGATGATGCAGTAGGGGAAGCTTATGATAAAGTTGCTAGAGTAATTGGTTTATCTTATCCAGGAGGACCTATTGTTGATCAGTATGCACATGAAGGAGAAGATTCTTATGATTTGCCTTTACCAAAAGATGACAGCAGTTATGACTTTAGTTTCAGTGGATTAAAGAGTGCTGTTATAAATGTTGTTCATAATGAGGAGCAAAGAGGGAATAAGATTAATTCGAAAAATATGGCGGCTTCATTTCAAAATCGAGTTGTTGAAATTTTAACAAAAAAGACAATGAAAGCAGTACAGGAATATCATGTACGCAATTTAATAATAGCAGGCGGAGTATCTGCTAATAAAGGACTAAGAGAAAGATTGGAGGAATTATGTAAGAAAGAGCAAATCCATTTGACTGTTCCAGCAATGAAGTACTGTACTGACAATGCGGCCATGATAGGGGCGGCAGGATACTATGCTTATTTACTTGGAAGACGTGCAGATTTGGATTTAAATGCCAAAGCAAATGATACATTAAAATAGAAAAGAGGGATAGATATGAAATGTATTTTATTATGTGCAGGTTATGCAACAAGATTATTTCCACTAACGGAAAATTATCCAAAAGCTTTATTAGAAATCGGTGAAGGGAAACCGTTATTAAATTATACAATAGAAGAGATTAATCATTTAGAAGAAATAGAAGAAATTTATTTGGTTACAAATGATCGCTTTTATCAAGCTTTTAAAGATTGGGCGGACCAACTAGATAATGAAAAGCCAATTACTATTATTAATGATCATACAATTAGTAATGATGACCGTTTAGGAGCAATTGGTGATATTCAATATACAATTAATTCAAAGAATATTCTTGATGACATTATGATTATATTAGGAGATAATCTATTTGAATTTGACCTTAGAAAAGCAATGGATTTCTATTATGAAAAAAAAGCGCCTGTTGTAGGCGGACAATATGAGAATGATACAGATCTGTTAACACGATTAGGCGTTATAGAAGCAGATGAAAATGGAAAGATCGTTGGATTTGAAGAAAAGCCTCCACAACCAAAAGGGAATATTAAGTCTTTGGGAATTTATATTTATCCAAAACATATTGTTTCTGTTTTAAAGCAATATTTGGAAGAAGGAAATAAACCTGATGCACCTGGATACTTTCTTAGCTACTTATATCAAAAAGAACCAGTTTATGTTTTTCCATTTGAGGGAAAATGGTTTGATGTAGGAACTCATGAAGCTTTAAAAGAAGTTCGTGAATTATATAAAAATAAAAATTAAGAAGAAAGTTAAACTTAAAAACTTAGTTTTTTAATATTCTTTCTTTTGTTAATGTTGTGCTTATATTTAGACATGCTGAAGTTAAAGAGCAAGTTGAATTCAAAAGAAAATAGAATGTGCTATGTACAAGGGTATTATTCAAAATTTATTGAAAAAAATAAGCGCGAAGTTTATTTAAAAAATATTTAATTATAAAAAGAGCTTTTAATGAAGCTCTTTTTAAATTGATTAAAATTAATTTAATTTTTTTACAGTAAGTGTAGAATTTACTCCAGTTCCTAATGTGACGCCTACAGCTAATAAAGCAGAAATTGCCATATCAATCACAGCGCCAGCAGTTAAGGTTACAATTACACTACCGCTATAAATGGAACCCGTGCCAACAGATAATACCCTTGAAACAACTGTATTAGGAATGTTAGTTCCATTATTTCGAACGGCAAGGGTTACAGTTGTTCCAAGTGCGACGGAAAGATTAGTAAAGTAATTAATTTCATAGGTCCCAGCTTGAGCTACTGTAATACTGTTCGTTGGAGTATAAGTAGTGTTTAAATTAGGCATGGAACTTGGAAGTGGAATTTGAGTTTGAGTACCTATGCCAAGATTTAATGTCTGTGTGGCATCATTATATTTTCCTCCATAGGCATTAAGTCCAGTTGCAGGACCAGTAGCACCAGTAGGGCCTGTTGGACCTTGTGGAATAATAAAGTCAATTGTATAACCAGTAGGATTCATAAACTATCTCCTTTCATTATTTTTTATTAAGCAACAGGTGTAATAGTAACACTCGCATTAGTACCAGGCGCCCCTGTAGTCACAGTACCAATTGCTAAAGTAGGAGCTGGACCAGTAGGACCAGTGGCGCCATCAATTCCTGATGTACCTTGAGGTCCAGTAGGACCAGTAGCTCCTTGAATACCTTGGAGGCCCTGAGGGCCAGTAGCTCCAGTAGCACCAGTAGGACCAGTGGCACCATCTAAACCAGAAACTCCTGTAGGACCAGTAATACCTTGAAGACCTTGAGGACCAGTAGGCCCAGTAGGACCTTGTGGAATGACAAAATCTAAAGTATAACCAGATGGATTCATATTAATTCTCCTTTCTAATAAACTTCAAAACTTAAAAAAATATTAATAATTATTTGTCTAATTATAAAATAGGATTCAATGTTACACTAGCATCAGTACCTGGAGCCCCTGTAGTTACTGTTCCAATTGCAAATGAAGGAGCAGGTCCGATAGCTCCAGTGGCACCAGTAGGACCAGTAGAACCAGGAAGTCCTTGGGTACCTTGAAGACCTTGAGGTCCAGTAGGCCCAGTAGGACCAGTGGCACCAGTAGGACCAGTAGAACCAGGAAGTCCTTGGATACCTTGAAGACCTT
>JAAWCI010000023.1 GCA_022793145.1 Bacilli bacterium | reverse complement strand
GTCTCGATAATACTGGTTTATTCATAATAAAAGAACACCTTCCAATCTCCTCTACTCTTTTATACTATAAAGATTATACCACATATTTTGATTTTGTAAAACTTTTTTTGACAAATTCATATAATAAGTTAGAAAGGAGTACTAGCATGAATTACTATAATCCTTATTTTCTATATCCTTACAGCACGCTTTCCGCACCTACAACAAATTTATTAGGGAGTGGTTTAGGCAAAGGTTTTAGTTTTTCTAGTCTCCTAAATGGAGCACAAAGAACACTAAACTTTGTAAATCAAGCAATTCCAGTTGTAAAGCAAGTATCACCAATGATGAAAAATGCGAAAACAATGTTCAGAGTTATGAATGAATTTAAAAAAGTAGATACAAAAGAACAAAAACCTCAAACAATAAAACAAAATATTTCTTCAGAAAATACTGCTGATATTGTATCAAAAAGTTCTCTAGCAAATGAAGCAGGACCTACTTTCTTTGCTTAAAACTGTTAATTTCTAACAGTTTTTTCTTTACTATTATTTCCAAAATCACCAATTATATAAAAAAAGATAACAAAATTATCCTTTTAAAACCTCTTTCAAATATGATATCTCCACCATAAATTTTTTTTGTTCTTCGCAATCGATTGGTAAAGCATCTAGTATTTTCTTTTTTTTCTTTAACAAAGCTTCAAAATAGCTTTTTGTTAAACTGTCTCTTTTAGAAATCAAAATTGGTCCTAACTGACACTCTTTATCACTGTAACGAACATTTCCTTTTTGAATTTTCATAATAACATAATAAAGATTTTTTTCAAAAACCACTTGCTCATCAACAATTAAAAATCCATAATTGTCAGAAAGTTTTCTACGAAGTTCCTCTAAATCATTATTGCTTTGAATTATCACTTGTGTAATTTCTTTTTCTGATAAAATTCTTAAAATTGTAGAAGTCCCCATTCCAGCAATCACTACAAAATCATCTTGCTTTACTTCTATTTCTTTTAATCCATCACTTCTAACAATTTGTATCTTATCTAACAACTGATAGCTTTCTATCATTTCCTTGGTCTTTTTTAATACATTTTCATTGATATCACTAGCAATACATCGGTTGGTTCCTTTTAAAGTTAAATAAATGTCTAAAAAAGCATGATCACAACCGACATCAATCACTCGAACTCCTTCTGGGATCATATCTATAATTGTTTGTAATCGTCTTGATAATTTCATTAATCCCCCATATAATCCTTTAATTTTCTAGAACGAGAAGGATGACGCAATTTTCTTAAAGCTTTCGCTTCAATTTGTCTAATGCGCTCACGAGTAACTCCAAACATTTGTCCAACTTCTTCTAATGTTCTAGATTTTCCATCTTCTAGTCCAAAACGTAAACGAATTACCTTTTCTTCTCTTTCTGTCAAAGTAAGAAGTACTTCTGAAATTTCATCTTTTAACATTTCATTCGTTGCATATTCTTCTGGGCTCATATTCCTTTCATCTGGAACAAAATCCCCCAAATGCGAATCGTCTTCTTCTCCAATTGGAGTTTCTAAACTAACTGGTTCTTGTGAAATTTTATAGATGTCTCTAATTTTGTCAACAGAAACATTCATTTTTTTGGCCAATTCTTCTTCACTTGGCTCACGATTCAATTCTAATGTAAGTTGCCTTTGAACACGCGCTAGCTTATTAATTGTTTCAACCATATGCACTGGAACACGAATTGTACGTGCTTGGTCTGCGATTGCTCTTGTAATAGCTTGTCTAATCCACCATGTTGCATATGTAGAAAATTTAAATCCTTTTGAAACATCGAATTTATCTACTGCTTTCATTAAGCCAATGTTTCCTTCTTGAATTAAGTCTAAGAAAAGCATCCCTCTCCCTACATATCTTTTTGCAATACTAACAACCAAACGCAAATTTGCTTCTGCTAAAATCGTTTTGGCTTGTTCGTCTCCTTCACGAATACGATCAGATAATTCTAGTTCTTCTTCCATACTGAGTAATTTGATCTGTCCTATTTCTTTTAAATACATTCTAACTGGATCATTAATTGTTAGATCTTTGGTTAAAGCATTATCATCTAACAGAATTTTATCAACATTTCCACCATTTCCGCCTTCACTTTCATCTTCAGATACAACTGCAATATTATTTTCAGTAAACAAATTATATAATTCATCTAAAGCATCTGCATCTAAATCTAGTCCCTTTAAAGCAACTGCCAATTCTTCATAACTAATGAAGCCTTTTTCTTTTCCTTTTTTTACTAATTCTTGTTTTCTTTCTTCAAAACTTTTAATTTCATTTATCATTTTCTTCTCTCCTTACTTTTAATGCAAGTATTTCATTTGCAATTCTAACTTTTTCTTTCAAATCTCGTTCTTCTTTTAATTTTTTTTGCAATTCAGCTTGTCCGTTTTTGATATTATATTCTTTAATCGTATTTAAATAATCTTCTATTTCTTCTAATGTATAATCTTCTTTTAAGTTTAATTGTTCTATTTCTCCTAATGTTCGAATCAGTTCTTTATGATCTTCAAATTGATCAATCAATGATGAAATATTAATATCTCCATTCAATTTATAGTAATAACTAATATGAAACGCTAAATTACGATAACGCTCTATAGGCATAAATGTAATTTTTTTATTATATAAGCGAATAACTTCTTTGCTTCTTAACATATAATATAACAAATACATTTGAGCTTTATCATACTTATTTATTTTTTTCTTCGGATCTTTCTTTTCTTCTACTTTTTTTGGTATTTCTTTCGATGCTAATTGAGCTTTCAAAAATTCAATATCCAATTTTGATTCTTTACTGATTTTTTGAAGAGTTAATTCTTTTAGAATATCATCATCTATTTTCGTCAATTCTTCTAATACATCACTCACATATTTTGCGACATCCTGTTCACTAGACAAATTTTTCTGTTTTTTTAGATAAAATAATTTAAAATCCATTACATTAATTGGATTTTCAAGTTTTCCTAAAAATCTTTCTTTTCCATATTTACTAATATATTCATCTGGATCTAAATCTTCTTCTAAATAAATAATTTTAGGGGTCACCCCAATTTTTAAAAGTTCTTCTGAACAAGATAGAGTTGCTTTTTCTCCAGCTCTATCTCCATCAAAACATAGAATTACATCTTTTGCCATACGCTTTATAAGCAATGCTTGCTCTTTGGTTACTGCTGTTCCCATCATAGCAACAACATTTTTTAATCCAATCGTATAAGCTCTAATAACATCCATAAAGCCTTCCATGATAATGACTTTGTTTTCTTTTCTTGCTTCATCCTTCGCTCGATGATAGTTGTATAAGAGTTCTCCTTTTTTAAAAATCTCTGATTCTTTAGAATTAATATATTTAGGGGCATCTTTTTCTCCATTATAAATTCTTCCACTAAACCCTACTACTTTTCCTGTAATATCCCATAGTGGAAACATAATCCGATTGTAATAAGAATCCAAATAACCTCGTTCATTTCTTACTACAAGCCCACTTTTCATAAGCATGTTCATATCAAATTTTTTATTGGTAAGAAGACTTGTCAGCATGTCATGTTTTTTTAAAGCCAGCCCTATTCCAAATTCTTTAATGATTGCTTCATCAATGTCTCTTTGCTTTAAATATTCTTTGGCGGCCTTTCCAAGAGCAGTATTAATGTTATTATGATAAAATTTAGAGCTTAAATCATAAATATCGTAAAGTGGAGCATTTCTATCTGATCCTTTTTTTTGAACAGTTCCTACCGATAAAATAATACCAGCACGATCTGCTAATATTTTTAAAGCTTCCATAAAGCTAACATTTTCATAGTCTTCAATAAATTTTATAACATTTCCAGTAGCACCACATGAAAAGCAAGTATAGATTTGCTTTTCTTTAGAGACACTCATACTAGGGGAATGGTCCTCATGAAAAGGACAAACTCCAAAAAAGTTTTTCCCTTTTGGTACAAGCGGAATATACTTTGATATTGTATCTACGATATCATTACTATCTTTTATGCGATTAATTTCTTCTGGACTTATCAAAGGCATATTATCGAACTCCCTATTAATAATATACGACAAAACTTTTAAAAATCCTAAAAATTTAATAATATTTTTTATAAAAACGCAAAAAAGAGGCAATTTATGCCTCAAATCTATATAAAACGCCACCATATGGGTAACGTGTCTCAGGGAAGACAAGATTTAGAATTCAATTTTTTCTTCTCCATTTTTTAAATCATAATGTCCTACTTATAGCGTATCCAGTTTTGATAAATAATATTCCTGTTTGCTTCATTTTCTTACCTCTTTCATAAATAGTATATTTTTATGTAGTCAATATGTGTCAAAAAAATGATTGCTTCTTTTACTCATCTTTTAATATTCAATTAATTGATATTCTTTCATTGAAACAATATTTTATTATCTTATTTACAAATGACAATTCCAATAGTTTCACTTTGATTCTTTTTTACATTTTCATCTATCTAATTCACATCTTAAGTCTTCTTATGGATGACAAGTTTTCATCTGATACCCATTCTTGCTTAGTTTTATTTGGATTCCTCCATTTTTGTCTGTTCTATATATTTTTGAATTTGCTAAGTTTTTCAATACTTCTTGATTTGGATGCCCATACCTGTTATTTTTGCCAACTGAAATAATAGAATATTTAGGATTTATTCTATCAATAAATTCTTCACTAGAGCTTGTTTTACTTCCATGATGCCCTACTTTTAGTACATCTATATCTTGCAATTTATATTTATTTAATATTTCCTTTTCTTTCTTTTCTCCTGCATCACCCATAAATAGAAATTTGTAATGACTCAGTTCTGTATAAATAACACTTGAATTATCATTTTCATTCTCGTATTCTCTTGTATTTAGAAAATACAATTTATTAGAAGCAGTTTTGAGTTCTTTTATGCAAGAATAGTATTTTAATTTCTTTTTTTCTAAAACTTTAATTAAATTTTGTTCTAATTCATTCCATTCCCCACAATTAAAAATTACTTTTTCTACTTTAAATTTTTCTACTAATTCTATTGCATTTCCCATATGATCGTAATCTCCATGGGAGAGTATTAAAATGTCTATTTTTTTCACTCCTAATGCTTTCATATAAGGAATGAATATGTTATCTACTTGAGATATACTATTTTTTTGAAAAGGTAGCCTACCTCCACAATCAATTAAAATGGTCTTTTCTAAATGAGGATAACGTATTAAAATAGCGTCTCCTTCTTTTATGTCAATCATATCAACCCAATAAGAGTTATTGATATAAGGAGTTAGAAAGTGCAAAAATAAAAGTAAGAAAAAGAAAACCAATATTTTTTTAGTTTTAATAAAACCAAAGATTAATATAAAATAATAGAAGAAAAGAGAAAAAACTGGATAAGCTGGAAATATCAATTTTAAAAAATCAAATATTTTGAAGCTATCTATTGTAAATTCAAAAATTCCAATACATAAACAAAAAAGATTTTCAAATATTGGAAAGAAAAAGGACAAGAAGGATAATGGAAATAAAATGATTGTTACAAAAGGAACCGCAATCATATTAAAGCAAATACTTCCTAAATGAATTTGATGAAAATGGTATAAAGAAAGTGGTAGGCTCACAAGAAAGGCAAGACTAGATGTGATCCATAAGTCTTTTATATATCCTTTGGAATCTCTTTTTTTAAGCATCAAAAAAAAGCAAATTAAAAAACTAAATTGAAATCCTATTTGAAAGAGACAAAATGGATTTTTAAAAATAGAAATCATAAGAACAAAAAGCAATAATTTTAAAGAAGAAAGTTGTAATTTGTAATATTTATTTAAGAAAGAGAAAAGATATAGTAGATAAGCTCTATTAGCAGAAGCGCTATCTGATAATAACCAAATATAGAAAGTTAATACAACTGTAACAAGAAAAAAGGAAATTAGTGTTTTAGAACATAGTTTTTGAAACAATTTTGATAGGAAACCTGCAATAAAGAGGATATGCATTCCTGAAACAGCAAATAAGTGGCTAATTCCTAATTCTTGATATAAATTTTTTTTCTTTAAACTAGAACTATCCCCTAATAAAAAGGAAAAATAATAAGAGGCTTGTTTTTTCTTTTCCATTTTTCGAATCAGTTTATCTTTCCATAAATAAAATCCACTAGAAGGTTTCTTTAATATAATGCTATCCGTTTTCGCAATCCAAAAAATTTGTTTTCCTTTTAAATACTTTTGATAATTAAATAGGTAAAAGTTCCTATTTGAACTAGGCAATTCTAAAGTACCTTTAAAAGAAATAACATCCCCTATTTTTAAGTTTTGTATCAATTTTATAGAAGAAAAAGTATATTGGACAAGCAATTTTTCTTTTCCCTTTATTTCTAAGATAGCATAACTTTCGTATATTTTTTTAGATAAAATAGTTCCCTCAAAGGAAATATCATTTTTTTGGTATTTAGATTTTACAAATGTAAAAGAATAAAAAAGATAAAATAATAAAAGTAAAAAACAAATTAGCAAAAAGTAATTAGAGTGTAAGATGATCTTTAATCTTTTCAAAAGTTGCTTCTCCTATTCCATTTACATTTTTAATTTCTTCAATGGTTTCAAATTTTCCATGCTCATTTCGATATTTTATAATTGCTTCTGCTTTTGATGGGCCTATTCCTGTTAATGTTTCAAAGTCTTCTTTCTTTCCATGGTTTAAGGATATTTTCAATGTATGATTGATTTCTTCTTTATTTGTAATTGATTTTTCTATACAAACATCATTTGTTATTTTAGGACAAATACAAGTGTTCTCTTGTTTTAATGTTCGTGTTTCTTCTTTTAGAAATTGATCTATTTCTTCTTTTGTATAAATGATAATTACCATTTCATCATGTAATCTTTTACTTAAATTGATTGTATTTAAATAAGCATTTTCTAAAAGTCCTCCACTTTTTTCTATAGCATCCTGAACCCTAGAATTGTTATTCATTTGATAGACTCCTGGAGTTTTAACAGCTCCCTTGATATCTACTTGAATAACGTCTTCTTGAACAACTTTTCCAGTTTCTTCTTTCAATGATTCCTCTAATATAATTTCTTCCTCTTTTGGAAATAAAAAACAAGAAAGTAATAAAAAAAGAGTGATACTTAAAATTAGTAACATTCTTTTTTTCTCAAATATTTTTTGTATCATTTTATCACCTCATAAAATGATATTTGCTCATAGATAAAAAATCCTAACTATTTTGACATTGATCATTCATTTGATAAGTTTTTTGACCACTTTGAATCTGAACTTCTACTTTTTTTCCTAAATCCAATTCATTGCCTTTTTTATCAATAAGCAAGCTTTTAGAAATTTCTCCTGCATTTACTAAAGTACTTAAAGTAATACAATAAGTTGCATTCTTGGTAGATGGATAAGTATTTTTGTTATTTTCAACATAATTTGAAGCCCCATTTTTAATAATCTGTTCTACTGCGCTATCAATGTTCGCTTCTCCTTCTTTTAGTTCTTTTACAACTGATGGGAATACGAGAAGAAGCAAAAGCCCTAAAATAACAACTACTCCTAAAAGTTCAGCTAATGTAAATCCATTTTTTTTCATATTCTTCCTCCTACATTAATTTTTTGATTTTTTGTTTCTATATGAACTCTTTGTACAAGACTAAGAGAACCAATTAGGGAAATGGCAAAAGAGCCACCATAAGATAAGAAAGGTAATGGAACTCCAGTTAAAGGAATTACTCCAAATAATCCACCTAGGTTAATTAAAATATGAGAAAATATATAAGTTGCCACTCCCAAACAAATAAATTTGCCTCTTACCCTACTTGCTTTTGCTGATAGGTCTAATATCCGCTTTAAAATATATGCATAAACAATAAAGATAAAAGTGCTTTTTAAAAATCCCCATTCTTCTCCTATGATAGCGAAAACGCTATCTGTATGAGGTTCTGGAATATAAGAATATTTTTGCTTACTTTTTCCTATTCCAAGTCCCCATAAACCTCCATCATTGAAAGCGATGAAACCATTACAGACTTGATATCCGCCTTTCTCGTATTTAGAGCAAGGATTAAAGAAATCAAATCTTGCCATTTGGGCTGGAGATAAAATATATCCTTTCACCATAATCATCATAGAACATGCTACAATTCCAAGTCCTATTAGTAAAAAGAAAGTTTTTAATTTTTCAATTCTCAAAATAGGGCTGGCAAAAAACATTACGAAGAAAATTGTCATTAATATTAACATGGTTCCAAAGTCCTTTTGTAAGAATACAATTACTGGAATTAATAATCCGATTATCAGAACAACTGAAATCATGTCATAGTGAGCAATTTTTTTGTTTTTAAGTTTTTTTCCAAATAAATCAAAAAAACAAGCTAAAGATACAATAATGATAGGTTTGGCAAATTCACTTGGTTGAAAAGAAAAACCTGCAATATTTACCCAGTTTTTAGCTCCTTTATGTTCTGTTCCAGCAAAAGACAAGTAAAGCAGTAAAAGTAAAATTGCAATAAATAAGAAAAATGCCCATTTTGGATAATGTTTGCTATCAATATTAATGATAATGAGAAATCCTACAAAACCAATAGAAAGCATTTTTAATTGTTGAATAAAATAGTGATACATAGAAGCATCGTATCTGACAACAGCTTCTCTACTAGAGGCAGTTAAGATATTAAATAATCCAAACAAGAAGAAAGCTACTGTAACAAAGAGTAATGGTTTATCTAAATCATGTAAGTTACGTCTTATTTGTTTGATCATATCCTCACCTACTCTACTTTTAATCATAACATATATTTCATTATCTCACAATCAATTTTTCAAAAATAGGTGAATTTCATAAACATTATTTTGACAGTTTAATACAATATATTAGATTAGATGGGAGGGATTATAATGTATTATTACGGTGGTTATAGTGGTTATGGAAATAATTGCTGCTGCAACTCTGGATATCCATCTTATGGTGGAGGATACGGATACGGTGGCGGTGCTGGATATGGTGCTGCTATCATATTAGTCCTATTTATCTTATTAGTAATCGTTATTGGTGCAAGAGCATTTAATAACTAAAAAAAGGAAGTCTTCTTCCTTTTTTGCTTGGGTTAATTCCATACTTAATAATTTATATAATTTCCTTTTTCTAGGAAAAACATTGTATTATTCCTGAGATTTGCCAATTTTTGTTTTCCTCTACTAATTACTAAGTCAGTTATTTAACTTTGACTAATTTACTGATTTGGACAGTTTTAGAATGCATAATAGAAGGAAAGCCAATCAAATGATTGGCTACTTTCAATATGTTTTGTTATTTACGACCAAAAATCAAATTCTCTATTTCAGTTCCTAAACCTAAGTCTAAAATTTTTGGATGAATCCATAATTTTTCTAACACTTTCCCACCATTCATACCTCCTGCAACACGATCATCTTCTATAATCTCATAAAATATATTAGCTCCATCAATATCACTCCAATAAAGACCATCTATTCTTTTTAAAAGATAATAAAGTGTTTCTTCATTGCAGTTTATTAATCTAATAGGACAAGTAAGGTAAATTATGCCACCATAATCTCCTTCAAATATCAACACTGCATTTTTTTCTTTTTTTGCTTGTTCAAAATTGGTTATAGGATTATATGAAATATCATTATTTTTATTATAAAATTTTCTCATTATGCTTTCATTCTGCTTCATTTATTATCACCTTTTTCATAGCGAATTAGCTTTCTGAACTTTTACTTTCTTCCTTGATTGTCCCAATAATTTTTCCGCGTTGGTCTAAAAAATGTTTTGGTTGTAGTATCTAAATTATAGGAACCAAAAGTATTGGTGTTCTTATCATATATTCGCGTTATTCCATCTCTTCCAGTTTTTACTTGGTAGCTAGACTTATCTAGATAAAATTCTTTTGCTTGTAGTGCATAATCTTCTGGATTAGTTGAGTTAAAATCCTTTCCATGTTCTTTATAATGCCTATATAAAGTTTCAGGATTTCCCCAATTATACTGATTAATAATTTTATTATAATCAACCAAGTAAGTTTTTTGCCCACTATATGGACTATTTCTATACAAATTAGCATTTGATAAATTATTATTTCCATATGTTTTCAAAGTTCCAGCAGTATTTACCTGGGTTACTTTATTATAAATACCTTGTCCTACTTTATATGTTCCATATACTGTCATTGCTGTTTTTGTTGCACTATTCGCATATGCTACTTTCTCTGAATATGGAGTATCTTTATCTACAAAACTCTCTAAATTTTTTGGAT
>JAAWCI010000022.1 GCA_022793145.1 Bacilli bacterium | reverse complement strand
TCCTTCTTCTAACCCATCCATGCTTGATTTTAAAGTATCTAGGTTTGAAGACAATGAATTTAATTTATCAAAAATTTCTAAGTCTTTTTCTTCTAACAATTTTGGGGTTGCTACCATATAAACATTTCCAAGAGAAAATGCTGTTGTATCATAAGTAATTGTTACTTTATCCAAGTTTTCTAATTCTTTCACTCCCAAAGATTGATATAAACCTGGAGCTGAAACTCCTATAACCATAGTCCTAGAGCCACTATTTATTGCTTTTCCATTTTCTATGATAATATTTTTATTATGATCATTATTTAAAACCATTCCTGTTGTAACTACAAAAGGAGTATAAATCGTTTCTACTTTCCCATTGATATTTACTTGTTCACTTAATTTATTTTGATACTGTATTACTAGTTTTACTTTTCCTTTTTTTCCAATCATTTCTTTGGCTGACATTTTTTTATCATCTAAATAATATTGTATTTCTACATCTATTGGTTGTTCTTTTGTAATATCTCCCTTATAAAAAATATCCCTTCCATTTGCTTTCCATTTTAATCTGTTTTTTTCTAATGTAAAAGTTTCCTTTCCATTTATATTTAAAATATTTTTTAATTCTGTTTCATCTTCTATTTCATTTATACCATCATTTTGGATTTGATTTGTTACAGTAGATAAAACAAGCTTCCCATTTTCATCTAAACTACTATAAATCGTTTCATTTTTTGTCAGTGCATATACACTAAGTGGATTTAAAATCAAATATCCAGCTAACGTAATATTTAATAATGATTTCAATTTTTTCATATTACACACTCTCCTTCATTCCTTTTGTTGTTTTCATGATAAGTTTATCAAACAATGATAATAATGTTGGTAATAAAAATATAACAACTATCATACTGATAATGGCTCCTCTAGATAATAAAGTACATATCGAACCTATCATATCTATTTTTGAATAAAACGCTACTCCAAATGTTGCTGCAAAAAAACAAAGTGCAGAAACTAAAATGGATGGTACTGTTGTTTCTAAAGTTTTTTTCATAGCTTCTTTTTTCTTATTTTCTTTTCTTTCTTCCAAATATTTTGTTGACATTAAAATTGCATAGTCAATCGTAGCTCCAAGCTGAATGGTTCCTACTACAATAGAGGCAATAAATGGTAAGGTTGTTCCTGTATAGTAAGCAATTGCCATATTTAAGAAAATCGCAAATTCAATTGCACAAATTAAAATAAATGGTAAGCTAAAAGATTTTAATACAAATAACATCAAAACAAAAATAACGATAATAGAAGAATAATTCACCATTTTAAAGTCATGATCAGCAATACGAGTCAAATCATTCATAAGTGGTCCTTCTCCTGCAACAATAGCATTTTTATCATAAGACTTTATCAACTTATCCACTTCTTTTATTTGTGCTTCTAATTCAGGTGAGGCAATTTCATAAAGTGAATTTACAATCATTAATTGATAATGATCATTTTCTATCATTTTTGTAATATCTTCAGGTAACATAAAGCTTGGTATGATCTCTAGTAAACTCTTTGGCGCAAGTACCAAATCTATTCCTTCTATCTTTTTTAATTTATCTATTAGTTCATCTAAGTCACTAGGGTTTAAATCTTTGTCAATTAAGATTAATTCAGGTGATACAATGTTGAAATCTTTAGCCAAATTAGAATTGGCAATGCTACTAGATAAATTTTCTGGTAACGATTTATCTAATTTATAATATACTTCAACTTTATTATTCCCTAATATAGCTGGAACTAATAAGACCAAAAATAAAGTCATTATTATTTTATTATGCTTCATAATAAAGTTCTGTAGTCCTTTAAATTCTGGTATAAATACTTTATGCCTTGTTCTTTCTAATGCTTTATCAAATACAAGTAACAGTGCAGGAAAAAGCGTTAAAACTGAGATTAATCCACATAAAACTCCTTTTGCCATGACAATTCCAATATCTGTTCCTAGAGTCAAATTCATAGAGCAAAGAGCTAAAAATCCTGCAATTGTTGTAAGTGATGATCCAATAACTGAGTTGAACGTATCAGAAATGGCTTGTTCCATTGCTTTCTTTTTATCCTTTTCTCCATTTTTTGCTTGCTCATATTTGTGATATAAGAAAATGGAAAAGTCCATAGTTACTCCTAATTGTAACACTGCTGTAATTGCTTTCGTAATATAAGAGATTTGTCCAAAAATAAGATTTGTTCCCATATTATAGAGGATTGCAAAACCAATATTCCCTAGCAAAAATATTGGAATTAAATAAGAATCTGTTGCAATTACTAATACAAATAAACATAAGAAAACGGCAATTACAATATAAGCAAATATTTCTTGTTCTGATAAGTCTCTTGTATCTAATACCATAGCTGTCATACCACTTACTTTAGTAGCATCTCCTACTGTTTCTCTCAAGTTTTTTACTGCATTCATGGTTTTTTCTTCTGATGTACCACTATTAAAAGTTACTAAGATAATCGTTTGGTCATCTTGATACATTTTTTCTATCACTTCATCTGGTAACATAAAACTTGGTATTATGGTATCTATAACATCTGCAATACTTGCTACTGTTTCTACTCCATCTATCTCTTTTATCTTTTTTTCTAAAGTTAAAATATCATAGTTTGACATATTTTCTACTGTAACAAATGAAAAGGCTCCGATTCCAAATTCATCTGTTAGAATATTTTGTCCTTTGATTGTTTCAATATCTTCAGGCAAATATACTAAAATATCATAATTTACTTTGGTATTATAATATCCTATGATAGATGGAATTAATAAAACACAAGAGATTATAACAACCAATAAGCTATGATTTACAATTAACTTTTTTAATTTTTTCACATTATCCCTCCGTCGCTATGTATTTTATTACATTCCACTGAAAAAATGAGCAACATAAAATATAGAATGTTTTTTATTCGACAAATTTTTACTATTTGTTTGTTAATTATCCAACAGATAGTAACTTAACTTTACTTTTGTAGAAAAAACTCTATAATAATGGATAGGTGATTAAATTGAAAGAAAAACAAGATTTAAGAGTTATAAAAACAAGAAAGAATTTATATGATTCTTTGCTCCATTTATTGAAAGAAAAAACATTCGAAGAAATCAAAGTATCAGATATTTGTGAAAAAGCTTTGGTGAATCGTTCTACTTTTTATTCTCATTACAATGATAAATATGAGTTATTTGCTGATTTAATTGAAACATTAAAATGTTCTTTCGCAAAAGAACTGAGCACCAATACCAAAATTTCTAATTCAAAAGAATATTATTTGGAAATGTTACGAATATTTTTAGAACATGTTGATAACAACAGAGATATTTATAGTGCCATCATGATACATAATAAAAATAGCGTTATTATGGATATGATTTATGACACATTAAATGAAGATATCAAAAAACGAATTGAACATGATAAAAATAATAAAAATATTCCAAGTGATATTATTGCAAAATTCTATTTAGGTGCAGTTTTTAATGTTGGAACTGAATGGCTAAAAAATAATAATCATTATAGCAAACAAGATATTTTAGATTATTTAGAGATATTAATTTCTGAAACAATATAGCAAATACAAATTTGCTTTTTTTATGAATTTATAAAAGGTGCAAAAATGCATAAAAATGTGCAAAAATATTGAAATTAATATTGCAAAAAAAATAGTTTTGATGTATAAGAGTATACAAGAAAAATTTTTATTTCAGGAGGGACAGGAAAATGTTAACATTAACACCAAAACAAAAATCATTATTAGATACTATTATTCGTTATAGAGAGGAACATGGATATTCTCCAACTTATCAGGAACTTACCAATGCATTAAATATAAAACATGTTAATAGTATTTATCACTTAATTATGGAACTAGAAAAAAAAGGATGTATTAGAACTTCTAATAATAAATGGAGATCAATTGAAGTTTTAAAAAAACCAGTTGGAAAAAAATTGGACAAAGATTAAATATTGGTTAGATATTTATTGGATATATGGACATTTCATTTGCGATTCAAAGTTATTTGTGCTTTTATATTGGTGAGCGATTTATTTTATTCATTTTGAAATCGCTCCTATATAAGCCCCATTTGTTATTGCAAAGAAATGTCTTTTTCTTTCATCTCCTCGTTTCTTTGCAATGATAATTATTTTGTTAGAAAGGAGGTTTCGTATGAGAAAGTTAGAACTCAATATTAATAACAAAAATTATTCTTTAATGCTAACTAGAGAAAGTATTAAGTGGTTAGAAGCAAATGGCTTTAATGCTGCTGATTTTGATAAAAAACCAATTACTTTTTATGATTTAATTTGGACAAGCTTATTTTTAGC
>JAAWCI010000021.1 GCA_022793145.1 Bacilli bacterium | reverse complement strand
TCACAGCTAATATTACAATTACAGCTAATAATTCTATCAACGTAAATCCTTTTTTTCTCATTTTTATTACCTCACTATTATTATGTTCATATTTTTCAATATAAACAATACCCTTTATTTTTCCAGTAAATATGGATCACTTTCTGTTCCTTTACCACTTTTTATCTTTACATCAGAATCAAGAATTATTACTGGACGCACACTACTAGTAACATTCACATTAGGGATGGCAATAGCACCCCTAGGGACGTTTATATTGCAAACTGCATACGAAAGACCGCCAGGAGTTAGCGTCCATTCGGTGTCAACGGCTGGTTTCAACCAGTTGCTACTCATACATGTCATATCTTTATTCGTCAATATCGTACTTGTAGTACAACTACTATCACTAGAAGCATAACCAAAATCGGTAACCGTCATTAGCCCAATATGATTAGAAGTTGTAAAACTACTATTCCTTTCTGCTGTCTCAAAAACTGATAATTTATAATCAGCTGATAGTCCTCTTAATTTCCATCTATCATTTGTTATCCATTCTTTTTGTATATTTGAATTGATCCATTCTATATTTTCATATACATTATTCTGTAACTCCACATTCAATGTAGCTGGACGTATCCAACTATTTAAATTCGCTGTATCATAGGCTACTCCTGTACTATAATATTCTGTACTTATTAGTTTTAGATTTCCATCTACAACTCCTATGATTCTCCATAGTTGTTTCCCACTACATGTTTCTTCCTCTGTTCCAAAACATACATAGTTATTTGGATCACTTCCTGCATATCTTTTATTCCCACTTGTATCTTCTTTAATCGCTCCATTTTCTCCTACTGCTTCTGATGTCATGATTTCTTCTGGGTTTTTTAATGTAGGTTTAGGAGGCTCTACGATTCCTAATATCTTACATGTTTCTTCTTCATAATCAATAACTCTTATTTCTGTTTCTTCTTTCTCTTTTACTGCACACCATTTATTATTGTGGATTGCCATTGATACTTTTCCATCTTTATCTACTGCGACAGTTCCTCCTGCTGGCCTACTTCCACTAAATTTCAATTCCTCAAATGGAAATTGATATGTATTTTCTATTTCTTTTCCTGCTAGTACATTTTCCATTGCTTTTGATTCTACTGTAGCCTTAATTCCATATGCACTATCTTTGAATGCACTTTTTCTTGCTTTTTCTATTATATTTAATATAATTGGAGTCGCTATTAAAGCTATCACAGCTAATATTACAATTACAGCTAATAATTCTATCAATGTAAATCCTTTTTTTCTCATATTTCATTACCTCTCGCTATTATAATATCCATTATAACACTATAATATCTATTATAGCAATTTCTTTTTTTCTTTCTTCTGTTTTGTAACCAAACTATTACGCTTATTCAATAACAATATTTTCATCAAAAACAAAAAAAGTAAGAATTTTGAGTTTCTAACATAAATACTATATGACTCTTCCTTACTTTTTATATCTTTTTAAAAATATTTAAGTATAAAAATAATATTAATCTATTCTATAATTATTTGCCTTTTCTCTTCTTTCCTTTCTTCATTTTTACCTAAAGTAATTGTTAAAACACCATTTTGGCAACTTGCTTTAATTGACTCTTCATGAATATCACCCACATAAAATGTTCTTTCTTTTTCACTCATTATTCTTTCTTTCCTAATATATTCATTTACTTCCTCATAAATATCTTCTTGCTTTACTGATACTGTCAAATATCCATTTTCATAATCTACTCTAATATTTTCCTTTTCAATTCCAGGCACCTCTATTTTCAAATAATAAACATTATCTTGCTCATAAATATCAGTTCTTAAATAATTAAATTCTCCATTATTAAAACCCAATCCATTTCTAAAAAATCCATTTCCTAAATAGTTCATAATTATTCCTTTCTAACTTTCTACATGTGTTTTTAAATGTTCTACTCTTATTTGTTCTTTCCCTTCTATTGCTTCTTCTATAATCATAGCTTCTATATCCTCTTTGATAATTTTATCAAGTCTTCTAGCTCCAAATTCTTTAAAATTACTCTTTTCTACAATTTCTAAAATAAGCGATTTGTCATAAGTAATCTGATATCCTTTCTTTTGATAACGTGTTTCCAATTTCCGCAATTTTTTTTCTGTCAATTTTTCAATATCCTGTTGCTTTAGTTTTTGAAATACCACAATTTCATCAATCCGATTAATAAAAGGAATACTAAAATGTTCTTTTAATTTCGAAAAAATAACATCATTCTTTGGAGATTCAAAGCCTATATGTATTTCTTCAAAACCAATATTAGAAGTCATAATGATAGTAACATTCCCAAAATGAACAGTAATCCCTTTAGAGTCTTTAATTTTTCCCTCTTCTAATACCTGAAAAAATAAATTTAAAATGGAAGGATGAGCTCTTTCTATTTCGTCCAATATTAAAACTGAATAGGGCTTATTTCTAATTTCTTCTAAAATATTTTTATGGTCATCATACCCTACATACCCTGGAGGAGCACCTACTATTTTACTGATAGAATGAGCTTCTGCATATTCACTCATATCTAATTTAATAATATTTTCTCTTCCTACTAATTCTTCACCAAATAATTTAGAAAGCGCAGTTTTTCCTACTCCTGATGGTCCTGCAAACAAAAGAGAAGTTCCTTTTTCTTCTTCTTTAAATCCTAATTTTAATCGCTTTGAAACCTGAACAATTTTTTCAACTGCTTCGTCTTGTCCAACAATCTCACTTTTAATATTATTTTCTAAATCTTTAATAGCCCTTTTATTTTCTTTTAAAAGTTCATATACTGGAACTTTGGTTTTGATATGAATTACTTCAGCTATATCTTCTTTGGTGACAATCTTATTATGCTTCTGCTTTAAAAGATTTAATTCTAGCTTATTTAAGCTATCCATTAAGTTATTTTCTTTTTCTTTCCATTTTGAAGCTTCTTTAAACTCATTATTTAAAATCGCCTCATTCTTTTCTTTTATCGTATTTTGAAGAACTTTATTCATTTCATGATATTTTTTCAATTCTTTGCTTTCTTTCAAACTTACTTTTGCACAAACTTCATCTAAAATGTCGATTGCTTTATCTGGTTGATTTCGATTATGAATATATTTCTCACTAAACTCAATAATTAAATCAATCATAGATTCACTTATTTTAACAAAATGATATTGTTCATATATAGCTTTTAATTTCATTAAAATATTTTTAACTACTTTTGTATTTGGGACTTCAATATAAATACTCTGAAATCTTCTATCAAGTGCTCCATCTGCTTCAATATACTTTTTATACTCTTCTGTTGTTGTAGCACCAATTAAACGCAACTTCCCTCTTGCAAGAGCTGGCTTAAAAATATTTGAAGCATCTATAGCACCTTCTGCCCCTCCTGCTCCTACTAATGTATGAATTTCATCAATGAACAAAATGATGTTATCGCTGTTTTCAATTTCAGATAGAACTTTTCTCATTCTTTCTTCAAATTCACCACGATATTTTGTTCCTGCTACCATGGTGGCCATATCCAAACTAATAATACGTTTATTTCTTAAAGAAGATGGTACTTCCCCAGATGCGATTCTTCTACTAAGTTCTTCCACGATTGCTGTCTTTCCTACTCCTGCTGCACCAATTAATAATGGATTATTTTTGGTTCTCCTAGAAAGTATTTCTAGCACCCTCTTTATTTCTATTTCTCTTCCAATCACAGGATCTAATTCACCATTGGTAGCTTTTGCTGTCAAATCTGTTCCAAGTTCTTCCAACATCATTTTATGACCTTTTTTATGTTTTGCTCCTGTCGTTAATTTATATGCAAATTCACTATATAAATCATCAATATCAATATTCATCCCAAGAAGTATTCTAATCGCTACTCCTTCTCCCTCTTCTAATAAACTCGCAAATAAATGCTCAATTGTAACTATTCCATTATTATTTTCTTTACTATCTATGATTGCATTCTCCATGACTCGTTTTAAAAGTGGTGTATACAAAAACCAATTGCTTGCTATTTCTCCTATTCCAACAATATCTATGAGTTCTAGTCGAAATGATTCATAGTCTAAATGATATTCTTTTAATTTTTTAGAAATTGGATTATCAGTTCTTAAAATAGCCAAAAGTAAATGCTCACTTCCTACATAGGGATGTTTTAACTCTTTCATTTCACTTTTCGCATTGATCAAAATTTGTCTTGCTTCTTCATTAAAATTTCCAAACATAAAATCATCTCTTTTCCTTTTCTATATTGTTTCAATCCTTTCTTTTTTAAACATTTTTATATAAAATAAGAGCGGAAAAACAATAAATTTGTTCTTCTCCAAATACACTTGTTGAAACGCTAAACTTAATATCAACAATTTCTAATTCTTTTTCTTCTAAAAAATCATTGATTGCCTTTTCTAAGTCCGTTTCATGACTTTCATCAAACACTTTTACTTTCATATCATCACCACCCTCATTTTAAAATAATTAATATGATAAAAATGTCGGATTGCATCATTTAGAAATTATTTTTAACGACAAAAAAAATCACAGAATTGTGATTTTTAATTATTTTTTTACTTTCATAAGAAAGAAGCTTTCCTTCTCTTGTTTTTTTCCTGTAAAAGTTAATGGAATAATTCTTGAAAATGGTCCCGTTCCTTCTTTTACTATAAATTCCTTCATCAATTTTAACTGTTCTTGATAATCCAAACTTTGTGGCGCAAGACATAAAGCACGATCTGTCTCATTATAAAAATGGCCAACATCGACTCCTAAAGCCACACTCATCTTTCTTAAATATTCCTTAACATCATCTGGAAGGTATTTATCAAGACACCACAAAGCATTTCCTTTTCTCTGTCTTCTTAATATAGCATATGCCAATTCTAAATATCCACACTCTATTGCCTCACCATATTGATTGATCCAACAAACAGCTTGAAGATTTTGTTCTACTACATATTTTTGGCCTTCTAATAAAACTCTTTCATATTCTTTCGCTGGTACATCGATTACATCTCTTTCACAACACTGCCATTCTCGTAGTATTCTGATTTCTAACTGTTTGGTTAAAAAATTTTTCATTAATGTAGTAGATTCTTTCCCTATAATAAATGCTGACTTTAATTCTAATTTACTCATTTTCTTCCACCTATAATATGACCTAAAACTTTTTGGAATTGCTTTTGGTATTCTTCAATACTAGAATTATTTTCAATTTCATAATCTGCTACACTTCTAAAGTCTTCTAATTCTTGTTTAATCATAGAAAACCGTTCTCTAATTTGTTCATAGGAATCACCACGTTTTCTCAATCGTTCTTCTAGTACATCCAAAGAAGAATCAATATAAATGCAAGGAACTTCATCTAATTTTGCCCTCAGCTGTAAAATCCCATCATATCCAATATCCTTAATTGCTACTTTACCATCTGCCATAATTTTATCATAATCATTTTTTAATATTCCATATTGATCTTGATGAAAATATTGATGGATCAATAATTGGTTCTGCGCTTTTAAGCAATTAAATTCATGATGATTTACAAATACATATTCACTTTTTGGATCACTAGGACGAGCCAATCTGGTTGTAACACTACGAGGAAGTGTAACTATTTTTGAATTTAAATTTCTTATTAGAGTTGATTTTCCTACTCCACTCACTCCACAAACAACGATAAACATAAAATCCTCCTCTTTAGGGAGTTATTATAACAAAAAAAGAATGATTTTGCAATCATCCTATTGTTCCATTTGTTTTGCAACTTCTTCAGCAAAATTTTCTTCTCTTTTTTCCATTCCTTCGCCTACTTCAAAACGTACCATTTTTAAGATTTCTCCACCATTGTTTTTTACATATGTTCCAACACTGATATCACCATCTTTAATAAATGGTTGTTCTTCTAAGCAAATTTCTTTATAGAATTTCTGAATTCTTCCTGCCACCATTTTTTCTGCGATTTCAGCTGGCTTTCCTTCATTGATAGCTTGTTCTTTTAAAACTTCTCTTTCTCTATCTAATTCCTCAGATGGTACTTCACTTGTTTTTACATAAGATGGTCTCATTGCTGCTGCATGCATTGCTACATCTTTTGCTACTTCTTCGTTAGCTCCTTTTAAAACAGTCAATACTGCTATTTTACCACCCATATGAATATAAGCTCCAAAATATTCTCCATCATTTTTTGTAATATGCTCAAATCTTCTAAAACTTAATTTTTCTCCAATTTTTGCTGTTTTAGCAATAATTAAGTCATTAAGAGTTCCTTCGTTTGTATCTAGTTCTAAAGCTTCTTCCACTGTTGTAACATTACTTTTAATAACAGTTTTTAAAGCTGTATCTACTAAATTTTTAAATTCCTCATTCTTAGCAACAAAATCAGTTTCTGAATTAATTTCTACTACTGCAGCTTCATTTTCTTCAACTAATATTGCCGCAAGGCCTTCAGCTGCAATACGATCAGCTTTTTTTGCTGCCTTTGAAATTCCCTTTTCTCTTAACCAGTCAATAGAAGCATTCAAATCGCCATTATTTGCTTCTAAAGCTTTTTTACAGTCAAGCATTCCTGCTCCAGTTTTTTCTCTTAATTCTTTTACTAAGCTAGCACTTATCATAATATCTCTCCTTTTTTTATTAAAAAAGATAGTTTCTTATTTTGAAACCATCTTTATAGTTTTATTTTAAAGCATCAAGTAATTCTGCTTTTTTCATTGTAGAATAACCCTTAATGTCTTTTGTTTTTGCCATTTCACGAAGTTCTGCTACTGTAAGAGTTGATAAATCATTTGATTTAACGGCTTTTTCTTCTTTTACTTCTACAGTTTCTTGCTTTTCTTCTTTTTTAGGTTCTACTTTTTCTGATGGTCTATGATTATTTTTTTCAAATGGTTTACGTCCATCTCTAAAATCTTTTGGACGATTATTTTCAAATCTTCTTGGTTCTCTTTTCTTCACTGTTTCTAAAGCTCTTTGCATTATATCATTGGCACTATCGTTTTTATGTTTTTCATCAGTTGTTACATAATCAACTAATTTTCCTCCATTTGCTTCAACAATTGCATTTGCCATTACACCAATAATTAGTTTTACTGCACG
>JAAWCI010000020.1 GCA_022793145.1 Bacilli bacterium | reverse complement strand
TATATTATACTATAACATTTATAATTTTAAAAGACTGTTCACAAAAAATTATTTGTCAACAGTCTGAAATCATAGAATTATCTATGATTTTTTTTTATTTTTTGCTATAATACTGATAGGGTGTTCGTATGGAAAATATATATGGGTTTACATTACCTAAGTTAGAAAATTATTTTTTAGAGAAAGGCGATAAAAAATTTAAAGCTACACAAGTCTTTGAATGGCTTTATAAGCATCGTATCTGTTCTTTTGAAGAAATGAAAAATGTAAGTAAAAATACAATTGCTGATTTAAAAGAAAACTTTACTTTGACACCCTTAACATTATTACAACAGCAGGTTGACATTGATGTATGTAAATTTCTATTTGGATTAGAGGATGGGAATAAAATAGAAGCAGTATTAATGAAACATGATTATGGAAATAGTTTGTGTGTATCGAGTCAAGTTGGTTGTAATATGGGGTGTACTTTTTGTGAAAGTGGGAGACTAAGAAAAGTAAGAAATTTAGAAGTTCATGAAATGGTAGAACAAATATTACAAGTGGAAAAAGAATTGGATATTAAAATCAGTCATTTGGTACTGATGGGGATAGGAGAACCATTTGATAATTATAATAATATAATGGATTTTATTTCTATTTTAAATGAGCCAAAAGGAATTGACTTAGGCTCTAGACATATTACTGTTTCAACTTGTGGAATTGTTCCGAAAATTTTAGAATTTATGAAAAATGGAAAACAAGTCAATTTAGCCATTTCTCTTCATGCCCCAAATAATGAAATCAGAAATAAAATAATGAAAATTAATCAAGTGTACAAAATAGAAGAAGTGATAGAAGCAGTAAAGAAATATATTAAGGAAACAAATAGAAGAGTCACATTTGAATATATTTTATTAAAGGATATAAACGATAAGGAAGAACATGCAATAGAACTTTCTAAAATCTTAAAAGGAATTAATTGCTATGTTAACTTGATTCCTTATAATGAAACAAGTCATATAGAGTATAAAAAAAGCTCAAAAGAAACAATTATGAAGTTTTATGATACATTAAAGAAAAATCATATTAATGTAACGATCAGAAAAGAGTTCGGTTCAAAGGTAAGTGCAGCTTGTGGACAATTGAGAGCGAATTATGAGGAGGGATAATATGGAATATTATTATTTAACAGATCCAGGAAAAGTCAGAGAACATAATGAAGATAGTGTCATCATTGTAAAAAACAAAAACAATGAATTATTACTTGCAGTAGCAGATGGTATGGGTGGACATAAAGCTGGTGAAATCGCATCAAGCATTGCTATTTCTCATATTGGAAAACGGTTTTCAGAAATTAGTAGTATTGGAAACAAAGAAGATGCAGTTGCTTGGATTAAAGATATTGTAAGTGAAGCGAATGTTTTGATTTACAAATATACAGCAGAACATCCAGAAAGTACAGGAATGGGAACTACCTTAGTTTTAGCAGTATTGACAAGTGATTTTCTATTATTTGGAAATATTGGAGACAGTTCTGGATATGTCATTAAAAATGAAAAACTGCATAAAATTACAACAGACCATACACTCGTAAATTTGCTTGTGAAGTCAGGTGAATTAACACCAGAGGAAGCCAAAGAGCATCCAAGAAAAAATGTTTTAATGAGAGCATTAGGAGCAGCGACTATAGTAGAAATGGATATTTTTGATGTAGAAACAGATGTGGATGGAATTTTTTTATGTAGTGATGGTTTAACAAATATGTTAAATGAAGAACAGATTACTGGAGTATTAAATGAAGAAATCACATTAGAAGAAAAAATTAAAAAGTTAATTATGAAAAGTAATAATAGGGGTGGAAATGATAACATTTCTATCGCATGTTTATTAAAGGATGGTGTATAGAATGATTATTAAAGGTCAGAAAATTAATGATCGCTATCAAATTATCCGAACAATCGGAGAAGGCGGAATGGCAAATGTTTATTTGGCGTATGATACAATATTGGATAGAAACGTAGCTGTAAAAATTTTAAGAGGAGATCTTGCGGATGATGAAAAATTTGTAAGAAGATTTCAAAGAGAAGCGATTGCAGCAAGTTCTTTAAGTCATCCAAATATTGTAGAGATGTATGATGTTGGAGAAGATGATGGCAAATATTTTATTGTGATGGAATATGTAGATGGAAAGACTTTAAAAAATTTGATCAAGAAACGTGGGGCTTTAACGTTATCAGAAGTAATTGATATTATGTTACAATTAACAAGTGCCATTTCTTGTGCCCATGATAGTTATATTATTCATCGTGATGTGAAACCACAAAATGTTATGATTTTAGAAGATGGAAGAGTAAAAATCATGGATTTTGGAATTGCAATGGCTTTAAACAGTAATGAGTTAACACAAACAAACTCTGTCATGGGATCTGTTCATTATTTGCCACCTGAGCAAGCAAATGGAAAAGGATCTACTATGAAAAGCGACATTTATTCTCTAGGAATATTAATGTTTGAATTATTGACAGGAAAACTTCCATTTAGAGGAGATCAAGCAGTAGAAATAGCAATCAAGCAAATGAAGGAACCAATTCCAAGTGTTTGTAAGATCAATCCTAATATTCCACAATCAATAGAAAATATTATTTTGAAAGCATGTGCAAAAAATCCTAAGAATCGATATGATTCTGTAAAGGAAATGAGAGAGGATATTGAGAAGAGTATGGATCCAGAACATCAATTCGAAGAGAGACATGTATACAAATTTCCAGAGCAAGATTTAGAAGAAACAAAAATTATGCCACCAATAAAAGATGTAAAAAAAGAACAACCAGAAGAAATTATTTTTTTAGATGAAGAAGAGGAAAAGCCAAAAAAGGAAAAGAAAAAAAAGAATAATAAAAAATGGCTTCTTGTAGGTGGAGCTGTAGTTAGTACATTGATCATTCTTTTACTTGTATTCTTATTGGTTTTAAAACCAATGTTTACGAAAGAAAAAGAAATAAGAATTCCAAATGTAAAAGAAATGACACTAGAACAAGCAAAAGAAATAATCACAAATAATGGTGAAATTAATATTACATTAGAAATAAAGGAAGAATATAATGATACAGTAGAGTCAGGTAGAGTAATAGAAACAAAGCCAAAAATTGGAAATAGTGTAAAAGTAGGAACAAAAATTACTATTATTATTTCAAAAGGCAAAGAGGGATTAGAAGTAGTAGATTATAAAAATCAAAAACTTTCAGAAATTGAAGAAATGTTGGAAAAAGCAGGAATTATAGTGAAAACAGAAGAACGAGAAATTTCTGAAGAGACAGATGAAGATAAAGATGGTGTTATTGTTGACCAAGATGTGGAAGTTGGAACATATTTGAAAAATGGAGATTCTATAACATTAACTTATAATAAATTAGTTGCTGTTTATCCAGATTTTACAGATGGAACATGGAATGAAGAAAGCATTAGAGAATTTTGTGAGAGAAATGATATTATTCCAACTGTAAAAATGGTGGAAAATGGAGCTCAACCAGAGGGAACGATTTTATCACAAAGTAGAGCAGCAAAAACAAAAATTTATAAGAATACATCTATTGTGATTGAAATTGCAAAAAAGCCAACAGTAGTAGAAAAGCCACCTATTTCTGATGATCAAAATGATGACAATAAAGAAGATGGCAAAGATGATATAGGAAATGATGAATCAAAAACGGAGTAAATATGCGTGGAAGAATTATTAAATTAATCAGCAATGATTATACTGTTTATGCAGAAGATAAAAAAGAATATATTTGTAAATCAAGAGGAAAATTTAGAAATGATAAAATAAGACCTTTAGTAGGAGATTTTGTAGAATTTGATCCTATCAATTATTATATTTTAAGCATTGAAAAAAGAAAGAATGAACTAATAAGGCCTCCTGTAAGTAATATAGATCAGGTGATTGTTGTAACGAGTACAAAGTTACCTGATTTTTCAAGTAATTTACTTGACAAATTACTATACATTATTTCATTTCATAATATTAAACCTATTATTTGTTTTACAAAATTAGATTTATTAACAGAAGAAGAAAAAAGGGATATCGATTGTATCATACACTATTATAAATCCGTTGGATATAAAGTGTGTTTAAATACAGAAATTGACAAAATAAAGGCACTATTAAAGGGAAAAGTAACTGTTTTTACAGGACAAAGTGGAGCGGGGAAATCGACTTTATTAAATAAATTAGATCCAACACTAGAACTGTTAACAGATGAAATCTCGATTGCTTTAGGGAGAGGAAAACATACAACCAGGCATGTGGAATTACATTCTTTGTTTGATGGCTGGGTGGCTGATACACCAGGATTTTCTTCCGTCGATTTCGAAGGTATGACAAGTAGTGATATTAGAGATCAAGTGCTTGAATTTGAAAAATATAAGGACAAATGCAAGTATAAAGATTGTATGCATGTAAAAGAAGATTCATGTAGAATAAAGGATTTAGTCGAAGATCACACTATTTTACCTAGTAGATATCAAAATTATCTAAAATTTATAGGTAGGTGAGATAATGCAATTATCAGTATCTTTTCTAGGAATGAAAGAAAATAGAAAAGAAAATATTTTAAAGTTAAGCAATGAAAAAATAGATTTTTTACACATTGATGTAATGGATGGTCAATTTGTAGAAAATAAAACAGATAGTTTAGAAGAATTAAAAAAAATTCTTCCACTTTCTATACCTTTTGATGTTCATTTAATGGTTGAAGATACATTTCGCTACATAGAAGAATTTGCAACTTTGAGACCACATTATATGACAATTCATGCAGAAGTAGATGGCTTACTAAAAGGAATAGATCTTATAAAAAGCAAGAATATTAAAGTAGGAATATCCATTTGTCCAGATACTCCTGTTAGTAAGATTATGCCTTATTTACCACTTATTGATTTGGTTTTAGTGATGACTGTAAATCCAGGAAAAAGTGGGCAGAAGCTGATTCCTAGTACAGTCAACAAAGTAAACGAACTAAAAAGAATTCGTGATATTCAGAAATATCATTATCAAATAGAAGTAGATGGTGGAATTGATGATGCCACAATTAAGATTTGTAAAAATGCCGATATATTTGTAGTTGGCTCTTATATTACAGAACGCATGAGCTATGAAAAACAAATTTTTAAATTGAAACAAGCCTTAGAAGAATACTAGGGCTTTTAATTTGCAAATTTAAAAAATTTATATTATAATATACTCCATAAAAAAGGGGGATTCAAATGGCTTATAAAATGGAAAAACAAAGTCCATATAATTGTAAAAAAATTACATTTGGAAAAAAAGTACGATCTACAATACTAACTTTGCTTGCTTGCGGATGCTTAATTACAGCTAGTGGACGAATTGCTAATATGCATAGAATACAAGAAGCAACAAAGCAATATCAAACAACAATTTCTTCATATGAAGAAATTATAAAGGCAACTGCCTTATATATACATGGAAATGGTGGAGATAATCCAGAAAGATGTTTTCAGCTATATACCCAATTATTATGGAATGGATATCTTTCAATTGAGAAAAATTACAAGTATGACATTCAAGATATAAATAATATTGCAGGACATTATGGTGCAAGAATTGCAACAGGAGAAGGAGATTGTAAAAATAACGAAGATTTTTTTTGTAAAGTTATGAAAGCGTTAGACTACGATGCATATTTAGTAGCTTGTTGTATACATGATGCTAAATCTCCACAGGAAATGATTATGGGAAATCATGTTATAACAGTTGTTAATCATAATGGAACAGAATACTATTTTGATGCTACAAATTCATGTTCTTATCAAAAAGTAGGGGTAAATTGTGTTCAAAATGAGAATAAGGACATGGTAATTACTTTAAAACCATTGATAAGTTATATCTTTGGCTATAATGATGAAATGGAAACAATTTATTTAGTTATAAATACTTCTAAATCTGGGAAAGCATTTGAAGTAGAAGAACGATCTATTGTAGATGGTATAGCAAATAGTCAAAAGATTCTTGCTTTACGAAAGAAAATTGTTCCTCAATTAGAAATGATCTGTAATACAATTACAAGTGAGGGATAATGTGTCAGGAATATTAGTAGTTTATAAAGAAGCAGGAATGACAAGTAGAGATGTTGTGGATAAAGTAGGACATTTTCTACATACAAAAAAAGTTGGTCATACAGGAACCCTGGACCCAATGGCAACTGGCATATTAATTCTATGTGTTGGAAAAGCAACAAAAATAGTAGAGTTATTAACAGCAACAGAAAAAGAATATATTGCAGAAATAACTTTAGGGGTAGAAACCAATACTTTGGATAGTACAGGAATAATTTTGAAACAAGAAAAAGTTTCTATTTCTAAACAACAAATAGAAGCAGTTTTAAAAAGTATGGTAGGAGAATATTTACAGGAAGTACCTCTTTATTCGGCCGTTCATGTAGATGGAAAGAAACTTTATGAATATGCAAGAAATAAAGAAGAAGTAAAACTTCCATCTAGAATAGTTTCTATTTATTCCTTGGAACTATTGCAATATAGCGGAAATAAATTTACCATTAAAACAAAGGTGAGTAAAGGAACTTATATTAGAAGTTTAGTAAGAGATATTGCTAAAAAAATGAATACAGTTGGAATTATGTCAAAACTCGAAAGAGTAAAACAGGGATCATTTGAATTAAAAGATTGTGTAACCTTAGAAGATATAGAAAATAATGAATATCACTTTTTATCTATAAAAGAAGCATTGAAAAATTATCCACATTTTGAAGTTGATGAAGAGCTAAAATTAAAAATAAAAAATGGTCAAATTTTAAAAAATGAATTTGGAAATTCTATCATTTTATTTTTAGATCAAGATCAAGTCCCTTTAGCACTCTACCATACTTATGAGAAAGATAAAACGTATTTGAAACCATGGAAAATGTTTTAACACATAACAAAGAATTGCAAGGGTTTATTAGTAAAAAGGGAATTTTGATTAGAGTTGTAGATTTAGGATTGGGTGGAGATCCTGTTGAGATAATCGCAGCATCCATTTTAAAAGATATCGAAGGAACTTCTATTTTGACGAATGAAATAAGGGGAAGAATTGGGAAGAATGTAAACCATTTCTTTCAAGATTATCTAATAGAAAGATATCATTATATTTATATTCATTTAGGTTATTTGGATGATAAAATAGATATAAAAGAGATTATTGGTCCTAGAGATTTATTTGATGTAACAGATATGCAAAGAAAGAAAATTATGTCTCTTTGTAAAGAAGTAATAACAATAGAAGAAATTCCAAAATTATTAGAAAAAGACAAAAAGTAATCAAAAATAATTGCATATTTTTCTATTATCGTGTATAGTATTATTAGTACTTAGACGTGGATTTAAGAATTTCCGACTTATTTCTAGGTTTAAGCGAATATAAAAAAGGAAGGAGAATGAACATGGCTTTAGCACAAACAAAAAAAGCTGAAATCATTAAGAAATATGCTAAGAATCCAAAAGACACTGGATCTAGTGAAGTTCAAATAGCAATTCTTACTGAAGAAATCAAAGCTTTAACAGAACATTTGAAAGAACATCCACATGATTTCCATTCTAGAAGAGGACTACTAAAAAAAGTAGGACAAAGAAGAAGTTTATTAAATTATTTAATTAAAACTGATGTAACTAGATATCGTGAAATTGTTAAAAGTTTAGGATTAAGAAAATAAATATAAAATAAGTAGGCACTCTTTTTTGAGTGTCTTTATTGTTTAAGGAGGTAGACATGAAAAAAGTATTTGAATTAGATTTTAGAGGAAGAAAATTAATTGTAGAACATGGAGAATTAGCCAAACAAGCAAATGGAGCAGTTTTAGTAAGATATGGAGATACTGTTGTATTATCAACGGTTGTTGTATCAAAAAATGCCAACATTTTATCAGATTTTTTCCCACTGATGGTTTTATATCAAGAAAAATTATATTCTGTTGGAAAAATTCCAGGTGGATTTATTAAAAGAGAAGGTAGACCTACTGAAAATGCAACTTTAGCAGCTCGTATGATTGACAGACCAATGCGTCCTTTGTTTCCAGAAAACTTTAGAAATGAAGTACAAATTGTTAATACCGTTTTATCAGTAGATCAAGATAATAGCCCAGAAATGGCTGCTATGTTTGGTTCATCTCTTTCAACTTCAATATCTAAAGTTCCTTTTGATGGTCCAATTGCTGGAGTAAAAGTAGGAAGAGTAAATGGCGAGTTTGTGATTAATCCAACCAAAGAACAATCAGAAATTTCAGATATTGATCTTACTGTAGCAGGAACTAAAACAGCGATTAATATGGTAGAATCAAGTGCATCAGAAGCAAGCGAAGAGGATATGTTAGAAGCCTTGATGTTTGGTCATGAAGCAATTAGAGAACTCATAGAGTTTGAAGAAAAGATTATTGCTGAAATAGGAGAAGAAAAAATGGAATATGAAGTTTTAGATATTCCAGAAAATTTCAAACAAGAAATTAAAGGCTTAGTTGGAGAAGAACTTAACAGGGCTTTTCATATTAAAGACAAATTAGAAAGCTATGCTGCAATTGATAAAATAAAAGAAGAAATAGTTTTAAAATATGAAGAAGAAAACCAAACATTAGAGGATTCTGAATTAAAAGAATTGTTAACAAAAGTAAAATTAGTGTTAGAAGAAATAGAATATGAAATATTCAGAAATATTGTTGTAAAAGAAAAAGTAAGAGCAGATGGAAGAGCAATGGATGAAATTAGACCATTGTCAACAGACATCGATTTATTACCTAGAACGCATGGTTCAGCATTATTCACTCGTGGACAGACGCAAGCTTTATCTGTAGTTACTCTAGGGGCTTTAGGTGAACATCAAATTTTAGATGGACTTAGCATTGAAGATGAAAAAAGATTTATGCTACATTATAATTTTCCTCAATTTAGTGTTGGAGAAACAGGAAGATATGGTGCACCAGGAAGAAGAGAAATTGGCCATGGAGCACTAGGAGAAAAAGCTTTATCTAGAGTAATTCCTAGCGAGGAAGAATTTCCGTATACAATCCGTGTTGTTTCAGAAATTTTAGAAAGTAATGGTTCTTCATCGCAAGCGAGTATTTGTGCTGGATGTATGGCATTAATGGCAGCAGGAGTACCAATTAAAGCTCCAGTAGCAGGAATTGCAATGGGTCTTATTACAAATGATGATGATTATACTATTTTGACAGATATCCAAGGAATGGAAGATCATTTAGGAGACATGGATTTTAAAGTAGCAGGAACAAAAGATGGAATCTGTGCTTTACAAATGGATATTAAAATCAAAGGAATTACCAAAGAAATATTAAAGGAAGCATTAGCGCAAGCAAAAAAAGCAAGAATGCAAATATTAGATGTTATCAAAAAACAAATTGAAGAGCCTCGAAAAGAAGTTAGTAAATATGCCCCAAAAACAATGACGTTTATGATTAATCCAAATAAGATTAAAGATGTTATTGGAAAAGGTGGAGAAATGATTACAAAAATTATATTAGAAGCAAGTCATGTAAATGCAGTAACTGATGTAAATGCAGTAAAAGTAGACTTAGAGGATGATGGAAGAGTTATTATCTATCACAGTGATCAGGAGATTATTGATACAACTGCTAATATGATTAAAGACATTGTAAGAGAGGTAGAAGAGGGCGAAATTTATACAGGAAAAGTAGTAAAAGTAGAAGATTTTGGATGTTTTGTTGAACTTTGGCCTGGATGTGAAGGACTTGTTCATGTTTCTCATTTGGCCAAAGAACGTGTAGAAAAACCAAGCGATATTGTAAAACTTGGAGATGAAATTGTCGTAAAATCTTTAGGGTATGACAAAAAAGGAAGGCTAAATCTTTCTAGAAAAGAAGCAATGAAATAATGGATTCTACAGCAAAATTAGTAACAGAAGTGTGTGACTATATTTATACAAATGGTGATTATCCGCCAAGAGGATTTTTATCAAGTGATGGAAAAGATTTAGGGAAAGCTCTCACTAGATTTCGTACAGGAGAAACAAAATTAACAAATGAACAAATAAGCCGTTTAGCAGATGCAGATTCCTTTTTAAGTAGAACAGAAAAAAATATTCGAGAATTAGAAGAATATTACCATATGCATGGTTGTTTACCATTAGGAGAAGAGCAGGTAAGGTTAAGGGACGTCATGAATAGCTATAAAAGTGGAGATGTTCCAATTACAAAAGAGCAATATCAAAGATTAGAAGCAATCGGTGTATTTTTTAGTAATACAGAGCGAATGATTCAGGCAATAGAAGCGTATTGCAATAAATATCATAAAGCACCAGGAAGAGGTAAAAAAAGCCCTGAAGGATATGACATGGGAAGTGCTTTAATTGGTTACCGAAGTGGAAAAAGACAACTTACTTTGGATCAAAAACGAAGATTGGAAAGCAAAGGTATTTCTCTTCCAAATGCGACTATTAAAAAGGAGCCAATTATTTCTGTGAGGATAGAAGAAAGAAAAGAAACTTTATCGGATAAAATTGAAAAATTGAAAGCAGAAAGAGCAAGTTTAATGGATATAGACGAAAAAAGAGTTGCAAAGTTGTAATTCTTTTTTTGTATTGATATAATAAAAGTGGTGGTAACTATGAAAAAAGATATACTTATAACTTTATTGTTAGCAATTATTTTGGTAATTGGTGTAACTATATTAAACTGGGAAGAAGAAAAGAAAGAAGAACCTTATTTTTTTGTTGAAACGCCAATTGAAAAATATAGTGTATTGATGAGTAGTGTAAAAGGCTTTCCATTCATTATAAAATGTAATAATGAACAAATGATAACAATAGAAATAACGAATGGGACATTACAAGATGAAAATGGATTCTTGAAAGAAAATAAAATTTCATGTAATAAAACGGTATATTGGAATGAAAAAGAAAGTAATGATCAAGTAAGAGTAAAGTTTGTTTCAAATAATCAATCATTAAAAAAACAGGAGTTTACATTAATAAAAAATGAAAAGCAAGAATTTTATCTTTTAAAATAAAATGTAAACTTTAAAAAAATTTTAAAAATTTACTTATTTTTTTATATTTTTAGTGTACAATAAATATAGTAGAGAGAATTTAGAAATGAGGAGTGAAGTAAGTGAAAAATGTACTAGCGGTCATTGGAACCATTATTATAGTAGGACTTTGTGCATATGGAATTTATAAACAAGTCGATGACTTTAATAAGAAAAATGAAGAAAAAGGAATCTCTTATGTAGAGAAGTCAGAAACTACAATATTTTAAAAAAAGAGCCTAGAGCTCTTTTAATTTGTTATAAATATCTTCTACTGGTAATAATTTTTGTCCTTCACTATAATATGGCTTTAAATGCAAATGAAAATGCTTTACTTCTTGAACCATTCCATTGTTTTGAATTAATGTAAGACCATCTATTTTTAATTTTTCTTCTAATAGTGATTTCATATTTCTGGTAATATCTAATATATGATTCCATGTTTCACGTTCAATTTCAGTAATATCTAAGGCATGCTTTTTGGGAATTATTAGCATATGGCCATTAGAATCAGGATTGATGTCTAAAAAAACGTTAACAAATTCATCTTCATATATAGTATAAGATGGAATTTCATGATTTATAATTTTACAAAAAATACAATTCATATTATCACTCTCCATAAATTATTATAAACAAAAGAAAAAAAAGAGTAAACTCTTTTTCGTGAATATCTGCGAATATTCTAATATTATTATGTTCTTTTCTTCCAGTTTTATACATTTACTAAACAAGAAATAAATGGTAAAATAAAGATTAGGTGATATTATGCACACATTAAAAATAGAACATTTAACAGTAGAAGTAGAAAATAAAACGATTTTGAAAGATTTTAACTTAGAAATAAAAAGCGGAGAAATTCATGCCATTATGGGGCCAAATGGTACAGGGAAGTCCACTTTATCAAAAGTGATTATGGGATATCCAGGATATCATGTTTTAGAAGGGTCTATTACTTATGATGAAACAATTATAAATGATTTGTCAGTAGATAAAAGAGCAAAACTAGGTCTTTTTTTAGGAATGCAAATGCCTCTTGAAATAGAAGGTGTCACAAATGCTGATTTCCTTAGAAGTGCATTAAACGAAAAGGAAAAAGATAATTTTCATTTAATGAATTTTATAAAGAAATTAGATGCGACTGTAGATTCTTTAGATATGGAGAAAGAAATGATTCATCGTGGAGTTAATGTAGGGTTTTCTGGAGGCGAAAGAAAAAAGAATGAAATCTTACAAATGTATATGTTAGAGCCAACTTGTGTTCTTTTAGATGAAATTGATTCAGGACTTGATGTAGATAGTTTAAGGATTGTTGGGAACCATGTTATGGAATATTTTAAAAAGGAAGAACCAGCTGTGTTACTTATTACCCATTATCAAAGGTTGCTAGAATATATAAAGCCAACTCACATTCATATTATGATAGATGGAAGCATTGTAAAAAGTGGAAATTATGAATTGGTAAAGGAAATTGAAACATTTGGATACGATAAATTTAAGAAAAATAGGACTCATGTTATAGAGGAAATGAAGACTCATGAATAAAATAAAAATAGAAAATGATATTGTTGTAGAAAAAGAAATAAATAAGAAAGTTCGTTTATCCTTTTTAGAAAAGAGCGAGGACTTTATGGTCAATAAATTGGTTATTGACCTATTAGAAAATACAACTTTAGAAATAGAATATCATAATGAGACCGCACAAAAACTGGATATTTTAATTAGAGTATTTGAAGGTGTTTCAGCAAGCATACTAGAATTCAGAGATGGGAATTTAATGAAAATTAAGTATCGCTATGAATTAGATAATGATAGTACTTTAAATATTCAGAAATTTCATCATATGAGTGGTATAAAAGAATTAGATAATATTTATTTGAATGGCAGAAATTCTAAAATAAATTATATATTAAAGACGATCTCTCATGTTCGAGAAAAATATGATATTACAGTTTATCATGAAGGAAAAAATACAGAAAGTACTATTCAAACAAATGGAGTAAATTTATTAGATGGAAGTTTAGATTTTCATATTACTGGAATTGTTCCAAACGGGAAAACAGGGGCTAAGTTAGATCAGAAGAATAGAATTATTAATTTAAATAATCAAAAATGTAGTATTCATCCAAATTTATTTATTGATGAATATGATGTGATTGCAAATCATTCTGCTTGGATTGGAACATTTAGAGAAGATGAATTATTTTACTTGAAAAGCAGAGGGCTTAGCGAAAGAATGGCTATGAATTTACTTATGAAAGGATTCTTACTTTCTAATTTAGAACTTTCAAATAAAAGAAAAGAAGAATTAGTCAGTATCATTGGAGAGTATTGGAGGTGATTTATGAATCGAGAAGACTTTCAAATGTTAGAAGGAAATATTATTTATTTTGATAATGGTGCTACAACCTTAAAACCAAAAATATTGGGAGAAAAAATTAGTGAATATTATAATGATTATAGTGCCAATGCCCATAGAGGCGATTATGACATTAGTTTAAAAGTGGATGCTATGTATGAAAATACAAGAGACCTGGTACGAGAATTTATTGGTGCGAAAAGCAATAAAGAAATAATATTTACAAGTGGATCTACAGATTCTTTAAATAAAATTATATTTGGATATTTTAGAAATCATTTAAGATCTGGAGATGAAGTATTAATTACAAAATCTGAACATGCTTCAAATGTTCTTCCTTGGTTTGAGTTACAAGATGAAATCGGTATTAGAGTAAATTATATTCCTCTAGATGAGCACTTAGAAGTAACACTAGAAAATGTAAGAAAAAGTGTTACAAAAAATACAAAAGTTATTAGTATTGCCCATGTAACGAATGTAGCAGGCGATATTAGACCATTAAAAGAAATTATCAAGTATGCTCATGAGCTTGGCATTCTAGTAAATGTAGATGGAGCCCAAAGTGTGCCACATCTTAAAGTAAATGTGGAAGAATTAGATATTGATTTTTTAAGTTTTTCTGCTCATAAAATGTGTGGACCAACAGGGGTAGGCGTTATTTATGGAAAAGAAGAATTATTAAAAGAAACAAAACCGATTATATTCGGAGGAGGAATGAATGCAAGTTATTTGCCAGATGGTACAAGGGAATATGATGAACTTCCAACTTTACTAGAAGCTGGAACTCCAAATATTGCAGGAGTCATTGGCTTTGGATCAGTACTAGAATATTTAAATAAAATTGGAATGGATAAGATAGAAGAAAAAGAGCAAGAATTAAAAAAATATGCTTTGGAAAAATTATCAGAGGTTCCAAATATGATTGTTTATAATGATTATACAAAAAGTGGTATTGTTGCTTTTAACATGAAAGATATTTTTGCCCAAGATTTGGCAATTTATTTAAATAATTATGGGATATGTGTAAGAGCAGGAAATCACTGCTCAAAAATATTAAAAGACGAAATAGGAATAAAAAATACTTGTCGTGCTAGTTTTTACTTTTATAATACCAAAGAAGAAATTGATAGATTTGTAGAAGTATTAAAAAATCCGAATATAAAAGCTGAAATTATATAGAGTGCCTCTATATCAAGAAAGCATTTAAGATATTGAGAGAAAATAAATTCTCTCTTTTTTGTTAAATGTATAGTAAAAGAATATCGTTTCATAGGAAATATTACTGAATGATGTAGTATTTCTTTTGTAGTTATAATATTTTAAAAAGGTAAATTTAAAATTAGAAAGCAAATAAAAAAGTAAGATGAATTCTTACCATTTTATTTGGAAATACTTCCTGGACTTCTATAACTAAAAACACCTTGTTCTTTTGTATAAACCTGAATGTTAAAAGTTAAATCGGCTCCTTGATAAACACCACCAATATAGTCTTCCTCATTTAATAATGCTCTAATATCACTTAATGGAATTTCAACTGCATTATTATGAATTTGGTTTGGACTAAAAGTATAAGTTTTTAATAATCGTATTGGTTTTCCACTACTATCTACATTGTTATTACTTCCAGACCATCCAGAATAAACTTCTACAATAATTTTATTAAAAATATCAAGTGGCATTCCTTGCATTAATCTAATGTTATCTCTATCCACAAATTCAACAAATAAATTGAAACAATTGGTATTTAAATAATTACTATATTGAGTTTGATTGGCAACTAAAATTCCAGCTGCATTTTCGATTCTAGTAACAGGTTTAATGACTTTGATTTCATAATCTTTAATTGCTGCTTTTCCAGGAGATGTGACATCAATCCTTACAACATTTTCTCCAATCTTAAAATTAGAATTTCCACTTACAGTATATGTTGCATTTGGATCACTTGTTTGAATATTTAAATTTAATGAATTTTCGTTATTTTTTAATGTAATTGTATATCGCGTATTAGTTTTCTGAAAATTGATTGGATAATTATTAATTTCTAATTTTGATAGATAAGCATCGGTACTGTAAGGTTTACTTGTATCCACATGTCCACCTTTGGCACCTGAATTATTACTTTCCATATTTTGTTCTGAAGAATCTTGTTTATTAGTTTCTTCTTTTTCAGGAGTATGATGTTTTTTCATAAATTGTTTTTCGTTATATATATCATCAATTTCATATCCTATTTCTTTTAGAACAACACTTAAAACATTTTGAGGTCTTTCTTCAGTGACATAATTTACTGTTTGATTTGCGATTAATTTCTGAATTACCGTTTCTAAGTTTTCAGCTGACATAGCCATACCAACTGTAGAGTTAGTAGAAGCATAAGTGTTAATACCAAGTAGTTCTCCATAAGAGTTGATCAGTGGACCACCAGAATTTCCACTATTTAATGAAATATCTAATTGTAAAAATTCAATTCCACCAGCACTTCTTCTCGCACTCAATATTCCCTTAGAAACAGAAGCTTCTCCATCGAAATTATAAACATATCCAAGTGCCAATACTTCATCTGTAACTTTAAATTTTAATGTGTCTCCAAAATTCATTGCAAGCATTTTCTCATTTTTTACTTGTAAAATAGCGATATCAGAATTAATATCATTACTAATTAATGTAGCAGTTTCAGTGGAGCCATCAGCAAATTCAACTGTAATATTTCCTTTAATATCAACTACATGACTGTTTGTAATTAAAAAGCCACTTTCATGAAAAAAACCAGTTCCGACAATTTGTTTATTATCAATTGTGTTTACAATTCTTACTATATTATTTTTTACTAAATCTGCCGCGTCAGAGAAGTCTGGACTTGATAGTTTGGTTAGCTTATTTAAATTGTCTACCTCAGTTGTTTTTTCTTTCCTTAAAACGAAGAAAAGAACTAATATAGCTGCAATTACCATTATTAGTATGATTGCACTAATAAGCAAAATCATATGTTTTTTGTTTTTCATATTATTCACTCCTTTTTCATTATTATATCATGATTGTTACTGGAAACGAATAATTATTTGACCAAATAATATGTATCTGTTATGATTGTAATAGAAGGATGTGGCGATATTGGAATTTGGGAGTATTTTATTTTTATGTTTCTTTTTTCCATTATTTTTTTTCATATATTATTTAATAAAAGAAAAATGGAGAAATCTTTGGTTAGGTATTAGTAGTATTGCTTTTGTGATTTTAGGAAGAGGTCCTTTTGTTTGGTATTTTTTACTAATTACTGGAATTACTTATTTTGGATTAGCTAAGTTAAATCATCTTCCGAAAAATATTTCGAAAAAGAAAATGGTGATGTGGACTATTTTCATAGAAGTTTTAATTTGGTTTATTTTTATCAAAGATATAAAAATGAATCATCTTATCATTTATCCAATTTGCTATATGACTATTTTACTTTCTAATATTGGTACACTATTAGATTTTTATAAAAATAAAAAGGGGAAGCCAAACTTATTTCTTTATTTATTATATGTAAGCTGTTTTTCAAAACTTTTATTTGGGCCAGTTCTTTCTTATTATGAAATGGAAGAAGAACTTAAAAAAAGAACGATTACAAGAGAACATATTGTAGAAGGCTGTTATCTATTTTTAAAAGGAATATTTTTAAATGTTTTATTAGTAGGAATGCTATCTATATTACAAACAGAGTTATTAACAATACCAAATTCATTTGTTACATCTCTCATTTTACTAATTACAGTAATGTTACAAGTTATCATTTTTATGATGAGTTATTCTAATATGTCTATAGGGCTTAGCAAAATGCTAGGGTTCACATTTGAGGAAGAAAGTAATTATCCACTATGTTTATCAAAAATGAAATATTTTTTTCACGCTTGGCATTTTAGTATTTCTAAATGGTGGGATGAACACTTAAAAAATAAATTTTCATTTCCCATACAGATATGTTTATTTATGGTACTACTTTCTACTTGTTATGGATTAAATTATATAGTTGCATTATGGTTTTTATTTATAGGACTTGGTATTTTGATAGAAGAATTATTCTTATCTAAAAAGAGATTTTCTAAAAGAACATTATATATCTTCCATTTTATATGGATGTTATTGTCTTTTACTTTATTAGTAAGACCAAATATAATAGAAACTTTAACAGGATTTATAAAAGTACCTTTTTGGAATGCTGAAATAGAATCAGTATTAAGTAGTTATAGTTTCATTTTAATGATTTCTTTATTAGTATCTTTAAAAGTAATAAAAATAATAACTGAGCAGATAAAAGAAAGTGCCTGGTACCATATTGGACGAATGATGATATATGCATTCTTTATGTGGATTACATTAGTTGCGTTAGTATCTGGAATAGATGCATCAATTTGGATGTTTAGAGTATGAGGTGAACTATGCAAAAATTAGAATTTATTTTTATTTTATTATTACTTACAATATTAGGAAGTTTTGGCATTTTATGTTTGTGTTCACCAAAAACATTATATAGTAAAGAAGAAGGGAGAACATTAGCTATAAAGTCAAGTTTTAATATGGCTTCTGAAAAGTCCATAGACAATTTAGAAAAATACTATGAGGATCATTTCTTATTTCGAAATTCTTTATTAGAACAAGGCATTAATATTAAAAGAAAATTAGGAATAAACATACAAGATGGAGTTTATATAGGAAAAGATGAATATTTATTAGAAGAACCGAAAGAGGTTGAAAAAGGAAATGAATTTATCAAAATTATGAATGAATTTTATAAAAAATATAATGATAAAAATATGTCTCTTATATTAATTCCTAGTCATGTAACAGTAAATCCTAGCAAAGCACCAGCAAATATTTTTCTATTTGATGAGTACCATCAAATGAAAACAATTTATCATCAATTAACATTTAATACGATTGACGTTGTTCCAACTTTACAAGAAGGATTAAATGATTATCCAATGTATTATCGTTTGGATTCTCATTTAACGAGTTATGGTTCTTACTATGTATATAAAGAATATGCAAGATTAAATGATATAGAACAAGTTCCAATTACTGAATTTGATATAAAGGAAATTTCAAATAATTTCTCTGGAAACTTGGTGAAAAAAACTTATACATTTTCTTTTAAAAAAGATACAATTGTAGAATTTATTCCAAAAAATAATGTCGAGTTAGAAGTACAATATCAAGAAAGAAAAGAAAATACACTATATAATAAAAATGTAACCAATGATAAAATGTATGAGTATTTTTTAGGAAAGGATGAACCAATAATAGAGATTACAAATATGAGCATAAATAATAAACAAGAAATTTTAATTTTAAAAGATGAAAGTGCGAATGCAATCATTCCATTTTTTACAAATCATTATTATAAAGTACATGTGATTGATATTAACTATTATGATAAATCAGTTTCTGGATATTTAGACACTCATAAAGAAATTAAAGATGTTGTTTTTATCTATAAAATGAACGGATTAGATGACAATATAAAAAATTTTTCTTCTTAATATATTATTTTAAAAGAAAGTTGAAATTTTTGTGAAAGAGTGTTAATATATTAGTTATAGAGGAGGTGTAAAAATGAAGAAGGGAAAATGGTTAGTTGCATCTTTACTTGTTTTATTAACAATGACTGGATGTGGTAGTAAAAGTTTAACTTGTACTTCTGAAACAAATTCATTAGGAATGGAAATGAAAAGTACAATTAGTTCTGAGTTTAAAGGTGATAAACTTAACTCTATGAAAGTAACTGTTGATGTTAAATTACCAGAAAGCATGATGAGCCAAAAGAAAACTATTATGGAATCATTCGAAAAAGAAAATACTGTAAAAGAAGCTAAAGTAAAAGAAACAAAAGATGGTTTTAAAGTAGAAGGTAGTGCTGATGCGAAGTCTTTAGGAACAGATAATAACGCTAAATATGACGACGTTAAAAAAACTCTAGAGTCAGCTGGTTATAAATGTAAATAAAAAGAGCAGGGCTCTTTTTTTTAATCACAATTATTTTTATTTTTGATAAACTCATGGAGCATTTTAGTAAGTGCTCTTTTTTCAATTCTAGAAACATAGCTCCTAGATATTCCTAATTTTTTTGCAATTTCTTTTTGTGTAATTGCCTCTTCATTATTTAGCCCATATCGTTTTACAATGATTTCTTTTTCTCGTTCTGTTAAAATATCAAAGTATTTGTGGAGAAGTTTAATATTATTTTTTAAATGTAAATCCAGTGCAAAATCTGGTTTTGGAGCTTTTAATATATCTAAAAAAGTAATCTCATTTCCATCTTTATCAAAACCTACAGAATCATTAATACTTATATTTTTTGTGTTTTTCTTATCACTTCTAAAGTGCATTAAAATTTCATTTGAAACTCTCACTTGTTGGAAAGCTAGATATTCTTAAAACATCGCTTGTTTTACTACAAGCACATACATCTTTATCTTGTAATATTCTAGCTCCTATAAAATTAATTGTAATATCCTCGCCATCAGTTGTTACAGAGCTTACAAGAAGCTTTATTAGGTTTCTTTTAGTATTTAGGTCTAATTCGTTAAATTCGTTAAAATACGTGTCTAAAACGTTTAATAAAAGGTCAGCAGTATCTTTATCATTTATTTCTTCATAATTGGTATTCGTTAGATCCTTTATTTGTTTTTCAATTTTTAAATTTTGTTCTTTTAAGGATTTTATTTCTTTAGAAATATCATCCAATAAATCAATATCTACATATTTAATTTTATCTAGTAAAGAATTTATATCTTTTTCATTTTTAGTAAGTGATGATCTTAAAGTTTTTAATTCTTCATTATTTTTATATTCTTCTGTAAAAGTATTTTTAGAGATTTCTTTTAATGATTGATAGAATAGGGATTTAGGATTCGCAAGTTCTTTTATTTTTTCCATCACTAAATCATCAGCTTCTAGTCCATTAATATTTTTACAAGTACATTTTTGTTTCCTACTTTTATCTTTTAATTCGCACATATAATCAAATCTTCTTCTACCATCTTCAGTAATGGTTTTATTTTTAAGTTTAGGTCGCATAAAAGAGCCACAATGAGAACATCTTATAAGTCCTGAAAGTAGTGAATTACTTGCAGATGGTTTACGATACCTCATATCACTATTTTTAAGTAGTAGTTCTTGGATTTCTACCCATTCTTTACCACTTACAACACCTTTATGCTTTCCAATAGAAATAATCCAATCTTCAACATCTCTTTTTATAACAACTTTATTTTTTCCTTTATGTTCTGTTTTATTGTAAACCATTAAGCCATGATTCCCATTAAAATCTTTTTCTTCTGCATAAATTTCTACATCAAACTTTTTAAAGTATTCTAATGTGTCTTTATCAGCATAAGCATAAACAGGATTCGTTAAAATATTTTTTAATCCCCAACGTGAAAAATATTTATTATTTTTAGTTTTTATATCATGTTGAATTGTATAAGTTTCTAATTTAGTTAAAGATTTTAATTCTAGCATTTTTTTAAATAGAGTGATGATAATAGGCATTTCTTCATTTTCTGTAAGTTTAAATAACTTACGTTTTTTTCCATCAATTGTAATATGTTCTATTTGTTCTGAAGCAAAACCGGTAGGAGTATTCCCACCAAGCCAACGACCTGTTTTAGCAAGATCGATCATATTATCTCTTATACGTTCGGCAGTAGTATCACGTTCTAGTTGAGCAAATACAGAACTCATAAACATCATCGCACGACCACTAGGAGTTACATTTTCTATATTTTCAGTAGCTGATAAGAAAACCACACCATAATTATCAAGTTCTGTTACTAAATTACTAAAATCTGTTACATTACGACTAATTCTATCTAATCTATAAAAAGCTATGACTTTAATTTTATTATCTCTTATGTCTTTTAACATCTTTTGAAAAGCTGGGCGATTCATATTATAACCAGTAAATCCCTCATCTTCATAGACAATAATATCATTATCTAAATCAATGTCATCAAATTGAAAAGCTATTTTTTTCTTACACATTTCTATTTGATTCTTGGTGCTTTCTCCTTTACCTGTATATTTTGATTTTCTAGAATATACTGCTATTTTACGATCATCTTTTTTCTTATTTGAATTTTGCATATTTTTAGTTCCTTTCCAATATGTATTAACTTAATATAGTATATCACAAAAACAAAATAATAGATATAGTTAGTCAAAATAAAAAAGACTATAAAAGTCAATTTTTATTCCCAATTAGCAATCTTCCATGTATTATTATCTTTTTTGATTGTCGCAGTTAAAACAGAATAAGTTTTTTCTATACCATCAGTACAAAGTAACCCAACAATACATTTTGTTTCTCTTTCGTAATCTATCGTAACATTTATTTTTAATTCTGTATCATTTATGTAACTATTGATACGATATTTAACAGGATCATCCATTAGATTTTTAAATGTATAACTCTTATATGTGTCTTTCCAATTATTTTTAAAAGCATTAGAAAGCATTTCAAAATTTTCTTCTATAAAATATTTCTTAATCGTGTTTTTATTCCCATTATTAAATCCTACTAATGCAATCTCTTTAAACATAGGTTTGATATTATCATCTAATTCTTTTATAAAATCATCCTTAAATCTAGAAACATCAATAACAGAGTCGTTTTGATAAGTCATATCAATATAATTTTCTTTATAATCTCCTTTTTTATCTTTTAAAGAGGGATTAGTTGCTAAAATGTCATAACTTACATTTTTAAAAGCAGTAAATTTATATGTTGCCATATTATCATTAATACTTGGGTTAGATAATTCTACACCATCTACACTAACTTTTGATGATGAGTAAGATTCTATAGATCTTTCCTCATATAAATCATCTATATAAACTTTATTTGTCTTTTTATCTACCTCAATATTTAGTGAATCATTGTCGTTAATCGTTAGTTTATAATAAATTTTGTTATCATCTTCTTTTGATTTTGTTGTCGTACAAGTAGTTATAGTTTTTTTGTTTTCTTTCATCTTTTTAGCAAATATTTCTTTTGCTTCATCTTTTCTTTTGTCAGTTAAAAATTTACTATCAGGCAAGTATGCTATATCTAGCATATCTTCATAATTTTCTTTAATTAATATATCACAATATTGTTCGGCGATTTTTTCTGCCTTGTTACCACAACCTGTTAGCATGAAAGCTATTATCATAATTATACTTATATATTTTATTTTTTTCATCTTTTCATTCATTCCTTTCCTATAATTCCTTTGTATTAATTGTATAATCACTATTTGTACTAATTAATTCATAAACATTTAAAATAGCATAATCTTTATCATAACTATCTACAAAAATTGTATCAATTGTTTGTTTATCACAATCATCTTTACACCATATACTAGATACTTTGATTTTCTTTTTTTCTCCTGCTTTTAAACTTATTGTTTCTTTACTTCTTATAGCAAATGGTTTATCATTTGTATCCCTAACAAAAAATGTATAACCAATATTATCAATAGTTTCTTTAGAAGTATTTTTTATAGTAAATTCAAATTCAACATCTCCAGCAAGTGTTTTATTATTATTTACCTTATTTTCTTTATGTTTTAATTTAATTCCACTAACATTTACTTTGTCATAATTTTTTACTTCGTTAAAAGTATAGTATAGATAGTCTGCTGATGTAGGGTGTACCACATTTGCTAAAGCTACCTTTTCACTGCTTCCACAACCTGTTAACATTAAAATCATTAACATAATTAAACTTAAATATTTTATTTTTTTCATTTTCTTTTACCTCTTTCTTTATTTAATCTTTTTTGTAATAAATAGATGGATCTCCTAAACCACCACTAGAAACAATACGAACTTTATTCTTATTAGTACTATAGTAACAAGTGCCTAAAACATAATCGTAGTCCTCTTTTGGTTTCTCATATCTACAATTATTTTCATTAGAATCACATTTTTCGCACCAATCATTTTTTGTTTCATAATGAGTTCCAACAGGAATTATTCTAAAAGTAGAACTTTCTTGCCCCTGAAAATAACCAATATCATATTTTAAAATATATATATTATTTTCTACTTTGATATTTTCTAATTTTGCTCTTCCATCTTTTGATCCATCACTCATTTTATTGTAATCAATATTTATTCCATCTTTATCAATTGTTATTGTTTTAGAATCGTTAGATGTATATGTTCCTATAAAGCATGAATAATCTCCATTTAATATTTTCTCTTCACATTTATCTTTTATTTTTCCCTCTAATTTTACGATAGGTAACTTTTTTTCATAAGTTAGTTCTGCTTTTGTAACGATAAAATGTGTTTCAGCATAAACTCCAGCACTTACAAAGGCACCAATTTCCATTTTTCCATCTATTTGATCTTTATTAGATGAATTCATATAATTTATTTGCCCATCTGCATATATTCCAAGTGGAGCTTTAATACCAGCTTCCATAACTCTACAGAAATTAACATTTACTTTTGGCACTATTCCTAATTTTGCATTTGCTTTTCCTAAAACATCATAAGAACTATCTTTAATATTAAAATCAAAATTTTTATAGAATCCTTTATTGTTATGTCCAAATAAAATATTAAAATTATTTTTAACATTTAAATCTGCCTTTAAAACTAATTCTAATTCTTTTAAAAGATCTAATTCTAAATCAACACTTAATCCTAAAATAGGTGTAGGAATAATCGTTTTCCCAAGAGAAACATCTTCTTTAGATTCATCACTTTTAGCATTATTTAAAATGTCTTTAAATAGTCCTGCTTTAAAACTTATATCATCATTTACATCTTCTTCAAAATTGAATTTATATTCTTCATTTTCTACAGGGTTGATATTAAAATCTGTATTTATATCAATATCAAGTCTAGCACCTATATCATGTTTAAATAACGTTATATCTGCATGAGCTTTTAGTTTAACTATAAGTTCTATATCTAACTTCATATCATGGTTATCTAAAGTACTCTTAAATATTGATTTATTCTCGTGATTTAAATTGATACTAACTAAAACTTTAGCACTTCCATCTTTTTGAGATTCTATCTTTACATCAAAAATATCTTCTGCATAAACATTTGGGATAATATGATCTAAAAGTCCATTTTTTGCGATGGAAATTTTAATATAATCTTTTAATTCTTCATTAGCAATAAAATCATTTAATTTTAGGTTAAATTCTCCATATATATCGAGTTCTTTAAATAATTCTTCTAAAGTGGGTGCATTTGTTTTAATTTTGTAATCATCATTTTCTTTTATTATTTCCATCACTTTAAAAGCAATTACTTCATCTTTATTTTGATAATACAAAATATCATCTTTTTTAAATTCTTTATTAGATGTAATGGTATAGTAAGTATCATCTTTTGAAATATCTGTGATAGTATCCTTACTTACTTTAATAACATTACCATTTAATACCTGTGTGTTAGAATTAGGTCTAACGATTGTAAAATATAAAGTCTTAATATCTTTTAATTTTTCATTTGTGAATGTTGCATTTTCTAAAGTTATTTTGTAGGTCTTTCCAGCTTCATAATCTTTATTAGAAGCTATTACATAATTTTCTTTACTTTTACTTATATTAGAATCTATTTCTTTGTCATTTTCATCTACTATTTTGTATTTAATTTCTTCATCTTCACTTGATACATTAAATTTAATGTCTGCATTAGCTTTCATTAGATAATAGCTATCATCTTCATACTGAACTAAATAATCACTAGAATCAGCTATTTTTAAAGTATCTCCAACAACAAACTTATCATTTTTACTATTTATAAAGTAGTAGATCAAGCCACCAGCAATAAGCAATACTAAAATAATAATAGGAATAATATATTTTTTGTTTTTAATAATTTTTTTCATTTTCTTTTACCTCTTATTTCTTTCTATAACCAACGTATCTAATTTCGTTCTTATTTTGAACAATAATAACTTTTTCTTTATCAAATTCCTCTTGAGTACAAATTTTATGAGAAGCTAATCCATTGTCTTGAACGATATAATCAGGTACTCCAAAACCTTTTTCTCTATAAAGTTTCATTCCATTTGGTACTTCTATTATTTTTTTATTAGATGATGGAGCAGTTATTTGTTCTTTCTTTTGTTTTTTAACATCTGTTTTAAGAGTAGAACTATTAACTCCTGTATCTCCACTTGAGGCAAAAGATATTCCATTAATGATACTAAAAACTAAAATAGCTAAGACAAGTGGCAAAACATTAGAAACTATAAGTAAGAGTAAAGGAAGAATAATATAATAGATCAAATTATTTATTACCAATGTTTTTACTTGTGAAATATCAGCTTTATATATAACTATAAATGGAATAAAACAAAAAGCTAAAAATATAAATGCAAATATTAAAGTTAAATTTTTATTTTCTTTAACAGAGAATAATATCATTAAAGAAATAGATATAAGAAAACCAATAATAGAAGTAAAAAATATGATTTTAGATTTTTTAGAGGATTTTTTAAAATATAAAATTAAAATCATAATGAGGGATAATACCCCAAAGAAAATAAGTAAATATTTTATAACATCGTTATAATAAATTGAAAAAATGCTAGAAGAAAATTTAAAATGAAATCCATTTCTTACATAAAACAAAATGATGGATATAATACCCCAAATAAGAGAAATGGGAAGTATTAGAGATGAAGATAATGTAGCAATACTACTTATTTTATTTTCCTTAAATTTTTTTAATAATTCTTTTATTTCTAACAAGTTCTTTTTAACATAATACATAAGCATAACTCCTTAACATAAAACTCTTTCTATTTAAGTATAGCATATTTTTAACAGAAAAGACACTAATTATAGAATATTTATCTATAATACGCATATTATAAACATCTACTATAAATGAGAAAATATATATAGGTGGTGATGATATGAATTTTAGTCCTGAAGATGATAGATATATTTATGAATTAGTAAGTAAAAATATAAAATATTTTAGACTACACAATAATAGTAAATATAGTTCGTATGGGAAAATGACACAAGAACAACTTGCAGAAAAATGTGATTTAAGCCATAGTCTAATTAGTAATATAGAATCTACTAAAGTTCAACAATCTTTTAGTATCGCCGTACTATATAGAATCTCTCGTGTTTTAGAAATAGACATTAAAGAGTTTTTTGTTGATCGCAAACTTTAATAGTTATTAATGTTTAGATAAATAATGATTTTAAATTTCGTTAATTACTGCATAAAAAAATATGGATTTATAAATTGATCCATAATTTTTTTATAGAACATATATATTTTTTAAATATACCAAAACTTTTCTAATAAATACCTATTTTTATAAATATATTTACCATTAATACTTATGATACCATTTATTTGTCAACGAAATACTAGTTAATGTTGATAAATAAAATAATTGAAAGGAATTGGTATCATGAGCAAAAGAATATCAAAAGAACAACAAATAGAAGAAGCAAAAAGAAGATTAAAAAAGTTGTCAAAAACATTTAATCTAAATCCTATTATCTTAAATGATTTTGAACAAGGAAAGATAAAGGTATGTAGAAATAATGAACTAATTGATTTAGATTCAATACCTGAATATAAAAAATTAGTTTCTGATTTTGAAAATGACTATGATCATGTTGTTTATTATTGTGTAGAAGAAAGATTTAGTTTTGGCAATTGTTTATCTTTGTTATGTGTAGGAGATATAAAAACCTATTGGAATGTTGAAAGATTATTCTATTATGGATGTGATTATAGAAAAGATGATATATATATGATTTCTACATACACATATAACTTATCTGATCCTTATTATTCTGAATTTGGGGATATTAGAGTTGCTGGGAAAGATGGTTGTTTAATTAGAATAGGATAAAAATAAAAATTATAGATGAAAAAGTCTATAATTTTTTTATTAAATATTAATCTATTTTTGAGCAGTTATAATTTACTTGTTTAATGGATTGAGATTTAAGAACTTTGTTATATTTTTCTCTTAATTTTTGGAGTTCAAAATCAAATGCTTCTTGTGTAATTTCTCCATCTTTCTTTTTTTGATCTAATACTTTTTTATTATAGAAATATTCAAGTAAATATTCATTTGTAGAAAAGTTTAATACTAGTAATGGATCTCCTTCATTATCTGCTAGTGGAAATTGAATATTAAAAATTTGTTCAAATGCTACTTCTGACATTATTTGTTTCTCATTAATATAATCACTTATTCCAAATAAATAATCTAAACTAACATCGTATTTTTGAGAAATTTTTAGAGCTTTATCTAGAGTTAAGCCACTATTTCCTTTTTCAATAGATTCTAGAGTATAATCACTAAAACCATCAATTCCATCTAAAAATTCGCCAACACTTAATCCTAAACTTTTTCGTAAGTATCTAACACGATTTCTAGAAACATCTTTTACTTCATGATTTATACTATCTACTTTTTCTTTCTTATCTTCATCATCATCAAATATTTCTTGAATGTTTTCTGTTCTTTGAATTTCTATCATATAATTACCTCTCTTTAAATATACCAAAACTTTTCTAATAAATACCTATTTTTACAAATATATTTACCATATTCATCTATGGTACGATATAGCCATCAAGCAGAGATATAGGCCTATAAAAAGCTTGATTTCAAGGTATATTATACTATATTTTATATGACTTAACAATCGCCTTGAGAGAAAATGGGAAAATAGGAAATAAAGTCGTTTAACTTATATTAAACTTGAACCCACAGGGTAAGTTAAACGTAAGAAAGGAAATACAGGTTATGAAGATTGATTTACCATGTAAACTAGAAGAACGTGTAAGTGAAAAAACAGGTAATCCATATATTGTAGTTGTGATTCAATTAACTCCAACGTATGAAAAGAAATTATTTCTTGATCCTGCTGAAATTGAACTTGCAATTATGACTTATGGCAACAATCATAGTCAAAAGATTAAAATGTCTAATAATCAATAATTAATTATTTATAGTGAGGGCAAGTAAGGCGTTAAGCCTTACGTAGCCCTATGCTATAAGATAGTATTACCTTATAGCATAGTTTGTAGCATTGTAGCAATATTTTAAAATTTTTAATAAAGGAGTGGTTTTTATAGCTAGTAAAGTTAAAAAGGATAGTCAAGCAAGATCCTATCAAATTACGCAGAATAATCCTAGTAAATATAACATTACTAGAGAAAGTTTTAAAGAAACTATTTTAAAATTCAAACCTATTTATTTTTGTATATCAGAAGAAATAGGAATTAAAGAAAAAACTCCACATTATCATGCTTATTTTAAATGTAATAGTCCTGTAAGATTCTCAACTTGTAAAAAAAGATTCAAATATGCCCACATTGAGCAAGCTCTTGGAAGTGCGATTGACAATCGAAATTATCTTATGAAAACAGATAAATACATAGATAAAAACGAAACTTTAATTGACTTTGAAGAAGCTGGAGAAATCCCTATGTCAGTAAAAGAAAAAAGGCTTTCTGAAAAAGCAGAGGTATTACAAAAAATTAAAGATGGTAAAACAAATTTACAAATTATAGAAGAAAATGAAAACTTATTATTTCATTTAAAAGATATAGAGAATATTAGGCAAGAATATTTAAAAGAAAAATATTCAACAGAATTTAGAAATATTGATTGCACGTTTATATATGGGGCGACAGCTACCTATAAGACTACCTATGTTTATTCTAGGTATAATGCAAAAGATATTTTTAGAATCTATAATTATCAAAATTTAAATTCATTATGGGATGGATATACTGGACAATCTGTAATTCTATTTGATGAATTTAAGGGGCAAATTCCTATCGAATTAATGCTTATTCTAACAGATCATTTTCCAGTGCTAAATTTAAGTGCTAGGTACAATAATAAAATCGCTATGTACGAACATATTTACTTCTGTACGAACGAATGTTTCGATAACATTTATGCTTATGATAGAGTTATGAATCCTTCAACTTATAGAGCATGGGAAAGACGCATTCATAATATTTATGAGTTTAGAAAAAATTCTGATGGATCGCCTAATATTATTATTCATAAAGAAACTAAAAAAGAGGGTTGCACTAATGAAAATAAAATAATAAATGAAAAGGAGAATAAAGAAGATGAAGAAAAAGAGATTTAGCTTATCTTGTTTATATCGCAAACTAGAAACAAAATTTTTACAGATATATCATAATTGGAAAAGCTATATTATAAAGATTTGTATAGTAGTATTAATAGCATACTTGTTATTAATGCTGAATTTGAATTTAAATATGATTCCCTATATAAGTAAAGTTAATATACAACTTCCTATATTAAATACACTTTTAGGAAAAGAAATAAATTTGTTTTTTATTTTGATTCATGTACTATCGACAATTCCTATTATAATAATGTGCAAAACATTTTTTAAACCAATTAAATATGAAGATCAAGATGAACAATTAGAAAAGGCATATATGCCAAATGCTAATGAAGAAAAAAGATTAGAATTAGCTCCAAAAACAATAGTAAATTATCCTAATCCCTATAATAAAAATAATGAATTATTGATGGCTTACAAAAATAGTTGTCCTTATAATGTTATTTTTGATAGAAAAGAAATATTTCAAAATTTTCTTAATGGAAAATATATAAAAGGAGTTAAAAATTATGGTTCTAATAAAGTATTATTTAATTTAAGTAAGAAAGATCCATCTAATCCTAAACCTATTAATTGGAGTGATAAGTTTCTTATTTCCTATAAAGGTGGTAGTCCAAAATTTAATCTTGGAATCAATAATTTTGATGAGCCATATATTTGGGATACCAAAAAACTAATACACGAAAAATTAGGGGGATCAACTGGGGCAGGTAAAAGCATAGTTCAAAAATCAATTTGCTATCAAGCACTAAAACAAAATTGTGAGCTTTTTATCTATGATGGTAAGCAGATCGATTACACAGGAATTTGGAAAAGATTAAAAAATTGTACGATTGTTAATAGCATGACTGGATTTCAAAACATGGTTAAAATGGTTTATGAGATTCATTTAAATAGAACTGATGAGCTAAAATTCCCATGTTATAACATAGATTCATTTAATAAATTTAAAAATCCAATACAACCACGAAAGCATATTTTTCTTGTTATAGAAGAAGCTGCTGATGTGTTTGATATAGATGTTAAAAGTTTATCTAAAGAAAAGAAAGAGGCGTATTCAAATTGTATAGATATATTAAAAGAAATAGCTCGTAAAGGTCGTGCTACTGGGGTGCATTTGTGTATAAATAGTCAAAGATTATCAGCTGATATTATACCACCTCAAATTAACTCAAATTTAAAATTTAAGTTTTGTGGATTCGCTGATGATATTTTATCTAGAATCATATTAGAAAATACAGATGCCCATGATTTATTAAAAGATGAAATCGCTGGTATATTTGTAGATGGAAACCATAATGTCGTACAGGTATTTAATATTGATAGTGAAATTGAGCCAGTAATTTTAAAACCATTTGAAATTATTAGAAACACTATGTCAGATTTTTATAGAAAATATGATATTGGAAAAGAAGAATTAGAAATTGATGGAGATAAACTAGTAAACGAATATGTAGAAGAAAAAGAAGCAGAAGATCCTAACTATTTTAAAGTTAGAAAAGATAAATAGAATTTACCTTAATAAAATTCATATATTTTATTAAGGGGGTGTTTGCTTGAAAGTCTTTGTCAATTTACCACAAACACCTGAGGAAAGGAAAGCATTAGCAAATGGTGTTGCTAGATTCCATGCGACACTCATGCTAGAAAAAATTAAAAAATTAAATATCAATGATTCTTCTAAAGAAAAAGTTTTAAATTTAGTTTTAGAACATCTAGAAGAAGAAGCAAAAAAAGAATGTACGAGCAATTAACTCATACATTTTTTTAGTTTATTATATTTATTTCTTGATATATGACTATTGCCATTTTCCCATCTTCTAACTGATGTAATAGAAACTTCCAACATATCTGCAAATTCTTGTCTAGTTAGATTCATACGTTCTCTTATCTTAATAATATTTTTACAGGGATCATCAAGTAAGAATTTTATATAGTCATCATTAATAATTATTTTATCTTCAATTCCAAGTTCTTCTATTACACCTTTTAATAACTTAATATCTACAAGTTTCATTTCTTGATTTTCTAAATGATGGAGTGCTTGCCTAGTAAACCCTAATTTTAAACTTAATTCAGGTTGTTTATATCCTGCAAGTCTGCGATAATATTTGATTTGTTCTCCTATGCTACTTTCTTTATTGATAGAATATATTTTCCATGTAGGAGTGGATTTTATTATAATTTCTGTTTCTATAGTATCTTTTAATCTATAGAATAGATCACTAATTGCTATCCCAATTTCCAACACGTGAATATTGCATTTTCAATACATCTAGCACAGTAAGTTGTAATTCTAGTTCCATGTTTATAAGAATAACTATCTACTCCTTTAATAAGTCCAATAGTGCCAATGCTAATTAAGTCATCTACATCTTCGTTTCGATGATCATATTTTTTTACGATATGTGCAACTAAACGTAAATTATGTTCAATAAGTTTATTTCTTGCTTCAACATTACCTAATTTGGATTGCTCTACATAATAATCTTCTTCTTCCCTTGAAAGAGGGTCTGGAAAGACATTGTTAGAATAAGCAGCAGTAAAAAAATGAAAATCTTTTAATAATTTTTTTAAAAATTCAAACATCTAATCACTCCTAAATAAAGTATATACAATGAAAAAAAATATATGATTGACTACTTTTATTTTATTAGTACTTGACAATACAAAGTAGTGAGTATAAAATGTAAGTGAGGTGAGATATGAATACACAATTTAAAAAGGGAGTGTTAGAATTAATTGTATTATTATCTGTCGCAAAAAAAGATATTTATGGTTATGAATTAGTTGCTCAAGTTTGTAAAATCATTGATGTGAATGAGGGGACGATTTATCCATTATTAAAACGTCTTACAAATGAAGGGTATTTTGAAACTTATTTAGTAGAATCATCAGAAGGACCTTCTAGAAAGTATTATCGCATAACTGTACTAGGGAGAGAAAGATCAGAAGAGTTAAAACAAAGTTGGATGGCTTTTGCCATATCAGTAAATAGATTTATAGAGGAGGAACAATCATGAATAAAAAGAAATTTTTAAAAATATTAGAAGAAAAATTACAAATATTAAGTGAAGAAGAAAGAAATGATATATTGAATGAATATAAGGATACAATAGAAGAAAAAGTAAAACATGGTAGCAGTGAAGAGGAAGCGGTAGCAGATTTTGGAAGTGTTGAAGAACTTTCTAGAGAAATATTAAAAGCTTATAAAATTAATCCTGATTATTCAAAAAGTAAAGATAAGGTAAAGGATTTTGTGGAAGATGGAGAAACTTTGATAAAAAAAGGTGCAGAGAAATTATCAGAATGGACACAAGATATAGTAGATGGTTTTAAAAATAATGATCAAAATTGGACCTTAGAGATGGTATTTGAAGTTATTATAAAAGCAATTATATTATTAATCGGGTTGTCTTTACTTCGAGTTCCCTTTTATTTAATAGAAGCACTAGGATTGAACATTTTTGAAATGGCGTTTCCCCCTTTTAATTCTGTTTTTAAAGTGGTTTTAAGATGTTTTACTAGTTTTATTTATTTAATTGTCTGTATTATTATAGTGATGATTGTTTTTAAACCATATTTTGTAACCTCTAAAAAAAGTTCAAAAAAAAAAGAAGTGCACACCAGCAAAATAGAAAAAGAAAATAAGGAAGCAGCAATAGCTAAAAAGCCAAGATCTTTTAGTGTTGTTGTAGAAATAATAAAAGCATTCTTATTTTTATGTACAGTGTTTCCTTTATATATAGCAGATTTTGGATGTTATATTGCACTTGCAGTATTCGTTTTCCTATTAGTAAAAGGTGTTCCAATTTTAGGACTATTTTTGATGTTATTAGGTATAACAATCTTTCTAACATTTCTTACTCGGTTATTTTATAATCTTTTATATGGAAATAAAAAAATATATTGTTATTCTTTAATTATAAGTGCAGTTATTTTTGTATCAGGATGTTTTTTCAGTATTGAAACATTTACAGATTTTGAAATATATCAGGGATTGCCTAATAATTCTTTTCTTCAAAAAGAATTTGTTTATGAATCATCGATTAAAAACGAATCCTTTCATATCTCTTATTATGACTATGAAATAAAGGAAGATAGTTCATTAGAAGATAACAAAATTGAATTTGTAGTTTCCTATTATTCTGATTTTGTTTTAGATGTTGATATGGAAGAAAAAAATTTAGATGATACGACTTTTTATAAATTAAAAATAATATATAAAAATGTGAACAAACAAAATAGGAAAAAAGTTTATGATATGGTATTGACAGAATTAAAGAATCTTCGCTGGTATCATTATAGTGAATTAAGAAATTTGAAAATTGTTGTAAAAGCAAATGCTAATACAATTGGCAAACTAAAATAAAAGTGAATTTTTTCACTTTTTTTGTTTAAAAACTTAGTATTTTTTTGTTTTCGTATAGAATAATACTTTTGAGGTGAAAGAAATGAAAAAATTAATACTATTATTTTTAATGTTTTTTCCTATTTTTTCTGTGAGCGCAGCAGAATGGAAAGAGGTAGAAACAATTCCTGTGATAAGTGGAGGAACATTAGAAATTAAAGAAGAAAAAGAGTATCAATGGTACAGAATAAAAAAAGAAGGAGGATACTTTAAAGAAGCACCATCAAAAGAATTCAAAAAAACAAGTTTTTGGACATTTGGTCCATGGTCAGATTGGCAAGAAGAATATCCAAATGGAAAAGAGAATGTTGAGAGCAAAAATGTTTATCATTATCAATTGATGCAGAAAATTAAATATATTCGTTTATCAGAAATTAATAGTTCTAATCTTATATTTGCATCTATTCAAATTTATAAAGATAGAGATCAAATATCTTATAAAATGGAAGAATTAGATAATGAAATAATTTTAGAATTAGAAGATCCATGTTATTTTGATGAACTAGAAGTAGAAATGACTCTTGTTAATGAATTTGAAAGAGAAAATGCTTTTTTTATAGAATGGTTATATGAATTAGATTTACCTAGCTGTATGCAGACTTATACAAGGCAGTGGTTTTCCATATCAACACAGATTAGTTTTATAGAACGTAAAATGATGCCAAACCAATTTTTATATGAAGAAGAAAAAGCATCTTTAGAAAGAGTAGAAGAAAATAGCCACACTAAAGTATCTAAAAAAGAGTATTATCGATATCAAGAACGACTTTACTATTTCGAAAAAGAGGTTAAAGAATATAGTAGAGAATTTAGTGGCATTATGATAGAGGGTTATCCCTATCCAGACTTTAAAACAGAGAGGAAACGACTATTTTGTAGAATTGAAAAAAAGGATCCTGAAATAAAAGAAATACCAGTAGAAAAAGTAATCCCAATTGAAAAAATAGTTTTAAAGGAACAACCATTAAATCATTTATTAGAACAAGATAATATATTTCTAAAAAGGGAAGTAAAGAATTTAAAATATAGAATAGCATCATGCCAAAATGAAAAAAGTGAGAATTTAGAAAAAAACAAAAGTTCTAAAATAGTAGAGGTTAAAAAACAATCTTTAGAAGCGACATTATATGTTGTTACATTCCTATTTGGATATTTATTGGGTCGAATTGTGACGACGAAAAAGAAGATCTAATTTTGTCGAATGAATAGAAATCATTTAGAAGCCATGATAAAGTAAATAAGCGAGGTGATAATGTGGTATGCTAGAGATCAATATGGAATGTAGAAAAGGAATTTTATTTGTACGTCTTGAAGGAGAACTTATTAAAGATACTGTGAATAAATTAAATAAGGAAGTTACAGAACTGGTAAAGGAAGCAGGAATCAGAAATATTGTATTTAATGTAGAACATCTAATTTCTATTGACATGAAAGGAATTAGTACCCTTTTTTATAATTATGAACTTTGTAGGAACAACAAAGGAAAAAGTATGCTATGCGGGGTTGAAAGAACAATTGTGAAACAAAAAATAATTAATAGCAGGCTATTAAAATACATGAATGAAACAAATGATGAATTAAGCGCTTTTCATATTTTTGAAACATGATAAAGGAGTGTTTATGGAAGCTGAAAAAAATGCAGTTTTAAATGAACATCAAAATTTAATTTATTCTATTGCCCATCAGTTTGGCTCTCCCTTTTTACTAGAAGATTTATTTCAAGTTGGTTGGATTGGTTTAAATAATGCGTATAATAATTACGATGCCTCCTTTGGTACAAAATTTTCTACTTATGCATATCCTTATATTGTTGGTGAAATGAGAAAATTTATGAGAGAAAATCATGGAATGAAAGTTAGTAGGGAAATTACTAAATTAACTCTTAAAATTGAAAAAGCAAACATATTATTATCTCAACGCTTGATGCGAGAACCAACATTTCAAGAATTAGCAGATTTCTTAGAAGTTCCAGAATTTGTGATCAGTGAAGCAATTCGTTCTAAAGAGACTATTAGAAGTATAGATGAGCCGATTAAAGAAGATGGAAAAATCATAACACTTCATGATACAGTCGGGCAAGCTGAACGTGTTGACCTAAATACTTTAATCGCACTCAGGGAAGAAGTATCTAAATTAGATCCTTTAGAAAGATCATTAATTTGTGAACGTTATATGAAAGATCAAACTCAAAGTGAAACAGCTAATATTCTTGGAATGAGTCAAGTTCAAGTATCAAGAAAAGAACAGAAAGTATTAGTGAAGTTAAAGGACAAACTAGCTGCTTAAATAGCGTAGTTTGTTTTTCTGATATTGAGAAGAACTTGATTTTTAGCATCCTTTTATGTATAATAAAATGGCAAAAGGAGGAATGAAAATGAATTTTGATTTAACAAGAATAAAAAATAAAATTGAAAACGAAATAGAAATTGATAGTGCTTATGAAATTGATAGTAATTTAACTTCTAGTACAGATTTGTTAGAACCATTAAAAGTTTCTTTAAAAGGAAAAATTACAAGAGATGTATTAGAAGGATTTTTACTAGATGTCAAAGTAATAGGAACAATGACTTTACCTTGTTCAATTACATTAAAACCAGTTTTTGTTCCTCTGGATATTCATATTGTTGGTAATTTAGATGAATTAATGGAAGAAATTGATGAAAATCATAAAAAGATAGAAAATTCTATTGATATTTTACCAATTATATGGGAAAATATACTAATGGAAATTCCCATGAAAGTGACAAGTCCAGATGCTTATTCTGTAAAAGCAGAAGGAGAAGGATGGAAATTTGTAACTGATGAAATGGATACGAAGAATCCTGCATTAGAAAAATTAAAAGATTTATTATAAGAAAGAGGTGTGAACCATGGCTGTACCATTTAGAAAAGTAAGTAAGACGAGAGGTAGAAAACGTCGTACTCATTATGTAATTAGCGCAAATGGAACTACAAAATGTACAAAATGTGGAGCTGACATTAGACCACATAGAGTATGTCCAAACTGTGGTACTTACAAAGGTAGAGAAGTAGTAAAAACAGAAGAAACAGCAAATTAATGTTGTTTTTTTTTTCATCTATTGTTATAATAAAAGTAATTAT
>JAAWCI010000019.1 GCA_022793145.1 Bacilli bacterium | reverse complement strand
TTAATACTAGTATTAAATGTTTTTTCAACTGTTGATCCAGTTCTTAAATTACGCAATTTTGCTTTTACAAACGCAGCACCTTTTCCTGGTTTTACATGTAAAAATTCTAAAACTTGATAAATATTATCTTCATAAATAAAAGTAATTCCATTTTTGATATCATTAATATTAAACATAAAAGTCCTCCTTTCTACTTATTGGTAGTTCTTTTATAATTTGGTTTCATTTTGCCAAGAGATTTTACTTTTGGTTTTTCTTCTTTACTAGCTTTACCAAAAGCAGGCGTCATTGCTTGTGCTTCTATTAAAGCACTATAATTAACACTATCATGTAACAATCCATGATTTACAATAGGTTGTTTCTTTCCCATTTTGTATCTCCTTATTTTTTCTCTTTATGAGTTGTTGATTTTCTACATTTTGGACAGAATTTATTTAATTCTAAACGATCTGTCGTATTTTTTTTATTTTTTTCTGTACGATAATTTTCTTCTTTACAAACAGTACATTGAAGAGTGATTCTTTCTCTAGCTTCTCCTTTTTTTGCCATACTATTTTCCCTCCTTTTCGATAAGTTCACACCTATTATAGCAAATTATCTCCAAATTTCAAAGAATTTTTTTGAAACTTCATTCGATATTTTGCGAGTGACAGGATATTCATAATCAGAACTGCTATTTTGATAATAACTATCAGGAGAAACTACAACAATTGTCATGACTGGATTATCATAAGGAGCATAGCCTGCGAATGTAGTAGTAATCGTTTCAGTATCCCCAATTCCATCTCCATCGGTATCAAGAATGCTTTGGCTAGTTCCTGTTTTTCCAGCTGGTTTTAAATTTAAATTCATACTAGTATATCCAGTCCCATTTCTTTCCATAACTATTTTTAATCCTTCTTTCACACGATTTAAATATTGTTCTTCTGTATTTACTTTATTTAAAATAACTGGTTCATATTCAAAGATTTTCTCAGTTAAACTTTTTTTTGTAGAATCATAAACTTCCTTTAATAAATGAGGTTGTATTCGGTTTCCTCCATTGGCTATTGTAGAAATATATTGTGATAATTGAATTGGTGTATAAGTGTCATATTGTCCGATTGCAAAATCAAGAAGCAAACCTGATTGAGTATCTTTCCCAATAAGTCCAACACTTTCTACAGGTAGATCAATTCCTGTTTTTACCCCTAATCCAAATTCATGAAATGTATTTCGATAAGTCGTAAAAGCTTCTGGATTTAAAGCAAGAGGTCCATCATAAATATAATGTCCCCCACCAACTTTCATTGCTGTTCTAAACTGATAAGTATTAGAGGAATATTTTAAAGCCAATAAATCATCAATTTGTCCAAAAGTTTTCCAAGAACATTTTAGTGGGGTTCCTGCTACCTTAATACACTCATCTGTTCTTTTTTCACCAATTTTTAAAGCTCCTGTATTATATCCTACTATATGTGATGCACCTTTGATAACAGAACCAACCACTACAGGTGCTGTTACGATTCCTGGTGTATAATCATAAAATAAATATTCTCCATTTTTTTCAATGATCTGCTTTCCTGCCATAGCTAAAATATCCCCTGTATTAGGATCTGTAATCACAACAAAAGAACGATTGTAATATTTTGTATTGGGAGATTTTTTGGCAATTAGTAATTGTTCTTCTAACACTTTTTCTACCATCTGTTGCAACTCAATATCGATTGTTAAAACAATATCATTTCCTCTATTACCTTCTTGTAACAATTGATATTCGCCATTTGATAAAATTTGATAAACATTCTTTTTTCCCTTTAAATATTCCTCATATTGATATTCTAAATAACTAATTCCCACTCTATCATTCAAAGAATACCCTTTTGATAAATAATCATCTTTTAATTCATATGGAATTCCACTTTCAGCACTAGAAACAGTTCCTAAAATAGAACGAAACGTTTTTTCATAAGGATAACTTCTCTCCCAATCTAATCTAACATTGACTCCCTTTAAATTAAGCTCTACAATTTTCGCATACTCTATATCAGTAACATCTTTATTTTTGAGCACTTTCTCAGAATAAGAATAGCCTTTATTCATCAACGTATAAAAATAAGCTGCTTTCATATCTAATTCTTGGTAATTGTCTAGTTCTTCTTTGGTTATACGTTCTAATTGATAAGTTTCAATATCTTCTTTTGTAATTTTTCTCGTTTTCAATTTATCCCATTCTTCTTCTGTAATTTTTGCTTTTGCTTTTTCTGGATTAGATTTAATAAAAAATTTTTTTAGTTCTTGTTCTTTTAAAGAAGAAGTACTTGTTTCTAAAACTTGCGCTAAAGTATATGCAAGTTCTATTTCTTCTTTGGTTGTAATGCCTGTTTGCTTTTTATAATAAATTGTTTTGACTGGAACATTATCTACTAACAATTTATGATTTCTATCATAAATTCTACCTCTAGGAGCAGAAGAACCTTCCACAATTTTGGTATTGAGTGCTTCTACTTTTTTCATATAAAACTGTTGCTTCAATAATTGTACATAAGCTAAATTTAATAATAAAATTGACATTGCTAATATAACGACTCCAATTAATATATAGTACCTTTTTAAAATGATTGATGTGATATTTCTTTCTTTTTTTCGTTTAAATGATTTATAACTTTGCTTTTGCCAAGACTTTTTAGTTTTGAGTGGCTTGCTCATATCGATTTTCAATCACATCAAAATCTAATAGTTTAAAAAAAGCTTCTATATAGGCATCTTTACTAGTTTTATAATCTAAATAATAAGCATGTTCCCATAAGTCAATATTCATAAGTGGGATCATATCATAAGAATATGGTGTTTCTTGATTACTCATGTTTACAATATTTAATTCTTCATTCTGAAGTACTAAAAAAGTATATCCAGAACCTACTAATTGTTTGGCAATTTTAATAAATTCATGTTTAAAAGTTTCAAAATCTCCATATTTTTTATCGATCGCTAATTTTAATTGACCTTTGGGTTCATGATTTCCATGTTGATTGAGTTCTTCAAAATAAAGTTCATGGTTCAACACTCCTCCTGCATTATATAAAATATCTCCTCTTTCACTAAGTGGATAATTAGAAATATTTAAAACAGCAAACAATGGATCATCATTTGTTATTTTCCTAAGTCTTTCAAGATATCCTTTGTATAATTTTTGAACATGTAAATTCATGGTTTCTTCACTTAATAATGGAACATAGTTGATACTTGGAACAAACATATAAATTCCTCCTTATTATTACTTTATGAAATATTTACTACATTATTCTATACATGCTACATATAATAATCTGAGGTGAAAAAATGAAAGAACAATTGATTGAAAAATATGTAGAAAGAATTACAAAAGAAGATATTAAAAAATTTGGAATTTCTAACTCTATTTCATTATGTGATGAAGAAATAGATATTTTATATGCAGAATTAAAAAAAAATTGGAAAATCTTTCTATACGGAAATCCTACTCCAATTTTTAGTGAATTAAAAACAAAACTTTCTCCTACTACTTATGAGAAAGGCGTTGAACTTTTTTATACAATGAAACAAAAATATCAATCCTTTTTATAATAGTTTCTAATATCTTCTATTAAATTATGATTCAATTTTCTATTTTTAATCATTTCAATTTCAAATTTATAAGGTGGATATATTTTTTCTTTTAAATCTAAAGCCACACTCACATAAGGAGTTTCTAATATTTTAGGAATTCCTTTTAATTTTGGGTGCTCTATCACATGCATCAAATTTTCAAAACCAATCGTTCCAAATCCAAAATTTTCATGCCGATCTTTATGACTACCTTTTTCATTTTTGCTATCATTGATATGAAGAACCCATAATTTTGATAATCCTATCATATTGTCAAATTGTGTTAAGGTGTCTTCTAAGTCATGTAAAGAATAACCAGCGTCATGAATATGACAAGTATCAAGGCAAACTCCTACTTTATCTGGATACTTCATCCCTTTTAAAATAAGAGAAATTTCCTCAAATGTTTTTCCACATTCACTACCTTTTCCAGCCATTGTTTCTAGACATATTTTTACACTCGTTTTACTATCTATTACAATATTCAAAGCTCTAATAATATTTTCTATTCCTTTTTCACTACCAAGTCCTACATGACTTCCAGGATGTAATACCAAAAGTTCCACCCCTAACATTTCTACTCTTGATATTTCTTCTTTTAAAAAACGAATCGCAAATTCATATTTATCATTATCATTCGCCAAGTTGATAATATAAGGAGCATGAACCACTACTTTTTTTATATCTATATTATTTTCTTCCATCAATTTATGAGCCAAAGAAGTTAGTTCTAAATCAATACTTGCTCTTGCCGTATTTTGAGGAGCTCCTGTATAAAACATAAATGTATTGGCACCATAAGACAATGCTTCTACAACTGACCCTAACATTTGCTCTTCTCTTTTAAAAGATACATGAGATCCAAGATATAATCCTTCCATTACGATCACTCCAATTCTTTTTTATTATAACATGGTTTTCTTGAAACAAAACAAATTTAAAAAGAAAAAATCTTATTTTTTATAAGATTTTTTTAGCAAGATCTATATTATTATACTTTTTAACACGCTCTATCTTTTGTTTCAACAAAATATATTGATCATAGTTAGCAACTTTCAAATTATCAATCAATTTAATTTACAAATATATCAAACTTTTAATTTATTTTATTTAAATAAAGGTGGAATATCTGTTCTTAAATTTTTTCCTTTTCTTCTCATTAATATTTTGGGTTCAAAATATTCTTCAAATTCACATTTTGGGTAAAAACAATTATGTCTCAAATCCAAATACCCATTCTCTTTTATTAATTTTATATAATGTTCATAAGAAAATCCCCCAAACATTCTAGGCATAAGACAACTAATCACAGTATCTTCTGAAAAGCTAGAATTGAGAAATGCCATTCGCAAATGAACATCATTTCTTTGAATTATTTGATAATTCTTTAAAGCAACTCTTCTTTTTCCTGAAATTTCTAAGGCTCGATAGACTGTAATCGTTCCACTTTTTGTTACAATTTTAAAACCACTCATTTTAGGAGCTATTTTTTCTATCATTGAAAATTTTTTATAAGCATTAATCATTGGTTTTGTACAAAGACCATATGAATACTTAGCGAGTAATTGAAGCAACTCTAACACAAATCCTTTTTCATTTATTGGATATTCTCCAAAATAATAAGAAAGAGTATTAATAAGTGCATCATCATCTAAGTGTTCTAACAAATAAGAAACACGTTCTAAAGGTGTCTTAGCTTCTCCATAAGAAATCCCTTCTCCCATAATTTCTTTAACAAAAGAAAGGAGTTTTCTAGCTTTTCTTTCGTTATATAATTTCCAATATTCAGACTCTTCTTTTTTATTTCTATATACTTTTTCCACTTTTTTCTACCTCTTCTTTAAGTGCTAATTGCAAAACTGGATAAAATTCATTTACAAGCTCTGGATTTCTTATACAAAATTCTCTAAAACGTTCTTCTAATTCGCTCGCTTTATATTGTATCACAACTTCTGGGTCAAATACTTCATTAAAGCAATTCCCACTAAAAAATGTATTTCTAGAAAAATCCATCACTCCACTCCCATCTTCTGATACCATATAGGAATGATACTGTTTTCCACCAAACAACATATTTAATTTGCTTGTTGTAATGATAGCATTTGGAAAATATGGAGCAAACATTGCTACAACAGCATGACACTTTTGATGCATATCTTCTCTTTGCAAAATATATCTAATATCCTGATCTAAAATTTTATCTGTTAAACGATATAGTTTTAAAGTTCCAAAAGATGTTTTTAAGTGATAATGATCTGATTTTCTTTCTAAATTAAGACAGTTTGTAAGAACTCTTGATTCATCAAAAAAATCAGGCGGATAGATTTCACTCGTTAATCGAAACAAAAAAGACCGTTTATTTAAATGATTTTTTTCCATCAATGCATAGACCATATCTCGAAAATTCATATTTCCATATAACTTAAAAAAAGATAAAATCATACTAACGTTTGTTCGATCTTCAAATCCTACAAATGGAATTTGATAAATTGTTTCTAATTCTCTTAAAATTTTCTCACAAATTAATTGATCATGCTCTGAAGCATTCTTCTCAACTTCTTTAAAAACTTGATTTAAAAGACTCATTTCTTAACTCCTTTTTGAATAAACCTTCTCTTTTTCTTTTGATAAATCAATAATTTCTCCTTCTTTAGCACCTGTCCCTATCATGATAACTTCTTTATTATATAATTCTTTAATATTAGCAATCATTCCCATAATCGCTGAAGATTGAAGTACCTGTTCTATATGTTTGCTTTCTAAAACGGTTCCATCTAAATACTGCGCAAAATTGAGAACCAAATAATCAGGATTGTTTGCTTCAATTGCATGATAAAATCTGCTCCAACTAAACTCGAATACGCGTCTTTTTTTCTTAGTAACTGTTGTATACTCTTCTGTATAATTCAATCCCGCTCTCTCACAAACTTCTTCCCACGAAATTTCTCTACTTCCAGCATAATCACCTGTATAAATTTTTCCTTCTACTGAATCATTACTAATGCGAATTGGATAAGGACGAAATATCATATAAGATGTAATATCATCATTGTATGGTATCCCACAATCAGCCAAAGCATCTGTAATTGTACAACCTCTACTTGTTGTATAAGGATATGGAAGTCCATGATTCATATCCAAATCAAACCCTTGACTCATTTCTATCAATACTGATAATCCAGCTCTTCTCATTTGAAAAAATAAATCATCATCATAAATAAATATTTTCCCCTTCCAAGGGTAGTCTTTCGCCAAAATAGTACCTGGCATTCGAAGGGATTTTTCTGCATTGGCTGCCGCTGAACCTTGGAAAGTACTTCCAGATCGAATATTTTCTCTTTCAAAAACAATATGTTTGTCAAAAACAACAGCAGCTCTTTCATGAATATAAAGCATTCTCCCATTAATCAGATCTTTATTTTCCTCTAATTCTTTATATAAAATATCGGGATTAATTACGGCCCTGCTCCTATTAGCAATGTAGTTCTAGGATTTACTACTCCAATTGGCAAATGATGTGTGACTACTTTTCTTCCATCATCAAATACAAAAGTATGCCCAGCATTTGGCATATTGTGATTAATTGTGATACCTACATCTAATTTTCTAGCAAGATAACCAACTAGTTTCCCTTTCCCACATGAACCAGCTTGTCCATCTGCTACGACATAAACTTTTCCTCTCATTTTAACACTTTCCTTTTTTGGTCCATTGCCAAAGCACATACAGGATCCAAAGTTACTAAATCTTTTTGATCCATACTTTTTTTTAATTTTTGATATCTTTCTTGTAATTCGGAAGCTGGGTATTGTACAACCACTTTTGGTTTAAAAACTTCTTCAAAACAAGTTCCAGGATAGAACAGATTTCTAGATGGATCAACAATTCCACCATCTTTTAATGTATAGTAAGAATGATAATAAACGCCTCCAAATAAATTTTTAAATTCACTAGTTGTAATATATTCATCAGGTAAAAGTGGTGCTAGTGCTTCTACAGCATAGTGACAAAAGCCATTAAATCTTTTCGGTGCAAAACAAATTCTATGATCATTTAACCAATCCTCTAATGCAAACATTTCAATTGTACCATATTTTGATTTTACTATATAATGATTTCCTTTTGAAAGAATACTTTCAATATAAGGAAGTGATAACAAAGATGCAATTTGTTGTTTCTCTGAATTACTTCCTGGTATCACAGAATATAAGCTCATCGTCAAATATAACAATAGATTTCTTTCATTTACCTGATGCTTTTCTAACAATTTTCTTAATTGAAATTGATATGGAAAACTAGAATCAACCAATAAAGAAATCATAAAAGTAATTGAATTAATCTCTTTATCCATTTCAAGCGATAATCCTATCATTTTTTCTAATTTTTTTAAAATAAGGCGACTAATTGCTTCAGCTCGTTCAATTGAACTTTTTTCAGTTTCTTCCATAATGTTACACAAAGATTTTCTCACTTTCATCACCTGCCTTTTTATTAAGAATTTATTCTATCACAAAATAAAGATAAGTCAATCTTTCATCGCTTTATGTAGAGCATGATTAATTCCCTCTCCAATCACTTCACTTAATTTTTCCATTACAAAATCCACCTCTTTTGGAGTTACCATAAAGTTATACCCAATTGGTGTCAAAACTTCAAATAGCAATTGTTTTATTTCTGCATCTTCTAACCCTCCAACTAACCCCAATAATTGTTTGTTATCTTCTTTATTTTCTTCTATCTTAGTTTTTAAATAATTTGATTGATGAGAAAGGATTAATCTACTTTTAGGTTTCGTACTATTCTGTTTTGAATATGTATATTGTTTCTGCATATATTTTATTGTATCAGCAACAATGGTAATGGCATCTACCACAGTTGGAACTCCGATCGCAATTACAGGAATTCCATACAGTTCTTTGCTCACTTCCTTACGTTTATTTCCAATTCCTGAGCCTGGGGCAATGCCAGTATCAGTCATTTGAATTGTCTTATTCACTCTTTCTATAGACCCACTTGCTAAAGCATCTATCACAATCACAAATTTTGGTTTCACACAATCAATGATATATTTGATAAAATCACTTGTTTCTATTCCAGTTTCTCCTGTCACTCCTGGACTTATTGCACAAACTCTTCTATAACCATCTTCCAAATCTCCATATATATATAGTGGATTTGTTACAATAATTTTATCAATCACTAAAGGACCTAACGCATCAGGTGTTGAATGCTCATTTCCAAGTCCAATAATTAAACCTAAGTCATCTTCTTTAATATTTTCTTTTTCTAAAATAAAATTTAATTTATCAGAAAATACCTTCTCTACATTTAACAAATTATTATGATCTGTAACATCTTCAAATTCAATCGTAATATAAATACCTTCTTTTTTATCAATTTTTTTCCCGTTTTTTTCATCCAAATAAGTAGTTGTAACTTTTATATCTTCAATGGATTCAAATTCTTGTTTTATTTTATCAATACTATTATTTTCTATCGATTCAAGCGCCAAATCAGTTCGAATAGTATAATTTTTTAAATCAACTTCATGTTTCATCTTATCACCCATACATATTTTTCCCGAAAATGCATTATTTTATTGCTTTTTTTAAGATTATGCGATAAAATTATAAGTACTGAGTTTGCTGAGAGGTGGTGAAACTATGCCAAATATGAAAAATGCGAAGAAAAAAGTAAAACAAATCGCAAAACAAAAAGTAGGAAATAATGAATACAAAGCAAGTATGAGAACTGCTATTAAAAATGTAGAAAAAGCAGTAAATGAAAATAACAAAGAAAAAGCAACTGAAAATTTAAAAACTGCTATTAAGAGAATTGACAAGGCTGCTTCTAAAGGTGTTGTAAAAGCAAATACTTGTGCTCGTAATAAATCAAGATTAACAAAAAAAGTTAATGCAATGGAGTAAATTTTTACTTCTTTTTTTATAATTTTTAACTTTTTGTTGTATAATAAAAGTGGTGATAAAATGAAGAAAGCGTTTTCATTCTTAATTTTAATTGGTCTTGCGGCTACAATTGCCATTTTTCATGAGCCAATTGTAACGTTCGTATTAAATAATGTTATATATAAAAGAGAAATTATTATTCAAGAAAGTAATCGATATGCACTCTTAAATAATTTTTCTTTTGTACAAGAAACTGATAATTTTAAACCGACATCAAAGCAAGATTTAAAAAATATTATTTATACTTATTTAAATCGTGGATGGAATAATTTTAGCTTCTTCTGTGAAACAGATATTTATCCTAGTTGTATAGATGATGTCAAAGAATTAGCAAATGATTCGGCTACTTTATCTAGTATCAATAATTTTGTACATCCATATAATTCTTATGATAAATTATATATTACATTAAACAATCTAGGAAAAGTAACAATTGAAACTGTACGACTATATACGACAACAGAACAAAATGAATTAAACTCTATTATAGATGATATTATAAATGAAACGATAACAGATGACATGAGTTTAAGAAAAAAGATAGAAGTTATTCATGATTATATTATTGAAAATAGCGTTTATGATGAAGAACGTGCTGAAGCAATTAAAAATAATAAACAATTAAGCTTACAAGAACCATCACATAAAGCTATAGGACCTCTTATGAAAGGAAAAGCTCTCTGTAGTGGATATAGTGATGCAATGGCTCTATTTCTTAATAAATTAGGTATTAAAAATTACAAAATTTCAAGTACAAATCATGTTTGGAATTTTGTATATGTGGATGGAACCTGGTACCATTTAGATCTTACTTGGGATGATCCAGTTGTATCCACAAAAGAAAATCTGTTATTACATGACTTTTTCTTAATATCTACAGAGGAACTACAAAAAATTGATTTAACCCAACATGAATTTGATAAAACAATTTACATTGAAGCAAAATAGTTAAATTTTAACTATTTTTTTATTTTATGATGCATTCATAATTGCTATATATCAATTCTCCGAATATGTTAAAGCAGAAAGGAGAAGGAAATATGAGGAATAAAGTTGATTATGAAAGAGTTCTTAAAAAAATCAAAAATGATAAGAAATGTATCACCCATTGTTGCTATGGAAAGTGGAAATAATGCAAGTGGAAGACCTGGAAGCCTTCCTCCCTGGTCCAAATAATAATCCAAATTCTAGCCTTTTCCAATTAATTAATACTCAGGGAACTCCTGAAGAAGCATTATCAATTTGTAGAATCGGATCTATTACAATCACTTATCTTCCAGCACCAATATCAACCCCAATAGGATGTGATGCAAACTGCGAAGCAGCAATACATTCTTATCTTCCTGATGAGATACCTAACGTAGATATCAATACTAGTGGTCAAACAGTCGCGCAAGGAACTATTTTAAGAAGCGAATATGGTATAGTTGTTGTCGTCGGAAATAACAACAGTAATCCTGCATTTGTATCATTATGCAAAGCTGAAATTATCAATAAATAGCATTTAAAAACTCATTTCTATATTGAAATGAGTTTTTATAAATTATTTCATATCCTTTGGGAAAACCACAACTACTGTTGTACCATTTTCATCAGAAATAAAATCAATCTTACCATTATGAGCTTTCACAATTTCACTAGATAAAAATACACCTAGACCAGTTCCATTTTGCTTTGTTGAAAAAAATGGATTTTTAATTTTCTTTAAATTTTCTTTTTCTATTCCTACCCCATTATCAATGACTTTTACTTCTACTTCATCTTTTAGGGATCCTACTTCTATCCGAAGCTTATGCTTTCTATCATTTGTCATTGCTTCAATACTATTTTTTAAAACATTCATAAAAACTTGTTTTAACCGATTGTAATCACCGTTCATATAAATTTCGTCATCAATAATATTCGAACTAACTTCTATTTTTTTCTCTTTAAACATGGGTCCTAAACTTGTTAAAATCTCTTCTAAAAGTAAATTCATATCTAAAATATCTTTTTCCACTTTTATCTTTTGAATAGATAAAAAATCTTGCAATAAAATTAAAGTTCTTTCTATTTCCTCTTTTAAGATTGGTATATATTTTTGACTATGTTCTTTATTATTTACATCAAACATATCTAAATATCCTTTACAAACAGCAATTGGATTTTTAATTTCATGAGTAATTTGGAAAAGAGACATACGAATTTGTTTTTCTTTTTCTAATTCCTTAATTGTCATATGTAACTTTAATATTTCTTCTCCTTTTTGAAATAACAAAACACTTACATAGGTAACAACCATTAATAATAAAATCATAGTAACAATTTCTATTAGAAACTGATTCCATGGAATTTCTTCATAATAATTCTGAAAAGAAAAATATCCAAAAAAGAGAGCTTTAATAATTAAAAATAAAACAATCATAATTCTATCTGAAATTTTATTTTTCTCTTTTATCAAAAATAAGACCAAATAAAGAGTGTATTCTATAATTAATAATATCCAAGATGAATTAAAATAACATTGATAATACAAAACTAAGAAACTACTAATTAATACAATCCCAATTGGTCTTCTTTTTAAATATGCTATAATAAGCGGTACATTAATGATTAGAATAGGAAGCTTCTCCCCATCTATTGTTTTTCCATATCGAATTACCAAATAAATCGAAGAAAAAAGCGCAAATTCCAAAAATAAATTCGTTTCTTTTTTGGAAATACTAGAACTATACGCTACATAAATTAAATAAATCAATAATGGAAATAAAGTAAATACAATATTGACTAATGTGAATTCAAACAAATTCATCTTTCTCACCTCTCCCCAATATTATATCTTAATCTTTTGTCGAATTTTGTCGAAATATGAAAAAAAGTGATGTTTTTTATCACTTTAACTCATCAATATATTTTTGTAATTGTTTTGCATCAGGACCCAAAATAATTTTTAATTGATTATCAATTTCCACAATACCTTGAGCCCCTAACTTTTGAATAGCACCCTTATCTACTTTTGTAACATCATTTAGTGTCACAATAAATCTAGATTTATTTGCTTCATATTTGATAATATTCTTTTTTCCACCTAAACATTCAATTAACTTATTTATTTCAATTTTAAAATCTTTCCTCTTTGACTTCGTAATTGCAATTGCAATAATTAATAATACAGATATGATAATAATATATTGAAGATATTCCATCTAATCACCCTGTTAACATTATACTATAAATTTTATTATTTGAATACATTTTCTTTTTTCTTTGAAAAGATTGTCACATTATAGGAAGTTCGTTGAATAAGATAAAACTTTGTTGTAATATTAAAATTAGGTGATCAATATGAAAAGAATATCAAGATATAAAACAGAGTTATGGCTTCCTATTACAATCGTTTTATTTGCTATTATCAGCATCTTAACAATTTGGAGCGCTACTTCATTACTTCCAAGTTATTTATCTGATTTAGCATTGAAACAAATGGCTTGGTATTTTGTTGGCTTTATTCTTGTCTATTTTATGATGTTTTTAGGAAAAGAATGGATTTATAAATATGCTTGGTATCTATATATTATTGGAACCATTTTTCTTGTACTCCTATTATTTTTTGGAGAAGAAATTAACAATGCTCGATGCTGGTTTTCTATTCCAGGTATTGGAACAATACAACCAAGTGAATTTATGAAAATCATTCTAATTATTACACTAGGAAGAATGATCGAAGAATTTCACCTAAAATATAAAAACCCTTCTATAAAAGAAGAACTTCTATTTTTATTAAAAGTAGGAATAATAGTTCTTATTCCAAGTATTTTGACTTTTTTAGAACCTGATACTGGGGTTGTACTTATTTATTTACTAATTACAATTACTATGCTATTTATCTCTGGCATTCGATATCGGTGGTTTCTTTTAGGTCTATCAATTATTGCTTTATTCCTTACATTTTTATTACTGCTTTATTTTTTCAACAAAGATTTGTTTGTTAAAATTTTTGGAACTTCTTTCTTCTTGCGTATTGACCGGTTATTAGATTGGTCGAATACATCGGGCTTTCAATTAGAACACGGAATGAGTGCAATTGGATCTGGAGGACTATTGGGAAACGGATTCAATAACACACCTATTTACTTTCCAGAACCTCAAACAGACTTCATCTTTGCTGTTTATGCTAGTAATTTTGGCTTTCTTGGATCTTGTATTTTAATTAGTCTTATCTTATTTTTCGATATCAAACTTATTTTTTTAGCCATCCATAGTCGTGAAAAAATTGATAAATACGTGATATCAGGTATTTTAGGAATGCTTCTTTATCAGCAATTTCAAAACATTGGAATGACTTTTGGACTAATGCCAATTACTGGTATTACTCTTCCTTTTATCAGTTATGGGGGTTCTAGCTTATTAAGTTATATGATTATGATTGGAATCATATTTAATATTTCCAACTCTAATCTTCGATATACAAACTAGATTTTTGATAAAGTTTTCTTTTTAATAATTTTCCCTGATAAAAATATTGTTTTTGATAACATTCATTAAGTTCATGACTTACTTTTATTAACTTTAAAGCTGTTTCAGTTCTAAGATAATTAGGATTTAGCTTTGAATATGGAAGATCCATAGAAATACGTATTCTATCTAACCCATCTGCATCTTTTAAAATACTTGTCAATTTGAAAAATAAGGCTTGTTCTTCTTTTGAAACCTGATATTTAACTAATAACTCTTTGATACTACTATCTGCAATTGCATGGGCTTCTATCATAAAAGAAATTATTCTCATATCTTCAGAAGAAATGGTATCTTGAAATAATGATTGAAATTTTTTAGCACCTAATATTCCATGTCTTGTTTCATCATGATCATTTACTCTTCCACAATCATGATAAATTGCAGCTTTTAACAATAATGAAATTTCTTTCATAGAACATTCCTCATTTAATGCAATCAGAGTTGCGAAAAAAGCAACTTTTTCATTGTGATAAACTCCATGAACTTTGCTATTTAATAAAGCATCTATCCGAATCCCTGACAATTCTGTTTGGAATAATGGAAAAACAGGAGATTTTTTCAATACAGTTACAGCTTCAATGAAATTCATTTGTGGTAATAAACTAGAATATTGATCCTTTTTGGCAAAAAAATCGTGAGCATAAAATTGATTTAACTCAGTATTCAAAAGATCTAATAAAATTGGTTCTACAAGTTCTGTAGATGTCTCATTCTGTATTTGATAGCTTGGCTGTAATGTAGATTCTAATGATGAAAGCTGGGCTACCAAAACAGGAGTAATTATTTGATTGTCTGCGTTTTCTTTTCTCCAAGATCGATCGTTATAATATAAAAAGTGATGTAAATAATTTAGACACTCTTGATAATAAGCTGAAAACTTTTGTGGTTTTAATGTCATGATATGGGCAACCTTTATCAAAAATGTCATCCAAATGGCTTTTTCTCTTTCTTCCCCTAATATTTCTTTCAAAGACTCAAATAAATGGTGATATTTTCTTTTTCCATTTACAATAGAAATAGAAGCTAATTGTTTTAGCATTTCTTTATTTTTATAATTTTGAAAAATTTGGTCAATAAGATCTATCCCAATCTTTTCATAATGATAAGTAAATTGTGTATATCTTGTTACCTCATTTTCGTAAGTTGTATAAGGTTTTCCAATGTCATGAAATAGAATAGCTAGTTGCATGATAAAAATATCTTCTTCTGTTAATTCACTCGAAAAAGAAAGAGTTTGAATTACTTGAGTTAGTGCAACAGTTCCTTTCATCGTATGTTCAAATGCATCATCAATATGTTTTGGATCTAATTGATAACAATCTTTCATATCAAGTAATATAGGAAAATATTTAGAAATTACCTCTTCTATCTTTCCATTTTTCAATAATTCTTGTACTTTATTCAAATCTTCAGTTGTTAATGGTTTTAATATCGGTTTTTCTTTTGGGCGATGTAACAATCTTTGATTATTTCCCATATGCTGATATACTTTATAATCCCCTTTTGACAAATCCATATCAATCAATTCTACATTTTTAATCCAAGGATTTATTTTTAAAATGTCACTTAAATCTAATTCTCTTATTTGCATTCTTTCTAAACTGCGAACCCATTCTTTTGCAAAAGAATCTTCAATTAATTCTACTGCAAGTAAAGTTGGCATACTAGGACTCACTTTACGAATTAACTCGATATCTTTTGAAACAATGCGTTTCCTATTCTCGGCCATTCCTTCTGAAAAAATCAAATGTTCATGTTTCAAGGCAAGTCCTAAATCTTGCGGCATCGCAATATAAAAATAGTTGTCTGTTGAGGGAGCAAACGAAGTAATTACATCTTTTGGATTTTCTACTCCAAAATTTTCCCTTATATATAAATCAGACATCTCATTAAGTCCAAATAGCTCTATTCCAGATATATGGCCATTAAGTGTATGGATTGCTTCTTCTTGCATTCCATAACTACTAAACTTTGTTGTTACTAAATGCGTAGGACAAACAATAATCGGACCAGAAATACTAGTGTTTCGATAAAATTTATATCCTTGATTTTTCTCAAAAACTATTTTTGACAGCTCTCTATGTTGAAAAAATTCTTCTTCTACTATAATTCGAATAACAACTTCATTACCAACATCTGCATATGGATTTTGAAACCTTAATGCACCAATTAAAGATTCTGTAAACCATTTTCTTGTATCTCTATATCCATTATCTATAATTTGAAATAATCTTTCTCGAATGTCATGTGCTTCTTTTAAACATATTTTTCTATATAATATCAAGTTACTCATATATGCCTTGTATGATATATATAGTCAGTTACAAGAGAGATTTTGTATTTAATACTGACTAGTATATTATCATTACTCCTTTCGTATTTCTCTCTAATTTTATATAATATACTTAAGATAACTGTGGATTGTATATTATGTTGCC
>JAAWCI010000018.1 GCA_022793145.1 Bacilli bacterium | reverse complement strand
ATACTATGGCATTGCACAGTATAAGAGTATCTATTTATAAAAACGAGACTTAGTGGCATAGCCACTCAAGTCTTCGTCATAATAAGGTATAGTATTACCCTTATTATGTAGCATGAAGCATGTAGCAAAATAATTTTACTATTATTTAAATATTCAATCTAGCAGTAATGAAAAATTGTAATGATTATAATTAATGCTTAATTATTTCTGTCTTCAGTTAGATAATTATCTAAATAATTAATCCACTCTGGAACGTTTTCTTCTTCTAAAAAATGATAGAGAAACAAAACCATTATATTGTGCCTTTCTAATGCCTCTTTTTTTCCAGAATTAGTTAGCATTAAATCTTTCAGTCTAAATAGTTTTTCAAACATATGAGTAACAACCGTTCCAACTTTTTTTGTCATATAATCAGTTGCTGACATATTTAACGTAGGATATATATCTTTATCAAAAAACAAGTTGTCATGTGCTAGATTATATTGATAACTACGAAGTATACCAGTAGCCCCAATTCCGTCACACATATCAGCATCCGATACTATCATACCCTCAAGTGTTGTTGGACTAATTCCTTTTAATCTTTTGCTATATCCAATGGTTTTAATAGCATTTAAAACTTGCTCTTTAATATTATCCGCGACAGAGCATTGTTTTAAAATATTTTTAGCATTTGTTAAATTATCAGCACTTTCCATTCCAAATAATTTATAATCGTCAACATCGTGCAATAATGCTATTAAAGCAACTATATCTTTATTTGCATTTTCTATTTCAGCAAACTTCAAAGATAAATTCAATACTCTATTGACATGTTCCATTCCGTGACCAGAATTATCTTTATCTAGTAGTTTACATACCTGTTTTTTTATTTCTTCTATCATTGTAGATACCTCCTTTTTTTTAATTTGATTATACCATAAAAATGATAATCTTTCATTTTTATATTTTATTATATTTTAAGAATGATATTATTTTATAAAGTAGTAAATTTAACTCCATATTTTGTTAATATACCTAGAATAAAGACTTTTTGGTAATAATCAATATTCTTTATCATTTCTAGCTGTTCTAATTTAAATAAAAAAGGACTATAAGTCCTTATTTTACAACTATATTAACTAATTTTTTAGGAACTGTAATCATCTTTACAATTTCTTTTCCTTCAATATTCTTTTTCACGTTTTCTATTTCTAAAGCAAGACGTTCCATTTCCTCTTTTGATGTATTCATTTCTACAATTAATTTTCCTCTTACTTTCCCATTTACTTGAACAATCATTTCATAAGTATCTTCAATCGTTTTTGCTTCATCATAAACTGGCCATGAAGATGTTGCAATTGTTGTATCATATCCTAAAAAGATACTCCATATTTCTTCTGTAATATGAGGACAAACTGGGTTTAATAATTGAATAAAACCTTCTGCATATTTTCTTGATATTTTTTCATTTTTATATACCGCATTGATAAAAATCATCATTTGACTGATTGCTGTATTAAAATTCAAAGTTTCATAATCTTCTGTTACTTTCTTTACCGTTTGATGATAAATTTTTTCAAGTTCTAATGTTTCCTCGTCTACTACTTTACCCTCTTCAAAAATACGATAAATTCTATCTAGGAATTTCTTAGAACCATCAAGCCCAGTTTGACTCCAAGGTTTATCTGCACCGAGTGGCCCCATAAACATTTCAAACAAACGTAATGAGTCTGCTCCATGAGTATTTACTACATCGGATGGATTTACAACATATTTTGGATAGCGTTTTCCCATTTTTATTCCATTTTCTCCTAGAATCATTCCTTGATGAACTAGTTTTTGAAATGGTTCTTTTACTGGTACAATTCCTTTATCGTATAAATATTCATTCCAGAATCTTGAATATAATAAATGCCCTACTGCATGTTCTGGACCGCCTACATATAAATCTACTGGCAACCAGTGTTTTAATAATTCTGGATCTGCAATCGCATTTTCATTTTTTGGATCAATATATCTTAAGAAATACCAACTAGACCCTGCACTTCCTGGCATTGTTGAAGTTTCTCTAATTCCTTTTTGTCCGTTCATTACAACATTTTTCCACTCTTCGGCATTTTCCAATGGGGCTTTCCCATTTCTACCTTTATAATCTTCCATTTTTGGTAGAATTAAAGGAAGTTCAGAATCTTCTAGTACTGCCATTGTTCCATCTTCCATATGAGCAATAGGAATAGGTTCTCCCCAGTAACGTTGACGTGCAAAAATCCAATCTCTCAAACGATAATTGATTTGTTTTTTTCCTATATTGTGTTCTTCTAACCAGTCTACCATTTTTTTGATTGCATCTTCTTTATTTAGTCCATCCAAAAAGCCTGAATTGATATGAATTCCATCTCCTGTCATAGCACTTTCACGAATACCAACATCACTATTTTCATCTTTTAAAACTTGAATAATTGGAATATTGAATTTTTTTGCAAATTCATAATCTCTTTCATCATGAGCTGGAACAGCCATGATTGCTCCAGTACCATAAGTAGCTAAAACATAATCAGAAATCCATATTGGAATCTGCTCCTTATTCACAGGGTTAATTGCATAAGCTCCTGTAAATACACCAGTTTTTTCTTTGTTTAATTCTGTCCTTTCTAATTCTGATTTTGTTGCACATAATTTTTGATAGTCTTCCACTTCTTTTTTACACTCTTCTGTTGTAATTTCATTTACGATTTTATGTTCTGGAGAAAGTACACAGTAAGTAGCACCAAATAAAGTGTCTGGACGCGTTGTAAATACGGTGAAATCATAAGAAGAATCCATTATTTTAAATGTTACTAAAGCTCCTATTGATTTTCCAATCCAATTTCTTTGAATTTCTTTGGTTGATTCTGGCCAATCAAGCTCTTCTAAATTTTCTAGTAATTTTTCTGCATAAGCTGGGATATCCATAACCCATTGTTTCATATTTTTTCGAATTACTGGATACCCTCCACGTTCACTTTTCCCATCAATTACTTCATCATTAGATAATACAGTCCCTAATTCTTCGCACCAGTTTACTGGCATGTCAATATATTTTGCATATCCATCCTCATATAGCTGTTTAAAAATCCATTGAGTCCATTTATAATAATCTGGATCTGTTGTAGATAATTCTCTACTCCAATCATAAGAAAACCCTAATGATTTTAATTGTCCTTTAAATGTTCCAATATTTTCAAATGTAAATTTTTCAGGATGATTTCCTGTATTGATTGCGTATTGTTCTGCTGGAAGACCAAAAGCATCCCATCCCATTGGATGTAATACATTATATCCTTGCATTTTTTTCATACGTGATACAATATCCGTTGCTGTATATCCTTCTGGATGCCCTGCATGCAACCCTACTCCTGATGGATACGGAAACATATCAAGTGCATAAAATTTAGGTTTCGTAAAATCCCAAATATCTGTTTTAAATGTTTCATTTTCATCCCAATATTTTTGCCATTTCTCTTCTATTTTTTTAAAATCGTACATATTATTTACCTTCTTTCTTCTTATAAAACGTTCCTATCAAATGATAACAGAGTAGAATTGTTGGAAGTAATATTATAAATCCAACTAATAATTTTAAAATATAATTTTCTATAAAATCAGTAATGAAAAAAACAAGTGCGATCATAAAACTATTTGTAAATGCGATTAGACGTGCAAAATTTTTCATATTGATTTTAGAAATTGTAAGCTTATACTTTTTAATAATAAAAGCTGCCTGCCCACTTTTTTCAAATTTTTTTATTTTATCCTTATTATGAATAACTGTAACTATATACAGCAAATAAATGAATACTAAAACGATAATTGATGCAATAATACGTTCCATAAAATCCCTCCCAACAAAAAAATATCATGATGTAAGGACGAGTATAACCCGCGGTACCACCTTACTTCATAATATTTTATTATGCACTTACTCTGTTAACGAATGAGCTCCGCTACTTTAAAGTAGAACTAGATAAACAAGTTCAGAAATTTGATATACAGATTTTCACCAACCATCTGCTCTCTATAATACTTTCATTTCCTACTACTTTTATCTTCCGTTTTTGATTTGCTCTATGTCAAATATTATAATATAAGTTTTTATAATATTCAAGTTTTTTTTACACTTGATCAATATATTCTAACAATTTTAAGAATAATTTCATAAATTTACGTTCTAATATTCCTCGATTAGCCATTTTGCGAATTTCAATTCTTTTTTTCTTAACTGTTAATTCTGGGTTAAACAAAACTGCATCTACTTTTTCTTTTAATTCTGTTTCTATCTGTAAATCACTAATAATTCCTTCAATATCATCGTTGATTAAACGAACTGCATCTATTTCAATATCTTTCCCTTTACAATTAATTGTTAACTGACCAATTGTTTTTACATTTTTTACTTCTACAATAAAATCAGGTCCTTCTACATAAGATTCATATCCTAGTTTTGTTTCATTAAAGTAAACAATAACATCTTTAGATTGTTTCGTATTTCGAAATCTGAACTTATAATTTCTAGTTGCTGGTACAATTCCACTTTTTCCTTCTAATGCTCTTACAATAACTGTATAATTGTTTGGCATATAATTATAATCAATTGATGTTAATAGATAAAATCCTTTTCGATATAAATCGCTGACACCATCATCCTCATAAAGTTTATACACATTATTTTTTCCTGGAAAAATCTGAATCTCCATATTTTTCGGTGGTGTTGTATCATTTGGGTTATCATTCTCTCCAAGAGGGATAATAGAGCCAGCACGCACAAATACTGGGTAGTCTTGATCTCTAAAAAATGTAGTATAGTTCCTTCCCCCTGGAAACTTTTTTCCTGTTACAAAGTCATACCAAATTCCATCTGGCATAAAGAATTTATGGACAACTCGGTTCATGACATAATCTTTCTTTTTTGTAATTGGTGAGACGAAAAACGCACTTCCAAAATAATATTCATTTTTATATAATGGGTCATCCACCATTTCTGGATATTGATAATAAATCGGTTCTATTAAAGGGGTTCCAAATTGATGATATTTATAAGCTTCTGTATAAAGATATGGAATTAATTTATGGCGCAATTGTAAATAATTTTTTGTTATTCCATAGGTTTTCATACTCCAACGCCAAGGTTCTCTTTTATAGTATTTTCCTGCTTCTGCACCAAATTTCATGATCGGAGAAAATACGCCTAACTGAACATAACGAATATAAAGCTCACTATCTTCTATCCCTTTAAAGTACCCACCAATATCGTGACTCCAAAAACTTACTCCCATATTTGCTGCAGCTAAGTTATGAAGAGGTATTTTCTTTAAGGTATCCCAACCTACTGTGGTTTTTCCCGAATATAAAACTGGATAACGATGCGGAGCTACAAAAGTATTCCTAGCAAGCACCATTGGTCTTCTTTTGTAATTCCTTGTCATATCATAAAATTGATAATGCTTTAATAACTGTAGTTCTGCTATTTTCTGCTTATCAAAATAATCTATCCAAAAGAAATCTGCTCCTCCCGCATCTAAGGGGTGAATAAATAATTTTAAATAAACATCAACTATTTTTGGTTCAAATACATTAAAAGGAATCACTCCTCTCTCATCTGCACCTAAATACATTTTTGCTTTTTCATAATATTCATCGATTGGATAAAAGCCTTCCATCGGACTAATATTGAGTCCCAATCGAATTCCTTTTGAATGAAGATAATTAGCCATTTCTGTTGGTGAATGAAATAGTTCTTTATTCCAAGTAAATCCAGTCATTAAATGTTTTGCTTTTTCATAAGTTCTAACATGCCAATCTTTATCTAACAATAAAACAGATAACGGAATTTCATAGCGATGAAAATCATCAATTAAAGTTTTTAATTCTACATCATTATAAGTGATATTTCGATTCCACCAATTTCCAAGAGCATACCTAGGTATTAAGGCTGGTTTTCCTGTAATGGCAAAATAATCTTTCAAACATAAATCGAAATCTTTATTATAGCAAAACAGATATAAATCAATTTCTTCTGTTTCTCTAGGAGATAATGTCCCATTTGGATTTAAAATATCTGTTTTTGAATCATCAATACTAACAAATCCTTCAATAGAATAAAGAGCTTTTCTAAAATGAACTTTCCCATGTTTATCTGAAAGTTCTGTACCAGGAGCTCCAAAATTTCGTACTTCTGGATGTCCATAATACCAAACTCTATCGGTATTTTTAAGTTCTACTTTTAAATTAGACATTGGATTTACTTTACCACCATAAAAAGGCTTCTCTTTTGTATAATAAAGTTTTAAGTAATCGGTTTCAATTTCCAAATAAGTATTATCTTCTCTTTTATCATATTTACATTCTGGTAAAGCACGATACCATATTTGATTGGTTGGAGCATCTAAAAAATTACCTGTTTCACTATATTCTAAACGTAACAAGCGTTCTGTTAAAACTGTAATACGGTATTTCTGTCCTCTTATGATTTGTTTTTGATTCATAAGGGCTAGCTCATGGTTCATTTCAAATTGCTCTCCTAGATTATACATGTTATCACTTTCCTTTTATAATTCTTCTATTTTCATAAAATTCGTATGTTTGACTTCTTTAAATGGATATCCTCCTGTTACAATTATTTTATCGCCTTCTGTTGTATCCATTAATGATTTTGTAATCTCTTTTGAACGTTTTATAATTTTATCAAACGAACTTAAATCTTCAATAAGTACAGGAGTTACTCCAAAATGAAGATTTAAACTTTTTACGGTATTCATATCAGGGCTCACCGCAATAATTGGACAACTTGGACGAAAACGACTCATTTTTCTAGCTGTGTAACCACTAATAGTAGGTGCAATAATAGCTTTACATTTTAATCTATCAGCACATTCTGCAACACTATAAGCTATCATTCCTGTAATATCCTGCTTTTCTGTTCTCATTGCCTTATCTAATAATTCTAAGTAATTGATATCTTCTTCTGCTGATTCAATAATTTTTTCCATAATTGACAAAGTCTCAATAGGAAATTTTCCTACTGTTGTTTCTCCAGATAGCATAACTGCATCTGCTCCATCTAAAACTGCATTGGCAACATCAGATACTTCTGCTCTTGTTGGTCTTGTATTTGTTTCCATAGTAGCTAATAATTCTGTTGCTACAATACTTACTTTCCCCATATTATGGCATTTACTAATGATACTCTTTTGAATACCTGGAACTCGCTCCATTGGTACTTCTACACCCAGATCTCCTCTAGCAATCATAATTCCATCACTTACTTTTATGATGTCATCAATTTCTTCCACTGCTCTTTCATTTTCTATTTTTGCAATAATTCCAATATGATCATTATTTAAATCAATTAAGATATCATTCACACTTAAAACATCTTCAGCACTCGATACAAAGGATAAAGCTAAAAAATCTACTTTCATTTGATTAGCATATAAAATATCATTTTTATCTTTACTACTTAAAAAAGGCATTGATAATTTAATTCCTGGCGCATTTAAACCCTTGTTATCTTCTATTACACCTTCTTTTAAGACTTCACAAAGTAAATAATTTGTCCCTTTTTCCACTACTTCTAATTCAATCATTCCATCATCCAATTTTAAAATAGAGTTATATTTTACATCATTTAATAACCCCTTATAATTGACACTAAACTTTGTACTATCTCCAACTAGATCTTCCATATAAATACGAATGTAATCACCCTTAGCTAAGAAAGCTTTCCCGCCAACAAATTTTCCAACTCTTACATTTGGTCCTTCAGTATCTAACATAATAGAAACATTTGTTTTTAATTCTTCATTTAATTTATGGATTTTATCAATAACATCTGTACAGAAATCATAATCTGCATGTGTTAAATTAAGCCTAACAACATCCATTCCATCTGTAATTAATGATTTTAATGTTGTTTCGTCACTACTGGCTGGACCTATGGTTGCAATAATCTTAGTCTTATTCATAGTATCACCTTATATTATTATACCAAGATTTGCCATTCCTACAAAGAGATTTTTTGAAAATTAAACAAAAAGATAAGTCATTTAACACTCATCTTTAAAAATAAAATGAAATTCCTTAAAATCTAAAACTACATTCTTTATCTACACTTATAAAGAGACATCATGTTCTATTTATCACTATCATTATTGTTTTATTCCTTCTACTTCTGTTCTTACTACTTCATAAACATATTGATTATTTTCTAAGGCTATTTTAATTTGTAAGTCATCTGGAAACAATTCTTTTGTAATTGGATTTCTAACTTCTTCTTGTAAAACACCTGAACGCTTAATTTCCCCTAATGTAACATAAGCAATTGATCCTTCTTCTGGTAAGACATCGGTGTTCTTAATTGCATAATCTCTCGCTGCTCTTTCAATGATTTTAATTTGATCATCATACAATTTTTGCTTATTATTCTTAATTGTTTTTGAAACAACTGGGGTAATTAAAAGAGCGAGAAGCGCTAATATAGTTAAAACTCCCAATACTTCTGGTAATGTAAATCCTCTTCTTTTCATAGTATCACATCCTATTCTTCTTTTATTATAATAGAAAAAAGAACAAATGACAAGCATTTATTCTAATACCTCTAGAGTTCTTACGATTAATTGGTATTTGTCAAATCGTTTTTCTACCTTTCCATAAAATTGAATAATATTCCCAATTTCTATATTTGGATATTGTTCATAAGTTTTTGGGAATAACACAATATCTAAATTAGATATTTCATCACTTCCTGTAATAAAACACATGGTATCATTATTTTTTGTACCTACTTCCTTTTTCTTATCTACATAAGCAATGATCGTTACATTTTTATCAAAATATTCTTCTATTTCTGATAATAATAAATTTTCATTTAATTTAAGTCTATATTCTGTTACGGGATGATTGCTCAAATAAAAACCAAAAATTTCTAACTCGTGCTCCATTAATTCATGATTGGTATATTCTTGTTTTTCTTCTAATTCTGGCTTTAATGCATATTCTTCTGGTAAATCTTTTACTAATTCTCCGTAGTTAATAATCAGGTCAAGATTATAAATTAACGTTTGTTGATTCATACCAAGTGTTTTAAAACATCCCGCTTTTATTAAACTTTGTAATGTTTTTATATTAATACTTTTTCCATAACACCGTTTTATAAAATCATAAATGTCTATAAAAGATCCATTTTTTCTTTCTTCTATAATCTGATTCACTGCATTAATTCCAAGATTTTTAATATTGGAAAGTGGAAATCTTATTCCATTTTCTTCTACAATGTATTCTTTTCCACTTTTGTTGATATCAGGTTTTAATATTTCAATATGATTTATTTTGCATTCATAAATATAGTCTTTTGTCTTGATACTTCCAATATGCATATTTAGTAAATGCTTCATGAAATAAAGAGGATAATGTGCTTTTAAATAAGCCATACGATAAGAAATCATTGCGTAAGCGACTGAATGAGCTCTATTAAATCCATAGTCTGCAAATCTTAAAATTAAATTATATACTTTAGTCGCTATTTCTTCTTCATATCCTCGTTCTATTGAACGTTTTATGAATCTCTCTTTTTCTTTTAATAAAACAGATTCCTTTTTCTTACTCATGGCTCTTCTTAAAATATCTGCTTCTCCTAATGTATAACCTGCCATGACATTAGCAATATTCATAATTTGCTCTTGATACACAATAATTCCATAAGTATTTTCTAGAATTGATTTTAAATCTGGGTGTAAATAATCAATTTTCTCTTTGCCATGTTTTCTTTTAATATAAGAATCTATATTATTCATTGGTCCTGGACGATATAAAGCTAAGGCGGCAAACAAATCTTCAAACGTTGTTGGACGAAACTTTCTTAAGAAATTCTTCATTCCATCGCTTTCAAATTGAAAAATTCCCATTGTATTAACGGTTGTAAATAATGACAGTGCTTTTTCATCTTCTGCTTCTATAGTATCAAATGTTAAATTTTCAGGAATATCTTTTAAAGTATCAGCAATAAGAGTCAAATTACGAAGCGCTAAAAAATCCATTTTTAAAAGTCCTAATGATTCTAAATATTCCATAGAATATCCAGTTAAATATCCATCTACAGCTTTTTGTAATGGGATTATTTCGTCTAAATCAACTTGCGACATAACAATACCAGCAGCATGAATACTTGCATGACGCTTTAAACCCTCTAATTTTAAAGATATTTGATACATTTTTTTTAATTCCAGATTTGTATTCAAATGATCTTGAAGCTTCTTGCTATTTTGATAATTTTCTTTTAAAGAAATTCTAGAATCTAAATATTTACATACTTGATCAACAAGTGAAATCTCAATATTCATAACTCGTCCCACATCACGAATAGCTTGCTTTGATCCCAATGTTCCAAATGTAATAATGGGTGCAACCTTTTTCATGCCATATTTCTCCATACAATATTTCACTACTTGATCTCTTTTTGTATACTCAAAATCTATATCAATATCTGGCATTGTTATTCGCATTGCATTTAAAAATCTCTCAAACATAAGATTATATTTAATAGGATCTATTGTCGTAATGTTTAGTAAATAAGCTACTAAAGAACCAGCAGCACTTCCTCTTCCAGGGCCTACTAAAATATCGTGTTCTTTGGCAAATTTTACATAATCCCAAACTACTAAAAAATAATTACAAAACCCCATCTCTTCAATAACAGAAAGCTCATATTTTAATCTTTCAATATATTTTTTTGAAACCATTTCTCCAAATATTCTTTTTAATCCTTCTTTACATAATTGTTTTAAGTAAGTAAGGGCATCAATATGATCAGGACAGTTATAGATAGGAAGCAAATTTTTATGAGTCTCCATTATTAAATTACAATCATTTTCTATTTTCTGATTATTTTGAAAATCTTTTTCTGGATATTTCTTTTTTATTTCTTCTATCATAGAAAAAGCATAATTATGATAATCATCTTCTACATTTTCTAATGTCACGCCTTCTCTAATACCATTCAAATATTGTAAATAAAGAGCATCTTGTTTTTCAAAATATAAAATTGGATTACAATATACACATTCTAGCTCTTCTGATAATTGTTTTCTTTCTTCTTCATTTGCATATCCAATATATAATTCTATGAATATCTTTTTAAGATCAGATAATAAAGAAAGGCTACTGAAAGGAATAATGCAAATAAGATCATTGTGATAATCCGTTAGATCTAATAATGATAAGGCTCTTTCACTTTTTAAAGTTTCCAATTTTAATAAATTTTGGTAGCCCTGATAATTTTTGCAATATAAAAGGATTGGGAGTCTTTCTATCATTATTTCTAATCCTACAATTGGTTTAATTCTATTATTTCGACAGGCATGATAAAAATCCATTACTCCATACATATTTTGATCTGTAATAGTTAAAGTTTTAATACTATTCTCTCTTGCATATAAGATCAAATCTTCAATTTTAATCAAACTAGATAATAATGAGTTATCCGTTTTTATATATAATGGTACATAACTCATAAAAACACCTTCTTACTTCTATATACTATCATATCAGAAGAACAATTGTTCGTCAATTGTTGCAAGAAAAAAGTATCACTTTTTGTGATACTTTTATTTATAACTTAGTTGATATGGATTTCCAGCTGTACCATTTCCACCTGTAATAATTACGTTTGGATTCAATTCAATAACTGGTCTTAAGGCACGTTCTCTTCCTGCCATTAAAGCAAAGTCTGAACCTCCTAAACTTGTTAAATACCAAGAATATCCATCATATTCATCATTATAGTTGATTGTCCATGCTGTAAGTCCGTCAACACGTCCTGTAGAACTTGATCCAGACATTAATTCTCCAACACTTGGTAGTCCAACATATGCATAAGTATAATTTGTACTAGCAAGTAATGTTGTTTTCTTTGGATTTTGTCCTAGTCTGTATCCATTATAATACCATTTTGCTAATAATAACATATCTTTTTCTTTATCACTAAATGTATTATATACAGTATTATTTAAGTAATGTGCTACTTCGCCTTCTTTTGTTATATCAAATGTTCCATATGTTCCATATTCCATAACTTTATATGTATCTTTTCCTGATTCTTTGAAGAATCCGTCTAAGATCAATCTTGTTGAAGTTCCATCTACTTGCATAATACGCCAAGTTTGATTTCCAAATGTTACATATTCTCCACTATTACGTTTATTTAAAAGTGTATTAACTTTTGCTGTTTCATTGTTTTGAATGTAATATGGATCTGCTTTTGTTCCTTTTCCTGAAGCTATTTTTACATCTGCTGATAATGTAACAACTGGTCTCATCGCATATGGTTCCCAACTCTTATATCCAGTTTTTGCAACTCCATTATTGTGCACAACTACAAGAGCTGTATTTGATGAAGTTGTAATAGTATAGAATCGATCTCCGTTATTTAAGAAACTGTTTGCTCCTCCTAATAAGTTATATTCATCAAGAGTAATTAATGCAACTTTTTCTCTAATTACATAACGGTCTGCGCATGTTTCATTTGCATTATTAAGAGCTGTTCCACGTGCATTACAATAATTTGCTTCTACAATATATTTAGATGGGTTATTTAATGAGCTATAGAAATCAACATTCAACCAGTTTTCTGCATAACTTCCTTTGAATAAGCTTGATGTTCCATCATAGTAAGCAAATCCGGCTGCTGAATCCTCAGTAATCATTTTTACTGTTCCATCAGTGTTAACTGTCATAATTCTCCATAAATGACCACTATACCAAACATAGTTTTCTGTTATATCATTATTATCTTCATCTTTTTCTGTTTTTACATAACAGTTTTTACCTTCTACGCAATCATTTGCTTCTTTAATTATTTCACCTGTTGTTACTTCTTTGATTGTTACTTTTCTTGTTGCTGTTGATTTATTTCCTTTTTTATCTGTTGCTGTATAAGTTACTGTATATGTTTTTCCAGCTTGATATGAATCAATATCATAATTTACTGTTACATTGACTATTTCGTCTAAGTTATCTTCTGCTGTTGCTCCTAAATCTTGATAAATATTTCCATATAGAAGAGTAACTTCTGCATCACCATTTAATGTAATCACTGGTGCTTCTGTATCATCAACTGTTACAGTTAATACAATTGTAGCTGTGTTTCCAGCTTCATCTGTTGCTGTATAAATAATTTCATAGTTGTTTAATTCTTTAAGATTAACTGTTCCATTAGATGATACGGTTACATTTTTATCAAAATTATCTGTTACTGTTGCTGTTGGATTTGTGTATGTTCCATTCTTAGATGCTTCTACTTGAATTGTTTTATTTTCTTTAATAGAACCATCCACAGTAATTATTGGAGCCGTTTTATCTAATTTTAATGTTTCATCATTAGTGGCTACAACAGATCTATGTCCTGCTGCATCTACTGCTATCACGCGATATGATAATGTTGATGATTCAAGATTTAAAGGTAAGGTTGCTTTTCCGTCTGTTGCTTCTAAACGAGCTTCATCAGTCCAAATATCATTTCCTAAACTTACTTGATATAAGAAATGTGTTACTCCACTTGTTTCATCATTTCCACTTAATAATACATTAATATCTTCTTTATACCAGCCATTTGCATTTGGCATTTGTTCAATAGTAGCTGTTACATTTGGAGCAATTTGGTCAACTTGATATTCACTACTTGTTTTAGTAATCGAATTATCAGCTCTATCGAATGCTTTCATTTCAAATGTAATTTTGCTTCCATTAATACTTTCTGGCATTTCAAATGTTGGCTGAGCAAAATCTTCTAATGTTACCCATTCTGTCACTGGTGTACCATTTGATAAAATACGATATTCATATTTTGTAACACCTGTTCCATTATCAGTAGCACTTAATTTTACTCTTAATGGCTTAATGTACCAACCATTTACTACATCTTCTGAGCCATTTAAAATTTCATAATTTAAATCTGTTGGTGCTTCACTATCTACTACATTTACAGTCAATACTACAGTTCTTGTATTTCCTGCTTCATCTGTTGCTGTATATGTAATCGTTTGTTCTCCCAACTTCGTTAAATCTACACTTCCTGTATATGTAACTTTTCTATCTCCTGAGTATGTATCTGTTGCTGTTGCTGTTGGGATAGTATAAGTTTCATTACTTGCTTCTACTGTAATTGTTGCATCTTCAGTATAAGCATTCTCTCCATCTACAACTGTAATTGTTGGTGCTGTAATGTCATAGACAAACTTAATTGAAGTTGAATGACCAAGTTTATCTGTTGCTGTTACTGTATGTTCTCCTTCTGCATAATCATTATTGAATGGATTTCCATCAATCGTAATAGATGCTAGAGTATCATCAGTTGCTTCAATTGTTGGTCTTTCATTATAATGTTTGTCTTGTTGAACACCTGTTATAATTGGATCTTTTGTATCAATTACAAATGTTTCTGTTGTTGTAAATCCTGCTTCATCTGTTACTACCACTACATATTCTCCATCTTGGAATGAATATTTATTGTCTTCTGTCAATGTTACTTCTTCTCCATTTACAGTCACAATAATAGCTGTAGCATCATTAAATGTAAGTTCTAATTCTTTATCAAAATATTTCTTGATAACATTTCCACTTGCATCTGTATCTGTTGCTTTTGGATTTTCAAGTCCACTAATTGTTGGAGCTGATTTATCAATTGTAAATGTTACTGTTTCAGTATTTCCTGCTGCATCTATAGCTACAATTGTATGAGTTCCTTCTACATCATAAGTAAATGTTTTACCATCTTGAATGTATTCATTATCAATGAATACTTCATCATCGATTTTTACTGTTGTTTTTGTAGCATCTGTCACTGTAATTTCTAATCCACTATTGTTAATTCCTTTCGCTGGAATTCCTTCAATAATTGGTTTAGATTTATCAATTGTAAATGTTACTTCTGTCTTATTTCCTGCTTCATCTGTTACTACTAATGTATGAGTTCCCTCTTCGTCAAAACTGTCTCCATTTTTATATTCTACTTCACCAATTTTAGCAGTTCCTTCTGTGAATTCAATATTAATTGCATCCCCATAAACTCCAGCTAATGGTTTTGTAATAATTGGACTTGTTTGATCAATTATAAATTTCACTGTTGTTGTGTTTCCAGCTTTATCTTTTGTTGTAACAATATATGTACCTTCTTCTTCAACAGTTGTTCCACTTAACAAGTTTCTATCTTCATATTCTTCAATATCAGTTTTATCTGTTTTATCACTTGTAAATGATATTTTTCCAGTTAATACTGGGAATTGAGAAATATTTCCTCTATCTTCGAATGTGATTGTTACTGGTTTTTTATAGTAATATACTTTTTCAGTATCTTCTATTTCAGTTGCTACTTCTTCTGAAGTCAATGTAACAGTTGGTGCTGTTCTATCAACGATGAATGCAACTGTTGTTTTGTTTCCAGCTTTATCAAGGACTACTAAACTATGTTTTCCTTCTTCAATGATAGAGCTTCCACTTGTAAATGGTTGTTTATTTAATGTTGCACTTTCTAAAGAGTAATCATCAAATTCAACAATCAATGTTTCATCCTTATATTGTGTTCCATGTTTTACTCCTGTTACTACTGGAGCTTTTGTATCAATTACAAATACTTTTGTTGTTGTATATCCTGCATCATCAGTTACTGTAACTACATATTTACCATTTTCTGTTAAAGATGATGTATAAACTCCATTTTCATCTTTTGTTAATGTAATATCACTTACTTCTCCATCTACATTTGTAAATGTTGCAGTAATTGTTAAATCCTTATCGATATTATCACGAATAGAAAGATTTAATGTTTCTTTATAATATGTTACAGTTCCTTCTTGCTCTTCATAATCTTTTCCAGTTGCTTCTACATTCTCTTTATTTGTTAAAGTGATTGTTGGAGCTTCTGTATCAACGACTACTTTCACTTGTGTTGTATTTCCAGCAACGTCTGTTACTTCGATAATATTAACTTGATTTGAAACAAATTCTGTTCCAGGTATATAACTATTTCCATTTAAGGTAATTGTTGGATAACCTTCTACTGAAATAATATTATCAGTTGCTGTAATGTTAACAGATCCATTGAAGTAATATGTTGGAACCTCTCCAATACCATTGAAAGTTTCAGACTTACTTCCATCTGTGTTACTAATTGTAATTGTTGGTAATACTTTATCAACATTTAAATTTTTAGATACTGTTGTTACATTTCCTGCATTATCAATTGCAACTACTTTAACAACAATTTCTCCAGAAATTTCTGGGTCTACTGGAATTGTGGTAATTGGAGCTTCACCATTTAATAATGAATTTCTTGCCCCTTCTTCCCCATTTACAGTTACAGTATAGTAACTATTTTCATAGTCAATTCCATTAATATCTTCTAAAGCATCAATGCTAATAGTTGGAGTTGTTTTATACCAATTATTTGTTCCATCTGGAGCTGGTACACTAATATTTAATGTTGGTAATGTCATATCTACAATAATATTAGATTCTTTTGTTACTGGTGTAACTTCTTCTCCTTCTGGATTAATTGTATAACTTACTTTTCCTTCTTTATCATTTTCTTCTACTGTTACAGTTGCTGTAAATCCAGTTTCTGTTTTTGTCACAGTTGCTTCTTTTCCATTAATTGTAACTGTAGCATTTGAAAGTGCTTTATTTCCACTAAATGTTAAAGTTAATGTATCTCCCAATTTAGCGTAATTTGTATTACTTGAGCTTGTAAAGTTAATGGTTGTCTCATCAACTTTTGGAATTAATACTAAGTTTGATAAGTCAATTTTATCCATTGCCTCTTTAAACTCGCTTCTTAATCCACCATCTGCTACTACTTTTTCAACATCTTTAATTAAATCTTGAATTGTTTTCCATGATTCTTTTGTATAATCTGCTTCATTGTAGTTTTCTTTTAAATCATTTTTTAATTCTTCTAATGCTGTTGGGTCAATTGGTAAACGAGCTGCTTCTACTTGTTTTCTAAGTTCTTCTACTTGTTTATCAAATTCACTCTTTAACATAATTGTATGATTTGACATAATTGGTAAACTTAATTCAAAGATCAATTTATTAATTGCTGCTTCATGTACTGTTTCTTCATAATCACCAGTTTTGTAATCTGCCATGAATTTTTTAACAGTTGCATTTGCATAATCATATAAATCGATTCTCTCTAAATCATCAATTGCTCTTTTTAACTGTGATCTTGTGAAATAGTTCAAATCACTTTGTAATTTGATGTTAGCAATACTTTGATTTTTATAAGCTAATGCTTCTCTCCAAGATTCTTCTGTATAATCAGTTTCTACTAATTTATTAAATCTATCAATTTGAGCATTGTATTCAGTTAAATCTAATTCTTTTGGTTGTAATTTTAATGCTTCAATTGCATTCATTTTTTCATTTACAAAGTCTTGTGTAATTGCTTCAAGTTCAACATCT
>JAAWCI010000017.1 GCA_022793145.1 Bacilli bacterium | reverse complement strand
GTTATGTAATTATAAAGGATGGAGTAAGAGGAGCAAGTACACCAATCAATAATGGAGAAAGTATCACATTAAATAGTACAGGAAATTATCAAATAGAAGTAACAGCAGTAGATAATAGTGGAAATACAGAAGTAAAAACAAGTGGAACGTATAAGATAGATACAACCCCTCCAGTAATTACGTTTAATGATGTGACATTAAAAATAGATGAAGTAGCAGGATATAATTTAATGACAGGAGTAACAGCGACAGATAATTCAGGAGTAAGACCAACATTAAGTTATACAGGAGGATTAAGTGCGATAATAGGAACACAAACAATAACCTATCAAGCAACAGATGAAGCAGGGAATGTAGCAACAAGAACAAGAAGATTTACAATAACAGCAGCAACAGCGCCAATCATAAGTTATTCACCAATTCAGACAACAGGATGGGTAAAAGCAGTAAATATCACAATATCAGCAACAGTAAAGATAGGAGAAAATCTAAGTGCTTTCACATATAGTATCAATAATGGGGCAGTGCAGAATGGAACAAGAAACGGAAATACAGGAACAGCAAATGTAACATTAAATACAACAGGAACATATACAATCAGTGCATCAGCAACAGGAGGATATGGAAACTCTAAAACAGAAGGAAGTGGAACCTATTATATAGATGCGACAGTACCAACAGTGGGAGCTATAGGAGGAAATACAGATAATTGGACAACAAGTAAGACATTAACAGCAACATTATCAGATTCACATAGTGGAGTAGTAGCATATGCATGGACAACAAGTAGTGCGACGCCAACAAGCTGGGTAACAGTAGGAGCAACAAATAATTATGCATTTAGTAAGAATGTAACAGCAAATGGAACTTATTACTTATGGGCGAAAGATGCAGTAGGGAATATATCTGCAGCGAAGAGTGTAACAGTAAGTAAGATAGATACAACAACACCAAGTATAACAAGTAGTTATACAGGAACAGCATATAGTATGACAGAGAAGACAAGCATAGGAGTAAGTACATTATATTCTGTAACATTCGGAGGAATGGGAGGAAGTGTTACATGTAAGAATGGAAGTACAGTAATAACAAACTTAAATACATTAGCAGTAGGAAGTCATACATTAACATGTACAGCAACAGGAAATAATGGAAAGACAGCAAGTGTAAGTCCAAAAGTAACAATTAAGTCTGCTGGAATGAGTGGAAGTGATTTAGTAAATAAAGATAATTTACCAAATGTAGCAGGAGCGAATAGATATCAAGGACCAGATCCAAACAACTTTGTGACATTTAATGGAGAGGCCTATAGAATAATAGGAGTATTTAATGGTCAAATGAAGATCATATATTGGGGAAATTATACAACAGCAGGCCAATTCTATAGAAATACGCCAATGGCATGGAATTCAGGAAATACAAATGATTGGAGTCAAGCATCATTGATGACAGAGCTTAATACAACATATTGGAATACAATAAATAGTACATATCAAAATATGGTAGATCAAAGTCATGTATGGAAATTAGGAGGAGCATATAGTTTTTCAGCAATAACAAGAGCCCAGATGTATCAATATGAAAATGGAACAGCAGTGTACCCAGGTAGACCAACGACATGGACAGGAAAAGTTGCGTTGATGTACCCAAGTGATTATTTGTATGCAACAAGTGGAGGAAGTACATGTGATAGTACAGGAATATCTACTTGGGGAGAAAACACATCAAAAATAGAATGTGCTCAGAAGAGTTGGTTATGTAGTAGTTCTCAGTGGCAATGGACACTGACAACTAACAATAAGTCTTCAGGCAGCGCATTTGTAGTGTTACCAAAAGGAAACATTGATTATAAGACATTTTCGAATAGTCATGTATTCTATACAGAATCTAATCATGTACGTCCGGTATTATTCTTGACATCAGATGTCAAGATAAAAAGTGGAACAGGAGCAGCAACAGATCCATATATATTAACTAAATAGTTACAATTTATAAAAAAATGAATAATATTGTATATAATAACAAATGAGGGCAGAACAAATTTCTTCCACTGCATCGTTCTGCCCAACAAATTCTGTCTAACCATATGTAAGATAGACATGTTCTATAAATACCAATGATCTTATATATGAGCTTAGAAGCGCCCTCAATATCTTCTCATTTGAATCTCTATTATACGCTATTAATATTGAGGGTTATTTATATCAAGTATAGAAAGGATTATTATTAAATTAATAATCTTTTCTTTTTAGACCATTCCCATTTTATAAAAAAAACATTATAATATAAAATAAGTTGGTGATAAATATGATTAAAGAAAAGCTATCTTTAGTTCCTAATTTACCTGGATGTTATTTGATGAAAAATTGTGATGGAATTATTATTTATGTAGGAAAAGCTAAAAAGTTAAAAAACAGATTAAGCTCCTATTTTAGAGGAACACATACTGGTAAAACAGCAAAATTAGTAAGTGAAATTGTTGATTTTGAATATATGGTAGTTGGAAGTGAAACAGAAGCCTTTATTTTAGAAATTAATTTGATAAAAAAATATGATCCAAAATATAATATTTTACTAAGAGATGATAAAAGTTACCCATATATAGAATTGTCTATAGATGGTGTTCCCAAATTATCTGTTGTTAGAAATATCCATAGAAAAAGGAAAAATAGACAGCATTTATATGGTCCATATCCAAATGTAACAGCTGCAAGAAATACAGTAAATTTATTAAATAGAATGTATCCTTTAAGAAAATGTAATACATATGCTAAGAAACCATGTCTTTATTATCATATTGGGGAATGTTTAGGATATTGTGCTCATCAAATAGAAAAAGAAAAAATTGATGTTATGATTAATGATATCATTCGATTTTTAAAAGGAGATCATAGTTTAATTACAAAAAAAATAGAAGAAGAAATGTATTTAGAAAGTAGCAAAATGCATTATGAAAAAGCCAAAGAATTAAAAGAACTATTAGATTATATCGAAATTACTTTAACAAGGCAAAAAGTAGAAATAGGAGATTCTATAGATAGAGATATATGGGGATATTATATAGATAAGGGCTATTTATCTATTCAAGTATTCTTTATAAGAGGAGGCAAAATACTAGAACGACATTCTAAAATATTTCCTTATGTAGACGAAATCTCAGAAGAAATCACAATGTATATTGCAAAATTTTATGAAAAAAATGTAATTCCTCCAAAAGAAATTTTGGTTCCCGAAATTATAAATGCAGAATTACTTTCAGAATATTTAGGAATTTCAGTAAAGATTCCTCAAAAAGGTGAAAAGAAACGTATATTAGAAATGGTGTTTGAAAACGCGAAAATAGGTTTAGAAGAAAAATTTGAATTGATTAACAGAGATGAAGAAAGAACTGTGCTAGCCAATGAAGAATTAGCTAAAGTTTTAAAACTAAAAAAATTAGATCGTATTGAAATATTTGATAACTCTAACTTATTTGGAACCTTTAATGTATCTGGAATGGTTGTTTTTAAGAATGGGAGACCTTCAAAAAATGACTATCGCAAATTTAAAATTAGTGTAGACCAAAATGATGATTATGGTACTATGAGAGAAGTAATGTATCGTAGATATTTTAGAGTTCTAAAAGATAATCTAGAAAAGCCAGACTTAATCATTGTGGATGGTGGAATCGGGCAGATGCATATAGCAAGAGAAGTATTATCAAGCTTAAATATGGACATTATGGTAGTAGGATTAAAAAAAGATGACAAACATAGTACAAGTCAATTACTTGCTTTTGAACCAATAGAAGCAATTGATGTAGACAAAAAAAGCAACTTGTTTTATTACTTAGAAAGAATGCAAGATGAGGTTCATAATTTTACCATTCATTATCATCAGCAATTGAGAAGCAAAGGCTCTTTAGAAAGTGTTTTAGATATGGTAGAAGGCATTGGAGCTAAAAGAAAAAAAGAACTGTTAAAAAAATATAAAACAATTACAAAACTAAAAGAATTAAATTTAGATGAATTAAAACAAGTACTTCCAGATAATGTAGCAAGTAATTTATATGAGTTTTTAAAAGAATATGATAACTAGTAAGAGCTTTTATAGTAACAAAACAGTTACAAAAACTGCTAATATTTAAAAATCGGTCTATAATAATATAGAGGTGAAAATATGGATAATAAAGATTCAAAAGAATATACAGTTACTGAAATAAAAAAATATGTGGACAAACTGGATGAACACGCTTCGGATCCTTTGCAATTGTTAAGTGCATTTATGACAGGAGCAAATGTAATGAATTTGATGAATATAATTAGGGCGATGGAAGATGGAGGGATACCGTTTTCAGCTGGACAATTACTTGTATTAATAGGTGGTATTGGAATTCCAATGGCTATAGTGGTGTGTACAATGCTTGAAAAAATAAAAGTGAATAATCAATTAAAAGAATTTCTAAAAAATCAAATAGGAGCAATGGAAAATGAAACTCAAATAGAAGGGAAGCAACGATAAAATGAATATAGATATCAAAGATAAAATCACTTTAGATGATGGAAATGTTTATGTAGTAGTTGGTAAAGTGGATTATCAAGGTAAAATATATTATTATTTGATAGAAGCAAATCAACATTCCACTTTTAAAATTTGCTATGAAAAAATGGGAACAAACATATTGGTAGATTCCGAAGATAAAGATATTAATACAGCGCTCATTCCTTTATTTGCAGAACAACTAAAACCGTTTTTAAATATGAATAATTAAAAAATTTGATATACAATATCAAATTTCAGACTGTTGACAAATAATTTTTTGTGAACAGTCTTTTAAAATTATAAATGTTATAGTATAATATAGTTACGAGATAGACTTTATCTAACCAAATTAAGTCATAAATATCTCGTTTTTTTATGAATTTTATGAGATAAT
>JAAWCI010000016.1 GCA_022793145.1 Bacilli bacterium | reverse complement strand
TGGGCGATGTAGGACTCGAACCTACGACCCCCTGCTTGTAAGGCAGGTGCTCTAACCAACTGAGCTAATCGCCCAGACACTTGGACGTATTTAACTATACCAGTTAAACAAGCATTTGTCAACACAAAAAACTAAATTTTTTCATTATTTTGAAATTTTTTCAAACTTTGGTCAATCCATCCAGGCAATTTATATGCCAAAGTATGAAAACCATGTTTCGTTTCAATAATCTTTTTTTTATTGTTTTTTGTTTTTACTTTATATACAATATTCTTGATACTTAATTTTAAATGACAAGATTCTTCGTCCACGTCAAGGATTTCTACATAAATAGTTTCTCCTATTTTTACAAAATTATTAATGTCTTTCACAAAACCATGCGAAATCTCAGAAATGTGAATCAAACCACTATAATATTCGTCAAGCGATATAAAAATTCCATAGTTTTCTATACCAGTAACTGTTCCACGGACAACCTTCCCTTTTTTGTACTTTGTCATAGAAACACCTCAGACGTATTATAACACATTTTTTTTACATTAAAAACCCTTTACTATTAGATAACTTTATTATATAATACCCTTGGTGATGAAAAATGAAAGAAAATGAAGCAAAAATCATTGAAATTATTAATCGTTTACGACCATTTTTGGTAAACGATGGAGGAAATATTGAATTTATAAAATATGAAAATAATATTGTTTATATAAAGATGATGGGAGCCTGTTCCAATTGCCATATGCTCGATTTAACTTTAAAAGATGGAATCGAAGCAGCAATTAAAGAAGAAGTTCCTGAAGTTATAGAAGTCATAAATGTAAAAGATGAAGTATCAGATCTATAAAATATCAATAATAAAGCATAGGAAATTATCCTATGTTTTTTGTAAGCCACAAATCTGGTAGCGGATGAATAAAACGTACTTTTTCATAAATCAATTTTAAAAAACTTTCATACTTTGTAACACTTTTTATAATTGCATCTAAGAGTTCTTCCTTTGCGTGTTTCTCAATAATGTCTTCATAACTATCAAAATAAAAAGTTGGATAAAATGCTCGTGCCAATAATAAAATCCATTCTGAATCAGTTAATTTTAATGTATTTAAAAACTGAGAAAAAGTTTCTAAAGTAAACGTATCTGCTAAAACTTCTACTTTCCAAAACTCTATAATATCCCGCTCCTTATAATCCAATATAAAATTAAGAGGATTATATAAATCAAACATTGTATCTGTACTACAAATTCTTCTATGGCTAATTACTAACGGTTCCTCTATTTTTGTTTCATTCAAAAGGGCAATACCAATTTCAGAAAGACCAATAAAATAACTAAAGCTATTTCTTATTTTTGGAAAACTTTTTCCAAATTGACTTACTTGATATTCTAAGTAGTCGTTTTTTTTACTCCACAATTTTTTCCATTCATTTCTTGTAAGCATACTTTTTTCAGTATTTTCTACAACAAGTTTGGAAAAAAATAAAATATCATAAATTGTAACTTGTTCTTTAGATGTAATAAAGAGCTTTAATAAAATATAAGGGACTTGATTAATCACTGTGATAATCTTTCCCATCATATTTGGCACCATTTGATGACAATATATACCTCTTTCAATTAACTGATTACTAATTCTATAAATTTCTTCTAATTCTTCAAAAGATCGATGAAAGGGTTCTAAAACATAATTGTTTCCATTTTCTTTAAATTCATATAGTCCACTTGAAGTTTGGTGGATATCTACGGGATATAATCCATAATAATATTGAATTGCATTCTTCATATATTCCACCTCTCTATAGTTTATGTAGAAAATGAAAAAAATAGACTCATGTCTATTCTCCATTTATAATCGCTTTTAAACTATCAAGTTTTGTTTTTAATTTAGAATTTTCTTCTAACAAGTCCTGATATCGATCAAATAAATCTTTATAAAGTTTTTGATACTCAGAAGATGAATCAGTAGTTGTAGATTCCATATCTGATGAAGTTTCCGCTTTTCTTTCTGGTTCTGGTGACACAGTTCCAACTGTACTTGTTGCCTCATTAGAAATCTGTTCTTCTTTTGGTGCTGATGGAAGCATATCTTCTGTATCATCCGCTTTCGCACTAATATTGCTTCCTAATAGTTCGATTAAATTGCTAATTAATTTAAATACTTGTTGACCATTTATTCTAATATTATTAAGTCTTTCCAAAGACAAATCTTCTATTTCTAAAGCTCCTCCCTCTCGGTTTGCTTTAATAATCCTCTTCACTAAATCTTTTACACTAGCCCACTCAGTTTCATCTATAATATCATAAGCAGCTAATGTTCCATTTAGACCAAGAATCTTTGAAACATATACCTTAATATATCCTTGTTCATCTTTCTCTTCTAAAGTAAAAATTAAATATTTTTTATCATTTACCTTAAAATAACGAATGATTTCTATTTCTAATGGTTGATTATTTTGATTAAATGCAGACATTTTTTGCATACTAAAACATCCTCCTTTTTATTCTCACATAATATTATACTGAAACTTCTATTTTTTTTCAAGACAAATTCAATAAAAATACAAAAAATACGGGCTTTTTATTCACACCCTTTTAAAACAACAACATAAATTATAATGAAATCAAAATGAAAGGGTGGATTAAAATGTGCAATAACAAAAAAGAAGAAAACTGCAACTGCATCGCTGAAATCTTAACTGTCATTAATATCTTACAACAAAATGCTGAATGCTCAGAAAATTGTTTGGATACTTGTGACAGAGGATTCTTAGGATGCGGAGCTAGTTCCCTTGTTTGTAACACAAGACCAGTTATGCTATATACTTGTTGTGGTAACGGAACACCATGGAGAATGCCTACTACAAAAGAAAATATAGACTGCAATGACGTTGGTACCAATTGTTCTAGTGTTTTCCGTGTTGAAAAACTAGATGGTAACTGTGCTACATTCCGTGTTCTAGCACCTAACACTGATCCAGTAACAGCAGCAACTGTTCCATATGTTGCAACAAATTCTTTCTTCACAATGGATCTAAATTGTCTTTGCGTTATTCGTTGCTTACAAGATACTGCTGTTGAATGTGTCTAAAAAGAGAGTTCTTCTCTTTTTTTCTTCTTTAAAATATTGAACAAAATAACTTTCTATGCTATAGTTAGATAAGAAAGTTGTGATAACATGAAATTAGGAAAGTTGAAAATTCAGCCAAAAGGAAATTCTTATGATGGATCTACTGAATACGTTGAAAAAAAGAATCATACATTAATTATCATTGCTATTTTTATAATCCTAATCATTGTAATCAGCTTAATTGTTTACAATGTTTCTAGATCAAGCAAATGCAATAATATAGAAAAAATGATTCTTGAGCAAAGTATGTTATATGCAGAAAATAACGATTTACTTCCTACTGTTGAAGGTGAATCAATCACACTAAATATTGATGATGTTTTTCTAGAAGAAACATTAAAACCAACTCTAGAAGAAAAAATATGTAGTGGAACTGTTAAAATCACCAAATATAAAGAGGAATATATTAAAACATATGATATTACAAATTGTAATTATTGTACTACAGACGAACGTTATAAAAAATGGTCTAAAGAAGTAAGTAAAAAGCCTTCTAATAGATATGTAATCGATGTCATTCCTTATTACAACTATTATGAAATATCATATTATCATTCAGCTTGGTCTAATTGGATACCAGAAGAAGAAGTTGGAGAAGTTAATGAAACTTATCAAGTTGCTTTACCATTAAAAGAAAGTGTCCTACCAAAAATTTCTAGTGAAGCTAATATCATTGAATATGAAAAAGATGATGCTACTTGGTATAGTTATCGTGATAAAAAGTGGAGATATTATAGGGATAATGGTGGGAGCTATAGCGAATTATCTTCAGAACAACCAGCAGGTTTTGCAAACAAAGACACCTCTACTCAAATGCTTACAGCATGGACAGAATGGTCTTTAGATTACCCAGAAAAAAAAGATTATAGAACAATAAATTCTAAAAATGGATATCGTTGGTATTATTTAGATGGTAATGAAAAAGTATATTGGAATAGTGGCGCCTATTATCCAACTCAGCCAAGCGAAGAATTCAACAAAAAAGAAAAAGAATATGTAAAAATGTATCGTTATCAAGATAAAATGTGGAAATGGTATAATGGAAAAAAGCGCTCTTATTCAGGATTTATGTCTTCCCCAACCAATTCCTATAAACTTCGTGACAATGATATTTTTGAATATTCAAACTGGTCAAAATATAGTTCTGAAAACAAAATAGATAGCAGTAATTCTTCTTACCGTGAGCAACAAACAAAAACATATTCTAGATATCGTATTTCCTATTCTATGAAATCATTCTTAAAATTAGATAGTTATGTAGGAAAAACAGAATTTGAGAGAATACTACAAGGAACTGTTCCTGAACTCATCACTAGAACAGATATTTCAGTTGATATTGATTATAAATTTATTTATCGAAAAAAATAACTCCTATCTAGGAGTCAAACTGTTGCCAAATATGCAAATTTTCAGACAAGGTGCAGATTTATAAATAGTAGGCTGATTTGCTAGACTTATTTCAGGTTTAAACACTAAAAACGGAAATAAGTCTTTTAATTTTGATAAAAAATAGACAAATTATTGCACACTAAAATCACGGAGTTATTTCCGTTTTTTAAATTAGATGATTTTTACGTGCCATAATTTAAAGAAGATGGCAAATTGAAGATAGAAAAAATTATAAGAATTGAGATAAAAAAAAGTAGCATATGCTTTTTGAATATACCACTTTGTCAACAATCTAAGAACAATAACTTAATTAGATATTATTGTTCTTTTCTTTTTTATCATCTTAAATTAACGACATTGAGGCTTAGTTACCTTTATAAATATATATAAGTAGCCCCCAATATTAGAATAGAAATAGAAATGAAGTTAAATATCGAGGGCTGCTTCTAAACACATATATAAGATTGATAGATTCTTTAGAACATGTCTATCTTACTATGTGGTTAGACATT
>JAAWCI010000015.1 GCA_022793145.1 Bacilli bacterium | reverse complement strand
TGCTTGTATGAATCTCAAAAAGTTTGCCATACACCATTATGCCTAGTATAAAAATATATTAGGTATTTATCTTTATTCATTATTTCTCCATTAAAAAGACAAATAAGCATTTTTACTTGCTTATTTGTCAACAGCCTGAAAGAGCTTTATAAAAGCTCTTTTTTATTAAAAAAGAACGAGTAAACGTTCTTTTAAGCAACTTTTTTTAAATAGACTTTTGGTTGATCTGCTGAAACTTGGATTAATGTTTCAAATTGATTTTGCATTGGAACTTGTAATTGTTCTATTAAAGATTTTTCTTCCATATAACATGCAAGACGTATTAAGGATTCTTTAAGATTTGGTTCATTCCAAATTTGATCTTGGAATATTTTTGGTAAATAATTTGTTTTGGTAGCAAGTAATTCCATAAATCTTTTTTTGTCTTGTTCTTGAAGATTTTCATATTCTTTTACTTTTTGAAAGATAAACATTTTTGATGTTTTAATTCTAGTTTTTCCCTCATTTATTTTATTTCTATGATAAGTTGTTTGCTTTTTGATCCGCTTAGTAAGTGATCTTATTTGATGATCATTCATTGTTGTGACATCTTGGTTAGAAATTCCTAAAATAGAAAGTGAATGATTATTTTTATAGTCTTCCAAAATAGCATTTAAATATTTTTGCTCTCTTTTTCTTCTAAATGGTAGAAGTCGATCAAGTTTTCCTAAAATACCTTTTCTAGTTAATCTTCTAGTGATTTTTTTCAGTTTAGGGTCTTTTTCTACTTTTTCTTTATGTTTTAATATAAAGTCTATAGATAAAGGCTTTTTTCTATTTATTTGATAATTACGAAGTTCTTTTAATGTTTCTAAATCAAAGCTTTTTGAAGCTTCTAAAATAGCACTCTCAATGTGTTCTTCATGTTGATGCAACATTCTTTCGTCATGAGATAATTGTAAGTAAGAAATAGAGCCATCTAATCCAACTCCATATAAAGCTTGTTTTTTTCCTTCATATTCAAAGTTTCTATTTTGAAGTTCTATTAGTGTTGTCATTATATCAAAGTCAGTTATAATTGCTTCTTTTATATATTCTAATGTTACATGTTTTGGCTGTCTTATCAGTGTATCTAATTGTTCTAATTGAAATAGCCCAATTAGAAATTCTTTAGGATCTCCACTATAGTTTCCATATTTAGTCGCAATTTCATCTAACTTTTGACTTGACATATTTATAATTGTCATAAGTAAAGGCAAATCTGTTAGTCTTTTTAAATATGCAATTTTCCCTTCTAACAATTCTTGTTCCAATTTAGAAAGTTTTTGATTTTCTAAGCTTTGTTTTAATGAATGGATGCGATTGATTACAAATGATAGGTACTGTTCTGATAATTCCATATAAATCCCCCTTATGAATTTATTTGGTTATTATACATGTTTTTTTAAAAATTGCAAATTTTTCCTTAAAAAAATAATCAAATTTCAAAAATTATATTGTTTGATGATAAAGTGAGGGCATAAAAGTTTTCTAAGTATTATATATTTTTATAAAATATTTTGCTTTCCTTTCCATTTTGTTTTATAATAGAAATATGGTGATAACATGACAAAAGGTTTAAATAAAACGTTCGTAAGAGAAATCTCAAAATTAAAAAAAGAACCAAAATGGATGACTGATTTTAGAATCAAAGCATACGAAATGTTTGAAAATTTTTCAAATCCTATTTTTGGACCTGAATTAAAATTAGATTTTAATGAAATCAATTATTTTAAACGTATTAGTGATAAAGTTAGTGATGAGTGGAAAGATGTACCAACAGATGCTAAAGAAACTTTTGAAAAACTAGGTGTAATTGATGCTGAAAAGAAATATTTGGGCGGAATTGGGGCACAATATGAAAGTGAAGTTGTATATCATCATATGTTAGAAGAATTGGTAGAAAAAAATGTAATATTTTGTGATACTGATACAGCTTTAAAAAAGTATCCAGAATTATTTAAAAAATATTTTAACAGTTTAGTAAAATATGATGAAAATAAATATACAGCTTTAAATGGTGCTGTATGGAGTGGTGGAACTTTTATTTATGTGCCACCATATACGAAAATAGAAAGACCTTTGCAAAGTTATTTTCGAATTAATAGTAAGAATATGGGTCAATTTGAAAGGACCATTATTGTTGTAGATGAAGGTAGTGAATTACACTATATGGAAGGATGTACAGCTCCAACTTATACAACGGATTCTTTACATGCTGCAGTAGTTGAAATCTATGTTGGTAAAAATGCAAAATGTAGATATACAACCATTCAAAATTGGGCAAATAATATTTATAATTTAGTGACTAAAAGAGCAATTGTAGAAGAAAATGGCCTTATGGAATGGATTGATGGGAATATTGGTTCTAAAATTAATATGAAATATCCTGCTTGTATTTTAGTTGGACCTTATGCAAAAGGAAATTGTATTTCTATTGCTGTTGCTACGGAAGAGCAAATTCAAGATGCAGGAGCCAAAATGATTCATTTAGCGCCTTATACAACAAGTAGCATTATCAGTAAATCGATTGCTGGGAAAGGTGGAAATGCTAGTTATCGAGGGACTGTAAAAATTAGTAAAAAAGCAGAATACTCAAAGAGTACCATTAAATGTGATACTATTATTTTGGACGAATTTTCAAAAAGTGATACAATTCCTAAAAATATTGTTGAAAATTCAACTTCAATTTTAGAGCATGAAGCAAGTGTTTCAAAAATTGATGAAGAGCAATTATTTTATTTGATGAGCAGAGGATTATCAGAAGAAAAAGCCAAAGAGTTACTAATTATGGGGTTTATAGATCGCTTTAGAGAAGAACTTCCAATGGAATATGCAGTAGAATTGAATGCATTATTAAAAAACTATTTTTAAATTGCGAAATTTGTGTTATAATGTAGATAATAAGGAGGAAAGAATAAGATGAAGAAGTTTTTAATCGTATCAGTTACAGTCCTATCTTTATTTATGGTTGGTTGTGGTAAAAAACAAGAAGAGAAAAAACCAGAAACAAAATCACCTCAAGAAATAGCAATGGAGAAGTATGCAAAAGATTACTATCTTAAATTTATGAATAAATATTTAACCAACCCAACTGTATCAATAGAAGCTTTAAAGAAAGTAAAAAGTGATGGATATACAGATTATGATTTAAGTGATTTGGAGAAATGCAAAGACACTTCTTATACTGAATTAGTACTTGAAGAAGGAACAAATGAAGTAAAAGGATTCAAACATCATTTAGAGTGTAACTAATAAAACTTGTAAATCTGGAAAATGTATTATATTTAATTTTAAAAATTCGTTTAACAGATTTCGAAAAACAGCAATTTAAGAAATTAAGAAATGTAAAAATATTTATTTGCATTTCTTTTTTTTATCGTTTATAGTGTAGCACGAAGGAGGAAAAATTATGTTAAACCAAACAGTATTAGTAGGAAGATTGGTGAAAGATCCAGAGCTTCGTGAAACCGATAATGGTAGAAAGGTAACAAATATAACACTCGCTGTTCCGAGAAGTTATAAAAATTTAAATGGAGAATATGATACAGATTTTATATCTTGTGTATTATGGAAAGGAGTAGCAGAAAGTACTGTCGAATATTGCAAGCGAGGAGATCTCGTAGGTGTGAAAGGACGAATCCAGTCTAGAAACATTGAACTAGAGGATGAAACCAAAAAGCAGGTAGTGGAAGTTGTAGCAGAAAAAATAACTTTCTTATCAAGCAAACATGTAGAAGAAACAGAATAATATCTGTTTTTTCATAGGTTAGAAAATATTTTAAAACTCTGTTGCTTTTTTTCAAATTCATGTATAATAGAATTGGTGAAAAATATGAATATAGTGGATATTATTAATAGAAAAAGAGAAAAACAAATACTTACAAATGAAGAAATTACTTATGCTATAAATGGTTATGTAGAAGGGATAATTAAAGATTATCAGATGAGTTCTTTATTGATGGCAATTTGTTTAAATGGAATGACTGATGAAGAAGTCTTTTCTTTAACTGATGTGATGCTTCAAAGTGGAGAATCTTTAGACTTATCAAAAATATCAGGTATCAAGGTAGATAAACATTCAACTGGAGGAGTGGGCGATAAAACAACTCTTATTTTAGGACCACTAGTGGCTTCAACTGGTGTAAAACATGCGAAAATGAGTGGAAGAGGACTTGGTCATACTGGGGGAACAATAGATAAACTAGAATCTATTTCAGGTTTTCAAACTACTATGTCATTAGAAGCTTTTGCAGAACAAGTAAATGATATTAATTTCGCACTTGTTGGACAAATGGGAAATTTGGTTCCAGCAGATAAGAAAATTTATGCATTAAGAGATGTAACAGGAACTGTAGAATCTATTCCATTGATTGCTTCAAGCATTATGAGCAAAAAGTTAGCAAGTGGTGCTGATAAAATAGTCATTGATGTAAAGGTAGGAGAAGGGGCTTTAGTAAAAACGTTAGAAGATGCGAGAACTTTAGCAAATCTTATGGTTAAGATTGGAAAAAATGCAAGGAGAGAAGTTGTTTGTGTTCTTTCTAATATGGATGAGCCATTAGGAACACATATAGGGAATGCCTTAGAAGTAGAAGAAGCGATTCAATTTTTAAAAGGGAATTATGAAAAAGATGTATATGAACTTGTTATGACTTTAGGGACATTGATGGTTCAAATGGGATTGCAAGTTTCAGAAGAGGAAGCAAAAACATTACTAAAACAAAATTTAGATACAGGAAAAGGATATCAAAAATTAGAAGAATTTGTTTCTAGACAAGGTGGAAACTTAGAGAAAATAGAAAAAGGTCCAAAAATATTTTCTGTAAAAAGTATAAAGTCTGGATATATCAATAAAATTCATACTTTAGAATTAGGGGAAATTGTAAGAGCAATAGGAGCAGGAAGATATCAAAAAGAAGATATCATTGATTATGGAGTAGGAATTGTGTTAAGTAAAAAAGTAGGAGATTTTGTTTTAAAAGATGAAGAATTATTAAAAATATATGTTCATGAAAAGGATATGGAAATAGGAAGAATATTAGATTGCTTTGAGATTGGTGTACATTATGAGGAACCAAAGCCTCTTATCTATGAGATTATAAAATGATAACAACGATTTTAGTTTTTATCGCTACTTCTATAGCAATTGTTATTTATACAATTTATTCATTTCGATGGTTTGCGTTCTTTATCTTTTTTTTAGTAGCTTTTATTATTCATATAAAGGTGAGAAGAGAAATAAAGAAATATGGACCGAAGTCAATTTTTAGAGCTTTTCATCAATGTCCAACAGAAAATGAACAGTTAAAATTAGTTAAAAATGTCTTACTTTATAGAATAAGAGTTCAATCTTTGTTTGAAATGAATTCTGAAATATTAGTGAGTATTACCCATAGTGGGATTTATATTGTTAAAGTTTTAGATTCTGTAGGAAAAATATCTGGAGATAAAAGAGACTCATCTTTTATTTTGAAAGGTGAGAAAGTAGAATATGTTTCTAATTTTTTCTTAGAGTTGGATACTATAGAAAAAGATATTAAGAAGCAAATAAAAAATGTAATTATAAAAAAAATTATTGTTAAAAAAGGGACATGTTTAATAGAAGTCCCTTATTCTAAAGCGTATTTTGTAGTTGGAATGCATAATTTTCATTATGAATTGCAAAAATTAGAAAAGGAAAAACTATATACAGAAGAAAAAATAAAAGAATTAGATTTAAGTTTGATTCATATTTTGTCAAATAATGTCAAATTGAAATAGAATGCTTGCACCAAATAAAATTCTAAGTTACAATCAAAATAGGAGGGATGATAAAATGATTTATCCATCAATAGATAAACTATTAAATCAAGTTGGTTCTAAATATTTGTTAGTTAATATTGTATCAAAAAGAGCCAAAGAAATGAAAGAGACAGATCATTATCAGATGAAAGATAATGAGTATGTTTCTAAAAAAGAAATTGGAAAAGCATTAGAAGAAGTTTCAAAAGACTTAATACATATGAAATAGGTATTAAGTTTTCTTGTAATGGGGGAATTTTATGAAAATAAAACATATAAAAAAAATAGGTAAAAATAAATATGAAATAGAATTAGAAACTGAAAAGATTAAAACTTATGATACAGTGATGCTCAAATATCAAATTGCCTTAAAAAAAGAATTATCAGATCAACTGATAGAAGAAATAAAGGAAGAAACAAAAGTAGCTGGAATTTATGATAAAACAATTGTATTTTTAAATAAAAAATTAAGAAGTGAAAAAGAAGTTAGAGAATTTTTAAAAAAACAGGGAGTAGAAGAACAAGAAGAATTGATAGAAAAATTAAGAAATCAAGGTTTTTTTCATGAGGAGACATATATAGAAGCCTATATTCATGATCGTTTCTCTTTTTCTCCAGATGGTCCAAATAAAATAAAAGAGAATTTATTGAAACAAGATTTTGATTATGAAGAAGTAGAAAAAGCACTTGCAAAGATAGATGAAAAAGAAATTAGACAAAAGTTATCAAAATTAATGAATAAAAAGATGAATTTAAATCATAAACATTCAGAGAAATATTGTAAACAAAAAGTGTTAGAATCTATGCAACAATTGGGCTATTCTAAAGATATGATTGAAAGTATATTATCAGAATATAATGTAGACCATAGTGAAATATTAGAAGCAGAAGCAAGAAAATTGTATCAAAAATATATGGCTAAAAAAAATGAAAAAGAATTAATGTTTTTCTTAAAACAAAAGCTTTATCAAAAGCAATATCCTATGGATGATATTAATATTGTTTTAGAAAAAATAATGGAGGAACATAATAAATGAATTTAGAATATTTTGATTTGCTAGATGTAGAAGGAAATCCTATTGGAATCATTAAGGAAAGAAGTGAGGTTCATAGGGATGGAGATTGGCATAAAGCAATTCATATATGGATTATTAATCAAAAAGGGGAAATATTATTACAACGTAGGTGTGAAACGAAAGATAGTGATCCTAATATGTTAGATATTTCTTGTGCTGGACATTTATCGGCTGGGGACTGTTCTTTAGATGGGGCATTAAGAGAATTAAAGGAAGAATTGGATTTAGAAATAAATCCAAAAGAGCTAATTTTTATTAAAACTTTACAAAGAAGTTGGAAAGACAATCATGGCTTTGTAGATAATGAATATGATGATTTGTATATTTTAAGGACCGACAAAAAAATAGAGGAAATGGTTTACCAAAAGGAAGAAATTTCAGAAATCTTTTTTGTTTCTTATCAGAAGTTTAAAGAAATGGTTGCAAGTAGACAGCCTGATATGGTAATGTATGATGAAGAGTTTGAAATTTTGTTTGGGATGTTTGATAAAGAATTTGATAAAAAAAATACTAGAAATTAATCTAGTACTTTTTATTTTTCTAAATCTTTGATTGTATTTTTGTAAATTTTCTCAATAGCAGAATCTTCAATTTTTAAATTGTATTTTTTACGAATTTTAACCCAAGCTTTATTTCTTAAATTTGAATCAGCACTTATTTTTTCTAGTACCAATGCATCTTTAACATCTTCTTTAACATCTTCTAACTTTGGTCTTTCTTTTTGACTAACTCTTAAAATAATATGATATCCATAAGTACTTTTTACTGGTTCAGCAGTATAATCTCCATCTTTTAAGCTACTTGCTGCAGTCCAGAATTCACTAACAACTTTATCTTTTGTAAATGTTAATTTTCCACCTTCGCTAGCAGTTCCTTTGTCATCAGAATTTTCTTTTGCTAAGGTATCAAAATCTTCACCTGCTTGAATTTTTTTGATTAGTGCTTCAGCTTCTTCTTTTGCTTTTTTTTCAGCTGCAGTTTTTTCTTCGTCAGTTGCATTGTCAGCTACTTCTGGAGAAATTAAGATATGTTTTGCTGTAATCTCTCCAAAGATTTCATCATCATAATATTTTTTAATTTCTTCCTCTGTTAATTCACTTGCAATAAAATCATCAGCAATTGTACTTTTTTTATACTCTAAAGCAACATATTCCTTATAAGCTTTTTCATTTTCAAATCCAGCATTAATTAATGCATCTTCAAAGCTCATTCCACTTGCTTCATATTGAGCTTTTAATGTTTTTACTTGACTGTCTGCATAAGTTTCGGCCTCTTTGCTATCTTTGACTTCTTTTTCAATAATATAATTGTCAATTAAATCAACTAGGACCGCAGTTCCATAATATTGTTTCATTTCTTTATATAGTTCGTCAGCTGTAAACTTTTTTCCATCTATACTAGCAGCAACTTCTTCACCACTTTTAAGTTTTGGCACCTTTCCACATCCAGATAGTGTGAGCACAACTGCACATAAACTAACAACTAATAATTTCTTTTTCATGTTTGTTCTCCCTCCAAAATTAATGGTTATTAGACCCATTACACATTAATAATCATATCAAAAAAAAAGAAAAAAAACAATAATTTCTAGAAAGTAATCACACAACTTTCATTTTTCCATAAAATAATGTGAAAGATAAAAAAAAGGAGGAGAGACGTATGTGTAATAATACAGGAGTAAGCGGAGCTGCAATCGTTTTAGTTTTATTCATACTTTTAATTATCATACTTGGAGCTTATATTTAATTAAATTAAAGGAGGTGTAATATATGGCATGTAACAATTCTTGTGGCAATGTTAGTTCAACTACTTGCTGCAGCAATGGTTCAAATGGATTTGTAATTATTATTGTACTTTATATCTTACTTGCAATTATACTAGGTTCATGTTTCTTTTAAAAAGAGGTTTTCCTCTTTTCTTTTTGTCTAAAATTTGTCTACCTGTCAAAATTATATTGCTGGAATTTTAAATTTATACTATAATATAAGAAAGATAGGAGAGGTCTTATATGAAAAAAAGAGGATTTACATTAACAGAAGTATTAGGAGTTATTGTTATTTTGGGACTTATTGCTCTTATTATTTTTCCTAATGTAAGTAAATCAATAAAAAATTCAAAGCAAAAATTATATAATGAACAAATAGCACTTATTGAAGAAAATGCGAGAAAGTGGGGGGTTGAACATACTGCACAACTGCCTAATAGTGGTTCTTATTATTTAGAATTAAATGATTTAGTATTAGGAGGATATATTTCTCAAAAAGAATTAAAAGATCCTAGAAATAATAGTACAATGGAAGGATGTATTGTAATCAGTTATGATCCTTCTTATAATCAGTACAAATATCTATATACTGAAGCTTCTTGTGAAGATCAGAAACCAGTAGAATTAGTACGTTTGTCAGAAAAAGTAAATACATCTTCTGATGTGGTTTCTAATGATCCGAGTGGAAATAGGAGATATGTTGGACCAAATCCAAATAATTATATTCGATTTAATAATGAATTATGGAGAATTATAGGCGTTTTTAATGGCCAAGTTAAAATTGTAAGAAATGAATACTATAATACAAATATTGCATGGGATAACAATAATACAAACGATTGGAATTCTTCAACTTTAAAAGATGAGTTGAATACTGCTTTTTATGATAGTATTGGTACTGAGAGTAAAAGTTATATTGATACTACACATATTTGGAATTTGGGAGGAGTTGCTAATTTAACTACAGCAAATCGAAGTGATTTCTATAATTCTGAAAAAGGAGTACTTGTAGCACCTAATAGACCAACATCTTGGACTGGAGCAGTTGGATTGATATATCCTTCTGATATGGCATATGCCACAAATGGTGCTTGCGACTTCATTGAACTAAATAAAAATAGCGCCGATTGTTATAATAATAGTTGGTTATATAGTTCTACTTCTCAGTGGACTCTCACGCCATACGTTGGGAACGATATCAATGGAAATATTACACAGTTAAATGGAATTTATGTGATAAAAAGTTCTGGGATTGTTGATGCCAATATGACAAATTCAGCAGCAGGAGTACGTCCTGTTGTATACTTAAAAGCAGATGTTAAAGTAGAATCAGGATCTGGTAGTAATACAAATCCATTCAATATAAGTCTCTAATTTTGTGGAAAAAAATAAATACTTGACACTTTATATTGTAAAGTGTCTTTTTTTATCGTCTTTTTTTTGTGAAAACTGTGGAAAACTATTTACAAAAAAATAACGCTAAGGTAAAATAGTGGTACAGAGTGGGTAGCTGTGGAAAAAAGTGGGTGATTCTGATGTTAATGGGTGAATATCATCATAATCTTGATGAAAAAAATAGATTAATTATTCCATCTAAATTAAGAGAAGAGATGGGAGATCTATTCATTTTAACACGTGGTTTAGATGGATGTTTATTTATTTATCCTAAAGAAGAATGGAATCATATTATTGAAAAGTATAAGGATTTGCCAAATACTAGAGATGCTAGAAACTTTATGAGATTCTTTTTAGCAGGAGCAACGGAATGTTCTTTTGATAAACAAGGAAGAATTTCAATATCGTCACCACTTATGAGATATGCCGAATTAGAAAAAGAATGTGTAATTATTGGAGTTAATGATCACTTAGAAGTGTGGTGTGAAGATCGCTATGAAGACTTCATGAATACTAGCGAAAGAGAGTTTTCTGATATCGCAGATAGTTTATTTTCTCCTAATATGAATTAGGACATCAAGGAGGGTTTATGCATAAAAGTGTATTATTAGATGAATGTATTTATAATCTATCATTAAAAGAAGATAGTATTATTGTTGACTGTACACTTGGATTTGCAGGACACAGTAGTGAAATATTAAAAAAAATAAAAAGAGGAAAATTGTATGCATTTGATCAAGATCCAATAGCGATAGAGGCTAGCCAAAAAAGGCTTGAAGCAATTGCTCTTAATTATGAAATTATTGAAAGCAATTTCGCTTATCTGAAAGAAGAATTAGCCAAACGAGGAGTAACTTCTGTTAATGGAATTTTATTTGATTTAGGAGTTTCAAGTCCTCAATTGGATGAAGCTGAAAGAGGGTTTAGTTTTCACAAAGATGCTAGGCTGGATATGAGAATGAACCCAAATCAAAAACTTTCAGCTTATGAAGTGGTTAATACTTATTGCTATGAGGATTTGGTACATATTTTTTATACATATGGAGAAGAAAAATATAGTGCTAGTATAGCTTCAGCAATTGTTAAAAATAGGCCAATTGAGACTACTTTAGAATTGGCAGAAATTATAAAAAATAGTGTTCCAGAAAAGTATAGGAGAGAAAAACATCCAGCAAGAAAAGTGTTTCAAGCAATTCGAATTGAAGTAAATGATGAATTAAATGTTTTAAAAAAAGCAATCAATGATGCATTAGAGCTTATTGATGTAGGTGGTAGAATTTGTGTTATTACATTTCATTCATTAGAGGATAAAATTGTAAAAAAGATATTTAAGGAAATAAGTACTATTCCTAATGAATTAAAAGGACTTCCAATAATTCCAGAAGAATTAGAAGTGAAATTTAAAATGTTTGGAGTAGTAGAGCCAACAGAAAAAGAGTTATTAGAAAATAACCGTTCAAGGAGTGCGAAGTTAAGAATCGTTGAAAGAATAAAAAGGTGATAAAATGGCAAAAAGAAAGGTGAGAACAATACGCTTTACCAAGGGTGAACGATTGGTGTATTTAAGTGCAATAGTGGCAACAGTGATGACGTTTGTTCTTCAAGTTTTTTGTAGTGCCAATGTTGGGAACTTAAATATGAATATAGAAGGGCTTCGTTCAGAAATAACAGCACAGACAAAGAAAAATGAAAGCTTTGCTATGCAAATTAGTGAATTAACTTCTTTTGATAAAGTGAAAGAGGTTGTAAAAGAAATGGGACTGGATTATAATAATGATAGTATTGTTATCATAAATGAGTAGAGGTGAACCAGTGAAGGAAAAGAAAGAACAAAAGAAGCAAGCATGGAATTATCCAAAGAGGTTGTTTTATCTCTTTCTTTTTTGTATTTTACTTCTTTATATTCAGTATGGCTATTTGTCATTATCTTCTAATGTATATGGAGAAAATATGGATTTATTTGCTAGAAATCGAGATACAGCAAGAACTATTTTGCCAGCCAAAAGAGGAACGATTTTTGACAGTGACGGAAATACTTTGGCATTGAATGTGGCTTCTTATACAGTCATTGCTTATTTGGATGAATCAAGAACAACTGATCCTAAAAATCCAAAACATGTAGTGGATAAAGAAAAAACGGCTGAGGCCTTAGCGCCAGTGCTATCAATGGAAAAAGATACTTTATTACGTTTATTAAATATGGAGGGAGTATATCAAGTAGAATTAGGTCCTGGTGGACGAGGTATTAGTGAATTAAAAAAAGAAGAAGTAGAAAGCTTAGGATTAGATGGTATAGATTTTATCGAAAATTCTAAACGCTATTATCCAAATGGAGATTTTGCCTCTTATATTATTGGGTATGCAAAATCTTATCCAATAAAATTGGATTATGATAGTAACAATGAATTGACAGATGAAGAAATAGAAGAAAAATTGAAAGAAAATCCAAAGTATAAATATCGCAATTCTGAAAAAATAGTTGGAGAACTTGGAATTGAACTAAAATTTGATGAATTATTGAAAGGAACAGATGGGAAGCTAATTTATCAAAGAGATAAATATGGATATAAAATCCCAGATACAAAAGAAGATAGAACAGATGCAGTGGATGGGAAAGACATTTATTTAACAATTGATTCAGCAATTCAGCGTTTTGTAGAAGGAGCTTTAAAAGAAGAAGCGGCAATTTATACTCCAGAGTGGATGATGTTAACTGTTATGGACGCAAAAACAGGAGATATTTTAGCAACCGCCTCAACTCCATCTTTTGACCCTAATATAAGAAATATAGTCAATTATGAAAACCCACTTACTTCTTATCTTTATGAACCTGGATCTACGATGAAAACGTATACATATATGTGTGCGATGGAAAAGGGAACTTATAAAGGAGATTCTACTTATCAATCTGGTTCTTATCAGATTGGAGAAGATATTATTCAAGACTGGAATGCAGGGAAAGGATGGGGAACAATTACTTTTGATAAAGGATATGAATATTCTAGTAATGTAGGAGCTGTAAATATAGTAAATCAATTTATTACAAAGAATGAGCTTAGAAGCTGTTTAGAAAAATATGGCTTTGGAGTGGCAACTGGAATTGAGCTTCCAAGGGAGTTATCAGGAAGTATTAAATTTACATATCCTGTAGAAGTAGCAGCTGCTTCCTATGGCCAAGGAATAACAACAACAGCGATTCAACAGTTGCAAGGACTTACTCTTATTTCTAACAATGGAAAAATGTTATCTCCTCATATTGTTAGTAAGATTGTGGACTCAAATACTGGTGAAATAATATATGAAAGAAAAATAGAAGAAAGTGAACAAATTATAAGCAAAGATACAGTAGATAAAATGAAAAATCTTATGTATAATGCTGTTCATAATCGTGAACAGGGATCTACTAGTGGAATATTATATGATATAGAAGGATTTGAAATTATCGGAAAAACTGGAACTGCTCAGATTTATGATTCAAAAAATGGTGGATATTTAAAAGGAAGTAATGATTATATATTTTCATTTGCTGGAATGTATCCAAAAGAAAATCCTGAAATCATTGTTTATGGTGCTGTGAAGCGTCCATCACTTGGTCAAAATACTGCAATTGCAAATGCAACACGGTCTGTAATGAAAAGCATTGCTAAATATCGTAATATGTTCTCTGATGAAGGAACTGTTTCTAACAATGAAAAATACCAAATGGAATCTGTTACAAATCGTTTTACAGCAGATATAAAAAATGAATTGTCATTAAAAGGAATGAAAGTTATAACAATTGGAAATGGAGAAAGAATTATATCTGCATATCCAAGTGAAGGAACAACGATTATCAATGGGGATAGAATATTTTTAATTACAAATGACAATAATATTACTTTAGAAAATTTAAAAGGTTGGAGCCGAATTGATGCAATGAATTATTTGAATTTACTTGGCTTTAATGTCACATCCACTGGATATGGGTATGTAGATACACAAAGTTTGGAAGCTGGAACAGTAATTACCAAAGGAATGAATATTTCTCTTACTTTGGTCGATAAATATAATTTTTCAACAGATGTTAAAAACGATGATGAGTCAAAAGGGTAGAAATTTTTTTCTATAAAGATAAGTTTATTTAAATAGAAGCATATCTGAAATAGATATGTTCAGACTGTTGACAAAGTGGTATATTCAAAAAGAATATGCTACTTTTTTTATCTCAACTCTTATAATTTTTTCTATTTTTAACAAAACAAGTGAAATAATGTCATTATTTGGAGATTTTTTCCATCTCCAATTTGCCATCTTCTTTAAATTATGGCATGCAAAAATCATCGTGGCATTTTGCTCGTTTTTCAATACTCCACGTACCCTGCTAAATCGAAGACCATGCTGTTCTTTACAATCTCCAAACGTTCTTTCT
>JAAWCI010000005.1 GCA_022793145.1 Bacilli bacterium | reverse complement strand
TTTATATCTAGAGATTGTTGAATGACTGATTCCAAGTATAATAGCTGTTTTTCTCATTGATAGACCTTGTTGTAATAAAATATCAATTTGTGCTTTCTTTTTTTCTGTTAATTGGGTATAATTCATATAGAGCCTCCTTGCCGGGTTAGGCTCTTTTATTATATCAAAAAGCCGCACCTTTCTGGTGCGGTTCATATTTCAATTTAGGGAAGAAATTTTTTTCTTCTTTAGATTTTTGTTTTCATCATAATTTTAAACACTTGTTTGATATGTTCCTTTTTATCATGATTCATGTCAACAAAATTGAGATGCATCTGATATCCACTATCTAAACTAAGGAGTATTTCAACTTTTCCAGGTTTAAAATTAATTGCACTTGTAGAAATTGACATATATGGAATAACATGTATTTTCTTATAATATATTGCCATCGTATCACGATCAAACAATACCATTTTTTTATTTGTAAAAACCATATAATCTTTTGAATTTTTATATGCAAGTAAAATTTTTTCTTCTTCCTCTACATATTCTTTTGCATATTCTGGCAATTCTGCAATATTCAATATTTCCTCTTTAAAATCAAAATATTTTGATAATTCTTTAAATTTTATATATGCCATACTAACACCCTCTTACGTTTTTCATTATAGCATACCGCCTAAAAAAAAGAAAGATTATTTCAAATCAAATAATCATTCCTTTATCATTTACAAATTGCCAAAACTTCATATTTTTTCGTTACTATATCATACTTTTTTTAAAGAAACTTCATCACTTTTCAGTCTTCTTATATCTTCTTTTAATGGTTCTTGTCCATTCACAATACGATTAATACAAGTATATAATAAGCGCAGACGGATTTTATCCTCCGCTTTCATATCTACAAATTTTAATTTTACTGGAAAACCACAATCTAAAGAAAAATTTAATTCTGCACTTTTTTCACCAAATACAATATCTAATACTGATACAGACTTAAAAGGAATTGTATAAATTCGTTTTGATCTATTCAATGTATTGATATTATCAAATAATACAATTTTCTTATCAGTAAATACTCCATGATCACGACTTGTCTTGTATGCAACTAAAATATTTTCATCCTCTGGAACATAATGTTTAATGTAACCAGGCAAATCATCATCATTTAATACCTTCGAAAAATTAAAAGCTCTTGTCACTTCCTTATACTTCATATAAGCCATTTACATCACCAGCTACATTATAACATAATTTTTATATAATTGATGATTTTTCGTTTTAAAATCTGATAAAAAATGTATTTCAAAAATTTATTTTTCTGGTTTTTCTCCGTTTAAATTGATATCTACTGCATGTTTTGGATGTCTTTTTTCTTCTGGAAGTGGATCATACCATTTTTCTCCATCCCATTTTTTTAAACAATTTGGCCCATACCAAGCAGTTACAACATTTTTAACATTATGATAAGAATAATATTTTCTACCTTCAAAATCATAAAGTGTAAATGGATAAACATCTTCTTTTGGGAATTTTGGTTCCTTTAAAAACTTCTCCCATGGAATTGCAATTGTCTGTGAAGCCAAACTACTGTTTTTATTTTTCCTAGCATATTTTTCTGATATTTTAAGAACCCACTTTTTTAACAATACTGGATTCATATGAAGATTGTCTAACAAAACCACAATAGGCACCAAAGCTCTAATTTTTAGCCGGTTCCATTCATCAATCCATTTGTTGTCCGAAACACTATCATAAATGACAACATCAACAAATATTCCATCTCCAGACTGACACTTATTTTTAAGTAGTGTATTTACTTCCTCAATATAAGTTCCTCTTTTTCTTATTTTCATAGAAGGAATTAAAACATTATATTTCTTATCATTTTCAAAACATTGAAAGTAAAACTTTTTATCTAAATCTTTTTCTAGGGCTTTTATAAAACGATTCCAGTCTTTTCTTTCAATGCACATATCAATATCATCATCCCAAGGAATAAAGCCTTGATAATTACAAATGCCAAGTGCTGATCCTGCAATTAAAGCATATGGTATATCATTTTTTACACAAACTCGATGTATTTCATCCATAATCTCTAATATTGCTAATTGTAAATCTCGAACTGTAATTTCACTACCATCTTTCATTGTTTTTAAAACCCATTTTTCTTCCATTTACACTCCTCTTTTCCAAGAAACACCATCTAGTTCAATCACAATAGTCTCTAATGTTTCTGCATATTCTATTTTTAATGCTTCTAATAAATTTCTAGTTTGTATATCCATTTGATCTGATGTCACGATCACCACTTCTGGATTTAATTTTTTTAACAATTCTTCTATATTTGAAATAAATCTTCCATGATAAGGAAGTTTAACAATATGAAATTTTTGAATATCTTGACTCAACAATTCCTCTATCCGTTTCTTCTTTATATCGGCCCCTAAAAAAACTCTTATCTTTCCTACAGTAACATAAGTAAGCAAAGAAGAATTATTTGAACTATCATATTCTTTCAAAGCTGGTTTTATAGAAAGTTTCAAATTACCTAATACAGTATCTTTAGAGTTTTCTAAGACTGTATATTTTATGTTATTTTCACTCACATAATTAAGTAGTTCTGCTTCTAACTCTGAATGTTTCAAATAATTGCTTGCATAAACTTCTTTCACTTTCCACTTCTTCATAATAGTTTGTGCATTTCCAATATGATCTTTATCTGGGTGAGTCAAAATCATTAAGTCAATTGATTTAATATTTTTTTCTAAATAATCTATTACTACATCAGAACAGGTGTCCTCTCCTGTATCAATTAGCACTGTATATTCCTTGTCTTGAATTAGTGTTATATCTGCTTCTCCACAAGCAATAAAAGATATTTTTACTGGGTCTGATAATAGTTTATTTTTATTACACCCACTCCAAAAAATACAGAAAAAGAGAAACACAAAGACATTTATTTTTAAATATTTCATGTCATCATCCTCATTATAAGTGTAATATGAAACAAAGAAATTGTCAATTCTTATACAAAACTAAAAACATATCTATTTCAGATATGCTCAGACTGTTGACAAAGATGTTCAACAGTCTTTTCATATGCAAATAAATCTGGTATAATAAAAAAGCGAGAGAAATGATTCTTATTTTAACCAAAAAAATCATTGTCAACTCTCACTTTTTTGATGAAAAAATGAGATAA
>JAAWCI010000014.1 GCA_022793145.1 Bacilli bacterium | reverse complement strand
ATTGATTTATCAAGCAGGTGATAAATTCTATGCTTGTATGGTAGCAGGAGATAGAGAAATTAATGAATTAAAACTTTCTAAGCTCTTAAATGTAGCAGAAGTAACACTTGCAGATTATGAAGATGTAAAAAGGATTACAAATGCAGAGATTGGATTTGCTGGCCCAATTGGGTTAAATATTCCAATTATTATAGACCATGATGTTTTACACATGCATAATTTCTTAGTAGGCGCTAATAAAACAGATTATCATTATATTAATGTAAATGTCAGTGATTTTTCTTATGATATGGTGGCCGATATTAAGAATGTAAAAGAAGGTGATGCTTGTCCAAAATGTGGAGCGCCATTACTCTTTAAAAAAGGAATAGAAATTGGAAATACATTTAAACTTGGAACAAAATATTCTGAAAGTTTACATCTTGAATATTTAGATAATAATAATGAATTACATCCAGTTGTGATGGGATGTTATGGAATAGGCCTTGGAAGAATATTTGCAGCAACAATAGAACAAAATAACGATGAAAATGGAATTATTTGGCCACTTTCTATTGCACCTTATCAAGTAGCGATTGTTTTAATTAATGACAAGGATGAAAAGCAAGTAGAAGTTGCCAACACTTTATACAAAGCCCTTACTAAAGAAGGCATTGATGTATTGTTAGATGATCGTGATGAACGACCAGGTGTAAAATTTAAAGACATGGATTTGATTGGAATTCCAATTCGTATTACAGTTGGAAAGAAAGTAGCAGAAGATTTTGTAGAATGGAAAATGAGAAAGGAAGATACTTCTACAAATGTAAGAATAGAAGAGGTACTTTCAAGAATAAAAGAAATGGTAAAAGAGTAGCGATACTCTTTTTTTCGACAAAAAATGTGCGAAAAAGCTGATAAAGTAATTATGGTGATTGATATGATAAAAAAAGTGATCATTCCAACTTTATTAGCTCTTTTAACTGGTTTTTTATTGGGTACTTTTTTGTTTAAGCAGTATCATAAAGAAGACTTGCAAGTTGTAGGTAAAACAAAAGACGAGATAAAGGAAGTTTATTTTTTACAGATTGGGGTATATTCTAGTAAAGAAAGTATGGAAGAAAATGTTTCAAAAATCCCTTATTATATTTATCAAGTAGATAATGGAAAATATTATGTATATGTAGGAATGACTTTAAGGGAAACAAATGCAACAAAGCTCAAGGATTTCTTTATTGCTACTGGGTATAATATTTATGTCAAGAAGTTTGGTATTTCTAATGTCGCTTTTTTAACTGTTTTAGAACAGTATGATACGATGTTAGAACAAGCGCCAGATGCAAATAGCTATAGTGCTATTTGTGGACAAGTACTCGCCAAATATGAGGAGTTGGTAAATAGTGAGCGTGATGATCAGGGAACTGCCTAAAGAAGAGAGACCAAGAGAGAGATTGCTAAAATATGGAGCAAATGTTCTTAGCAATGAAGAATTGTTAGCTTTAATAATAAAAAGTGGTTCAAAAAGGAAATCAGCCAAAGATATTGCACAGGATTTATTAAAATCTTATGAAAATGTACAAGATATCAGAAGTATCTCATATGAGCAATTGATTCATAAGGAAGGAATAGGAGATAGCAAAGCTTGTTCTATTTTGGCGGCTATTGAGTTAGGAGATCGACTACACCAATCTGTTACATTAGAAAAAAAACGTATCAATCAAGCGGAATTGGTTTTTGAATATTATAAAAGTTATTTTTCAAAAACTAGTCAAGAACATTTTTATTGCATTTATGTAGATAATCAAAAACGTTTTATTAAAGAAAGTTTGTTGTTTGTTGGAACATTAAATCAAAGCTTGGTTCATCCAAGGGAAATTTTTAAAGAGGCTTATTTGGTAGATGCATCTGGAATCATTTGTGTTCATAATCATCCATCTGGTGTAGTAATACCAAGTAGGGAAGATATTCATTTGACGAATCGTTTAAAAGAAATTGGTTTATTATTAGGCATTCCTATTTTAGATCATGTAATTATTGGATATGATAGTTATTATAGTTTTTTTGAAGATGATAGATTATAGAAAGGAATTTATATGTATAGGAAAAGAAAACAAAAAAAGTATAAAAGAATTGGCATTATTGTTTTATTGGCAATAATTTCTTTTATTGGAAGTGTCTCAGTTTTAAATAGAAGCGGAAAACTGACACCTGTTGAAATGTGGTTAAAAGATAGTGTCCTTTTTATTCAAAAGGTTATTTTAAAGCCACTTCATTTAGTACAAGATAAAGTTACTGATCAAGAACTAAAGAAGTTAAAGGAACAAGCTTCTTCTTATAAAACTTTAGAAGTAAAAAATCAAGAATTAGAAATTCAATTGAAAGAGTTAAAAAAAGTATTGGACTTGAATACTGCTTTATCAGATCAAAGTTATTTAAATGCAACTGTAATTAATAGAAATGCGAGTTACTGGTATCAAATGATTACTCTTGATAAGGGAAAGAAGAGTGGAATTAAAATTGATTTACCAGTAGTTGTGAATGAGGGATTGGTGGGATTAATTAGTAGTGTAAGTAATTTTAGTAGCTCTGTAAAACTTCTTACTATGGATGAGTTACCAAAACAAATATCAGTAAAAATAGAAGTGGGTGAACATCATATATATGGATTGTTAACTGGATATAATTCTAGTAATAAAACCCTTAAAGTAGAAGGTATTTCAGAAAATACTGAGATTCCAGTAGGATCTTTGGTTACAACTTCAGGATTAGGAGAAAACATTCCAGCAGGAATTATTGTTGGATATGTAAAAGGAGTAACTAGTGATAATTTTGATTTGGCTAGAGTAGTAGAGGTAGAATCAAAAGTTAATTTCGATGCTTTAAGTTATGTAACGATTTTAAAGCGAGGAGATGTGGAGTCATGATATATTTTTTAATCATTTTTTCTTTTTATTTGGAAGGTTTATGTTCTATGGTGTTTAAGAGTAATTGTTTTTTGCCTTTGTTTTCTTTGCTCTCTTTGGTTCTTATTTATCCATATTTTAGAAAATATGATAATTCTTTTTTGAAAACTTGTTTTGTAATTGGTATTTTATATGATATTGCTTATACAAATACGATTTTTGTACATGCTTTTTTATTTTGCATGTTAGGGTATATAATTTCTTCATTATATCATTTTTTTGATAAGCATTTTTGGACTTTGTTGTTGATGAATTTTATTGTAATTATTAGCTATCAAAGCTTTAATTTTATATTATTTTTGCTATCTAGAAAAATCACTTTTTCTTTCCTATTTTTTTTAAATTCTATTTTTTATTCGGTTATTAGTAATATTATTTATGTTTTTATTTTGTATGGAATATTGAGTTTGTTAAGTAAATATAAAAAGATTGAATTTTATCATTAAAAAAAGAAGTTGCCTTCTTTTATCTTGCTTCTACAATTAGCTTGATTGCAGTTCTTTCATCACCATCAATTACAATATCTGTAAATGCTGGAATACAAATTAAGTTTTTTCCACTTGGTGCTACAAATCCTCTGGCAATTGCTATTGCTTTGATTGCCTGATTTAGAGCACCTGCTCCAATTGCTTGAATTTCTACACTACCTTTTTCTCTAAATACATTTGCGAGTGCTCCTGCAACACTATTTGGATTTGATTTCGTTGAAACTTTTAATGTTTCCATATAAATTGATTCCTCTCTTTCTACAATAAACTATATGTAGGAAGTTGACTTTTTAGAATGTTAATTTTTATCTTTCATAAGGGCTTCTATTTCTTGATAGTAGTTTAATAATAGTTGATTTATTGTTTGTTGTTTTTCTTCAGAATAGTTTGTAAGAAAGCTAGGACTCTTTATGATTGTTTCTAATGGAATAATAAGATATTTTATATAAAGTTTAATAATAGAATCATTATTCATAAGTAAAGCCTCTTTTCGTCTAAGAAAAATTATATCATGGTCGATATATTATTGCAAGGTTCTTGCAATTTTGTGATAAAAATTCTTCAATTTGGCATAATACTATTGGTGAGACCATATGATAGGTAGTATATTAAAAAATATGAGATTAAGTGCAGGATTATCTCAAAAAGATTTAGGGAAGAAATTAAATCTGGCTGATACAACAATTTCTAGTTATGAAAGAGAGAATAGCCAACCTGATTTCGATACAATTGTGAAGATTGCAGATATTTGTGGATATGAGTTTCGCATTATTGATCAGAAGAAAGAAATTACAACTTTGGATAAGATGTCTAAAGAAATGGATTTCTAAAAAAGTAGGAAAATTGGAAAAAAAGTATTGACTTTCATTTTGAAACGAGTATAATTAAAAGTGCCTACTTGAATTGCAGGTGTAGTTCAATGGTAGAACCCTAGCCTTCCAAGCTAGCTACGTGGGTCCGATTCCCATCACCTGCTCCATATTGAAATTAAAAGAACTGTAAATGGTTCTTTTTTATTATTTCTTTACGTAGCTAGGGTAGGGTTCCACCATTGAATTATTTCTATTAACCATAACTTCTATAATGTCATCTGAAATGTTATACCATTTTGCTTGAATATAATGCCTATTTTTTTCATATCGTGGATTTTTATTTAAACAACGATTCATTGGTTGTATTGTTAAATGACTAATATGTATTCCTGTAGAATATTCATCCTTTTTCGATAAGAGAAAATTTATAATTTCGTCTTTTGTAATCCAAATAAAGTCTTCAACTATTCCATAGATAATACAGTCAATAGATTCAATATTGGTATTTCCTTTTAAAATAAATTTGTTAACTGCTTTTTTTATAAAACAATCATCATTGTTGAGTTTTTGATTGATGCAATCAATTTCTGCTTGATGTTCAATTTTATATTCAGCGCTAGAAATTCTTTTGTTTCCACAACCATCAGCAGTCCCATCACCATAGTGATATTTTAAAAATTGATTAATCAATACATCACTAAAATTATTTTCTTTTAAAAATTGAACAAATTTTTTTATATGTTCTGCATGAACAGAATTCTTAATTCCTTTTTTGATACTAATTGCTTTTCTTTTATTTTTGATTTCAATGTAGATATCAGTTTTCTGTTTTTGATAGTTGTTCCAAGCATGTATTACATTATTGCCATTTAATTTTCCAAACAATGTTTCTAGAAATTCTGCAAACATAGGATTCATTTCAGATATTTTTTTGCCATTTAAATAATTTACAAATTCATTTTCGTTTTTATAACCTGTTATATTTTTATTGAATGGTGTCATAAATTTTTCCTCCTAATATATTATTCAATTTTTATAAACGAAAATCCTTATGAAATTTTATTTTATAAGCAAAAAAGAAACGATTTGTTTCTTTTCTATAAATTATATTAGAAATTTATAAATAATGTAGTTCATCAGATTGTGTCCCAAATTTAAATCTATAATTAAAATCTTCCACCATTGATCCAAATATTTTCCCCAGTTATAAAATTTGAATCGTCTGACAATAAGAATAAACAAAGTTTAGCTGTATCTTCTGGAGTAGCGAATCTTCCTAAAGGTGTTTCTTTTAATTTTTGGTCAATCTCTTCTTGCTTCCATCCTTTTAATGATAGTGGAGTAGGAGTAAAAGCAGGGCATATACTATTGGCTCTTATTTTTTTGTCGGCAAACTCTAATGCAGTAGCTTTAGTAAAATTAATTATACCAGCAGCAGCTGCACAATATGCTGGAGATTCTGTACAAGGGACAATTCCTAAGTGAGAAGAAATATTTACGATGCCTCCTCCTTCATTCATAATAGGATAGGCGAGTTTAGTGCAAATAACTTTACCTAATAAATTTATATTTAAGACTTTTTTAAAATCTTCAAGGTTAAAATCTTTAATTAAGCTATCTATAAATGTACCAGCATTATTAACTAAATAGTCAAGACTTCCAAATCTTTCTTTAATTTCTTTAAACATATCAATAACTTGTTTTTCGTCACTAATATCACATTTCAGTATTAACAGATTTTTATTATCAGCTTCTTTTTCTAATTTTCTTGCATTTTCTTCATTATTACTATAACAAGCAATTACTTTACAACCTTTAGAAAGTAATTGGGTAACAATTTCTTTTCCTATTCCAGAAGTTCCTCCTGTTACTAAGGCAATTTTATTGTTCATGATTTACACCTCTTTCTTTTAATATGCTGATGACTTTATCTCTATGGAATTCTTTTATTATCTCTATTTTATTTTTAGAATATTTAGCTAATTCATCTATGTCAGTAATCATTTCAGGGCAATAATAGTCATTGCTATCTTTTAATGTAGCATATACTAATTTATCAAATTCCTCATATAGTATTGCTCCCATACACATCATACAAGGTTCATATGATACATATGTTGTTGCTTCTTCTCCTTATATAAATTTTAATAATTCTTCAAATTCTGTATAACCGCTTTCAGAATTTAGATGACCTCCACCAGAAATCAAAATTTGTTTTTCAGTTATGGCATCAGCAAATTCTTTTTCAGCTTCATATTTAACATAAGGATCATTATCAGAATAAAAACAAACAATATCATCACAATAGTTTTTAATAGCTGCTAAATTATCGAAATACATACTTTCATTCACGGTATCGTAATCCTCATCAATGCCAAAGTAATTATTAAAACCACAAATAAAAATTAATCTTCTTACTTTAATTTTATTTTCCACTAAAAATTTACAAATGAAAATAGGCGCTATGGAATGGGCAAAAATTATTGTGTTATTATTCAAGATATTTGCATCTACATAAGCCTTTAAAAGTTTAGACCAATTTTCATAATTTTGATATCCAACTCCAGTTGGAAAATCAGGAGTATAAACATCTAAATTTTGTTTTTCGATTTCTTGTCTTAAAAATGGAATCCAGTTTGAAAATGGGCTTCCAAAACTTCCATGTACTAACAAATAATTATTTTTCATTTTAAATCATCCTTTCATTAAATTATTATTTAGTTTTTCTATATTAGAATTGATAGATAGTAAATATGGAATATTACTAGCTAAATTTATACCATCTAATTGTTGTATGGTAGGATTTAATGGTAATATTTTTTGGTCATATAATTTTTGATTTAATAAATTGTCAAAATTATCTATGTCATTAGCAACATAGTTTTCAAAGAAGTATAAGGTCCATACATTTTTTGATTTGGAAAACTTTAATTCAAAAATTGGAAGTAATTCGTCGCTTATATGAACATCTTTTAATTGAAAGGTTTTTTTATATTCTCTAATTAATATATTTAATCTTTTATCCTTTGTATTTCCATTTTTGTTTTCATGTATTTTATGATACACATTTTGATATTCTTTGATTAATTCTCGATATGTCATATCTTCTTTTTCAAAATTATATTCATCTATTGTAAATTTATGGTTTAGTTCATAAAATGGATAGAGACAATTCCAGGTATCAGGATTGGTATTATATACTAGAATTCCTATTTTTCCTTTGTAACTAACATTAGTATATAAATTTATAGCACTATCAAGTCTGGTTGGCATTATTTCTTTTGGAACTTTTTCATCTAAAATTTTATCAGTAATAATCATGTTTAACCCTCCTTAAATTTTTTATGATAATTTTATCCAGCTCTGCATTCCCTTTTTATTTATATGAAAAGGTTTTAACTTAATTAAAGTATCTATAATAATTAGTGTTGCATAATTACTATTTTTTTTACTCATCCAAAATGTTTCATTTACACATAATTGTTTACTATATTTTAATTTTATTTTATCTATTGAAGTGATATTTAAATCAAAGAATAATACATCTTTGATTGTAAAAAGTCCTAATATATTACCACTAGACTTTTTAATAATTACAATATCATTTTTAGTGATTTGATTATAAGGTGTAATTTTATTTTTACTAAATCTTGATTCTATAGTTTTTTTGCCTTCTAACATATAAGTTAAATAAGGTTCGCTAAAGATCCCCAAATGAATATTTCTATTTTTTATTTTTTTTATATCATCATTTGATAATTGCATTTCTAAATTCTTTATAATTTCACCATACATATTAATACCTCATAGTTTTTTTATAATTTTTCTATACTTAAAAAGCTAAAATATTATAATTTTCTTCATTTATTTTTACAATAAATTCTTATAATTCATTAAAAAATTTATTATTTTAATTATACTATAATTTAATGAAGTTTTCTATAAAAGAACTGATTTAATGATGTAAAATAAATTTTTAAATAGAGTATAAGAAAGGAATATTCTCTATAAATAAAAGTAATTGAAACTTGTATGTGATTAGTTTTATTTGTATCAAGTTAATATAAAATCTAATTTAAAACGTTATTGTTATTTTTATTCAAACTATTTTATGATATTTTTATGTTTTGTTTTATATAATGTATATATTAGAATGAGAGACTTAAGTATATTTTTATTTTATTGACTTTTATTCTTAGGTTGTGAACTTATTTACAACATGGTATAATATGGAAAAGTGAGTGGATGAAATTATGTCTGAACATATCATTTATAAAGGAATTTTAACAATCGATAAACAAATATTGAAAATTGAAAATAGAGATATCTATATTACTAAAATAGATAGTTTAGAAATTACGAAATTAGATCGTTATCCATTATTTAAAGGAATGAAGTTATGGATGAAGGGATTATTTATACTCATTGTTCTTAGTATTATATATCATGGTAATTCTTGGATAAGCTTGATAGGAGATTTATACTGTTATTCTATTTTTTTACTTGTTGTTTTTAATTTATATCAGCATTGTAAATTATTTTATGGCTTAGTAATTACAACAGCAGGAAATCGAACCATTATTGCTTCGACAAAGAAAGATTTTATTTGTCGTGTACGAGATAGGTTACAAGAAGCGATAGAGAATACGATTAATGAACGAATTGTAATAAATTTGGATAACTGTTTAGTTAATCATGGAAATATAAGTTATGGAAATAACAATAAAAATGAGGTGAAATTATAATGGAAAACTTTGTAAATAATGGCATAATTTCAATTGGAAATAACAATAATAATACTATTAATCGTATCAATTATCAAGCTTTGTTAGAGGAACTTTATATTTTAAAAGATGCTACTAATTGCGACATTGATCAGCTTATAGAAGCTTGTAAGCAAAAAAATTCTGATAAATTTTTCAAAGGATTAAAAGCATTAAGTAAAGAAGCCATTCATATTATAAAAGAATTAGGGTTAGCTTTTTTAGTAAAAATGATAGAAAATAATCTTTAAAATAATAAAAGAGCTATAGAATTATGAGTAAATTATCAAATACATTATTGTTATTATCTTATCTTCAAAATGGACGTAAATATTCTATCAATGAGCTTAGTGAAAAAATAGAAGTGACACCAAGAATGATACGAAGTTATAAAGAAGAATTAGAGAAAGCTGGTTTTATAATTGAAACAATGTATGGACCTTATGGAGGCTATGTTTTAAAGAAAAATAACATTTTGGTTTCCTCTACTTTTAATGAATATGATTTAGAAGCAGTTGAAAATTTAAAAAGAGAAAATCCTACTTCTCAATATTTAGAAATATTATTAGACAAAATAAAGATGATTTTAGAAAATAGATCAGAACCAACTACAAAACAAGATATGAATATTTATAATATTTTATCAAGAGCGATCAAAGAAAAAAGAAAAGTAGAGATAGAATATGATTCTTTAGAGAAAGGTCTTAATTTAAGAACTATACAACCATTAGAACTTTTTTATTTAAAAGATGGATTTGGAGTAGCTGCTTTCTGCGAAAAGAAAAAAGACTTAAGACATTTTGAGTTAAAGAGAATTCAAAAGGCTCTACTTTTGAAAGAAAAATATTAATATGACGAAATATTACCACATCTTATTTTAAAATAAAAATGAAGGATGTGGTTTTATGTTAGAAAAAATTATAGAAAAATTAGAAGAAAATGTTGTAAATTCATTAAATGCCTCTGATTTAGAAAATATTTTTTCACAATTAGAAAAATTAAAAGATCCAACTTTAATTTGTGGAGTAGGAGGAAGTCATGTTGTCAGTATTTTTTTAGAAAAAATACTAGAATATAAAAACAAAATTGTAGTGAAAAATATAACAGTAGAAGAATATTTTATGCATGACTTAGAAAATTATAAAAATCTTTTTATTGTAAGTCATAGTGGCAGAAACTATGGAGTAAAAGCATTATTAACAGCAACTCAAAATAAATATCTGTTGACAACAAGAAAAAGTCGAATAACAAAAGAAACATTACTGCAATATCAGATTATAAATAGTAAGAAAAGTTTTGTTTCCATAGAAAACACGATTATGCCGCTTAGTATTTTATTGTGTTATTATCATAATTCTATGAAAATCAAATTTCCTGAAAAAGAAATTTATAAAATTCAAGCTTATCAAAATATTCATATTATCTATGATGAATTATCTAAGACAGCAGCTTACTTTTTAGAATCTTCATTAATAGAAGCAGGAATTGCTCCAGTTACTCTTCACACCAAATATAGTCTTTGTCATGGTAGAAGCAATTCAATAAATGGATTATCACTTGTTATTTATTTAAAGGCAACCAAAAGTGAATTAGATCAATTATTAATAGAAGAACTCCCTAAAATTGCATCTAACTTTGTATTACTAGAAAGTTTTAAACTTAATATAGAAGCAGATTATGAACTTATATTAAAAGGTCTTTATTTATTAGAACAATTAAATCAAGAATTTGTAAAAGTGAAGTATAACAAAATTGTTCCAACTATTTATCACTTTAGAGGGACTTTTCTATGAAAATAGTTGGGATTGGGAATGTCATTTTAGACTATTATTTTTTTGATGACAAGATTTATATGAATGGTGGAGGAACTGTTTCTAATATTTTGTGCAATTTATCAGTTATGAAAATCAAAACAAAATTGATTGGATATTATGGAATTGATCCAATTTCTAATATTGGAATTTTATCATTAAAAAAAGCAGGTGTAGATGTTAGTTCTTTAGAACAAAAGAATTATGAAACGAAAAAGTTTTATATTGATTCTACAAAAACAACTTCTATATGTCCATATTGTAAAAGAAAAACCAAAAACTATTTACTGAAAAGAAATATACAATCTTATTTACAAAGTGATGATATTGTTTTAATTCAAGATTATGTTTTTTTGAAAAATATTTCTAATAGAATTTGCTTAGATTTAGGGTATGTAAAAAAAATGATATATTTAAAAAAAGAGGAAATCGAAGAATTTATTTTTCGAAGTTATTATATTGTTTCCATGAAAGAAACTGCTTTATTATTTTTATTAAAAAGGCTAGAAATAGGATTGGAAGAATTTTTAAAGAAATGTAACATTTATATGCTTTTGATTACAAAGGGGAATAGAGGAGTAACGATTGTATTTCAAAATCAAGTATTGGATTTTAAAACGAAACCTTTAGAAGAATTAGAAACAAATGGTTGTGGAGATATATTTCTTGCGACTTTTATTAGTGAAACAATAAAAAGAAAAAATATCACAATTTGTGATATTGAAGAAATTTATAGATTGGCTTTAAATAATGTAGAAATTATACTTAAAAATATTGGTGCTAGAAATCATGTTGTTCCAAATATCGAAGTAGAAAAAGGAAAGAAATGTATTTGCGAAGAAGTTTTTATGATAAATTAAACAGTTTCTTTTTGCTTTATTTCTTTTTCAATAACCCATTTGATATCTTCAATTGATTTATCAATGTTGAATCTACCATTTCCTATTGGATAATAGACAGAATAGAATTTATAGGAAGCTTTTCCTATTTTTTTTATAAAACATTGTTTTCTTACTTGTGAAACAGAGATTTTTTGATCAAGGATAATAGAACTTACTTGATTTCCAAATAGAATAATGACCTTTGGATGAATGATTTCAATTTCTTTTTTTAGTAAAGAAAGGTAATCTTTATAAACAGAATCAGGTAGTGGTCTAGCATCGATTTGTGTACATTTTCCAAGATTGGTAATAAAGAATTTATGTTTTTTCACATCCTCATAAACTTTGAGTGCAAATTCTTCTGTCCATTCGCTTCCCTTTAATGATCTAATCTTTTGATAGGTATTTGGACTAATCAAATCGAGAGCTTCAAATAGATCCCATACGTTTTTTGTGCCAATCCAAGGAGATTTGATTCCTTTCCAATTTTTAGAGGAAGCAATATTTCTTCCTGTTGGATTCATGAATACGAAGCAGATGTCTGGATTTTCTTCACATCCACCATTATAAATAGAATCTAGTTCTTTGGCTCCATACTTTTTTTGAAGCTTATCATATTTTTTATTTAAATCAGCAATTGTCATATTTTTTCCTTCCTCGATATGAAATTAGAGACGAAAGTTAATAATTCTTGTTGCTCTTCTTTTAAAATTGTCTCTTCTTCATCTTTTGTTAATTCAGATTTAAATTTCTTTATCGATTCAATTATTTGGATAGAATCTAATGGATAACCTTCTTCAACTATTTTACTTTGACTATTCGTAAATAATCGATTAGAACGGTATTGATGTGTATAAATTTGTCCATTTGCAATAGCGCATCCATATAAGAAATATCCAGGAAGGAGTCCATTTTTTCCGTATTGATTTACAAGACTAATATAATGTTCAATCATTTCTTTATCGTTTAACCTTTTTCCTTGATATCTTCTAACATGTGTTCCAGGCTGCACGTTAGAAGGAACTCCTTCAAAGAAAAGTCCTTCATCTAAAGCCAAGGTTGGAATGCCTGTTATTTTAAAATAGGATGATGCTTTTTGTACCGCGTTTTGAATTGGAGTATTTCCAGTTTCGTCTACTTCAATATCAGTGCTAATATCATTTAAATATAATAGTTCTATTCCATGTTCCTGTAAAAATTTTCCATAATGTTTTATTTTTGCTTTGTTTTTAGTAGCTAGTAATAATTTCATAATACACCTCATTTCAGATTATAACACATTATATTATGTTATTGATTGCTTTGAATTAAAAATTGAATAAATTTCTTAGTATGCGAAGTCATAATGTTATTCTTTAATGACATAATTCCGTAAGAAATAAGTTCTGTATTAGGAGTTACCTTTAATTCTTTTAAAACGCTATTTTTTAGCTCTTTTTCAATATACAATTTTGTAACATAACCAACTCCATACCCCATAGAAATAAAATCAATTAGTAGGTTAGAGCTTGCAATATTCATTTTAGGCTCTATATGAATATGATTTTCTTTTAAGAAACGATTGATGCTATCTCTAGAATTAGAAGGTTCTTCTTGTAAAATTAATGGATAATTGCTGATATCAGAAATTGATATTGTTTTATTTACTTTATAGTATTTAGGATTATAAGCAAAAATGTATTTGGTTCTCCCTAATTTTTTATATTCTAGATCCAAATCTTTTGTACTTGGAAATTTTCCAATGATAAAATCTATCATACCATTTTTTAATTTTTTGATTAATTCTTTGGTAGGATCAGTGTAAATATCAATAATAATATTTGGATATTCTTTATGAAATTGTTCTAAAAAAGGAAGTAGATATCTTCTTGTTAGGGTAGTACTAATCCCAATTTTAATGGTTCCTTTATTAAAGTTTTTATAAGCACCAATTTCTTGTTCAGCTTCTTCTATCAGAGTCAAAGCTTGTTTTATTTTTAAAAATATTGTTTTTCCATATTCATTTAAAACGACTCCTTTTTTTGTTCTAACAAAAAGAGGATTTCCTAAACTTCCTTCTAAGTTTTTAATATGCTTTGTTACAGCTGGTTGAGAAATATTTAATTTTTCACTAGCTTTAGTGATATTTCCAGTTTCTGCAACAACTAAAAATATTTTATATAATTCTAAATTCATTATAACCCCCTGTTATCGCGAAGATAATTTATTTGTATTTTCATTATATCAAAAAATGCATTATAATGCAAATAAGAGGTGATAATATGAGTTCTATTTCAAGAGAAAGGATTAAGGAAATGGTGATGAGAGGAAATCCAAATCTTCATTCTCATGCACTTATTTGTCTTGATCATTTTGGTTATTCTTATTTTTCAAAATATGTGAGAAAAGAAGAACTGGTGAAACAGGTAATATCATCAGTTACTTCTCATAGTATGATATCTGTAGAAGAGGTATACTCTTATGATTTAGACTTAGAATTTCAGCTTTCTGAGTTTAGAGCATATCATTTAGACCCAGTAGAAGAAGCTTTAAAGTTTGCAACCAGAATGCATGAAGGACAATATCGAACAAATGGAGAGCCTTATATTAGCCATCCAATCAGAGTGGCTCACAATGTAGAAAAATATAAGAATTCAAAAGATTTAAATATTTTAAAAATGGCTGCTTATTTACATGATACCATAGAGGATACAAATGCGACGTATGAAGATTTGGTGACTCTTTTTGGTTCAACGGTTGCTAGTATTGTTTTAGAATTAACGACAGATAAAGACATGAAGGCAGAAATTGGAAAAACAAGATATCTAGAGATTAAAATGAAGAATATGAGCAGTTGGGCTCTAGTTATCAAATTGTGTGATCGATTAGACAATATATCTGATTTATCTATTTGTAGTGAAGAATTTCGAAAGCGTTATACAGAAGAAACGATTGCCATTATTGAATATGTATTGCAAAATAGAAATTTAAGCAAAACACATATTCATATTATCAAAGATATTGTTCACGAATTATGTGTTCAAAATGAATTGGCAGGGGAATCAATAGAACGATTCAAAGTTTTCGAAAAAAAGTATTCTTCTTTTTCTCAGTTTCCTGTATAGAAAAATATAGAGACTTAGGAAAGATTTCCTAAGTCTCTTTTTCTTACAATTTTAGCAATTAAAAAGTTAATTATGGGAGATTGTGAAAAATATAAAAACTTTATTGACAAGAATTGGGCAAAAACATATAATGTTGTAAGTTGCCTAACAAACGGAGGGGATACGATGAAATATTCAATATTATTTCAAATTAAATTATTGCAAAATTTAATTGTAAGAAACATTTGTCGTGATATGAAAAAACATAATATTATATCTCCCCCATCACAAGTACAAGCGTCTGTTATTGGATATTTGATTAGAAATGAAGGAAAAGAAATCTATCAAAAAGATTTAGAAGGGGTCTTAAAACTTAGACGTTCTACGATTTCTGGAATTTTAAAAACGTTAGAGAAGAATGGCTTTGTTAAAAGAGTGGATTCTAAGAAAGATGCACGAGTAAAAAAAATCATTTTGACCGAGGAAGCAAATAAGTTATATAAAGGCGCCAATCAATACTTAGAACAATTAGAAAAAAGGATAACTGCTAATATTAAAACAGAAGATTTAAAAGTATTTTGTGAAGTATTAGAAAAAATGCAACAAAACATTGATGTTAAATAAAAGTTAGGGAACCAAGATTAAAAAAATCATATAAAGAAAGGAAAAAAACATGATAAAACTATTAAAAAATATTACAAAAAGAGAATGGATGATTGCATTTATTTCTTTTGTGTTAATTTTCGCACAAGTTTGGTTAGAATTAAAAATGCCTGATTATATGTCAGAAATAACAAGACTTGTTCAACTGGAAGGAAGTAAAATGAATGACATACTTTTAAATGGTGGCTATATGTTATTATGTGCATTTGGAAGTCTTGTAGCTGCTATTTTTGTTGGTTATTTGATTGCAAATATTTCAGCAACATTTTCTAAAAGAACTAGAAAACAATTATTTAATAAAGTGGAAAGTTTATCTACTCATGAGGTAAAACAGTTTTCTACAAGTAGTTTAATTACGAGAACAACAAATGATATAACACAAGTAGAAATGCTTGTTGGTATGGGATTACAACTTATGATAAAAGCACCTATTACAGCAATATGGGCAGTCACAAAAATTTTAAATAAAAGTTGGCAATGGAGTGCAATTACGGCAGTTGCAGTCGTGGTCCTTTTAGGTGTTATTGCTTGTTTGGTTATAATTGTTATGCCAAGATTTAAAATTGTTCAAAAATTGACAGATAAGTTAAATGGAGTAACCAGAGAGAATTTAACTGGTATTCGTGTTGTAAGAGCATTTAATGCAGAAGAATATCAGGAGAAAAAATTTCAAGAAGTAAATAATAAATTGACAAATCAACAATTGTTTAATCAAAAGGCATTTGCTATTATGAGTCCAATTATGTATATGGTAATGTATGGGCTTGCACTTGCTATTTATTTTGTTGGAGCATATTTAATCAAAGATAGTTTAATGGCAAATAAACTTACTTTATTTGGGGATATGGTAGTATTTTCTTCTTATGCAATGCAAGTCATTATGTCATTTTTGATGCTTGCTATGATATTTATGATGTTGCCAAGAGCACAAGTTTCAGCAAAACGAATTAATGAAGTTTTAGATACAGATATTAGTATTAAAGATGGAAATTTTGATGGCAAAACAGAAGAAATTGGAACTGTAGAATTTAGAAATGTTTCATTCAAATATCCAGATGCAGAGGAGTATCTTTTAAGGAATATATCATTTAAAGCCGAAAAGGGAGATACCATAGCTTTTATTGGATCAACAGGAAGTGGGAAATCGACACTAATCAATCTTGTTCCACGGTTTTATGATGCAACAGATGGGGAAGTATTAGTAGATGGAATTAATGTGAAAGAATATAAGGGAGAAACCTTACATAATAAGTTAGGCTATGTTCCACAAAAAGCAGTAATGTTTAATGGAACCGTTTTTTCTAATGTTTCCTATGGAGATAATGGAAAAGATACGACAGAAGAGAAAGTAAAAGAAGCTATTAAAGTTGCTCAAGCAACTGAATTTGTAGAAAAAATGGATCATGGATATGAGACGCATATTGCACAAGGTGGAACAAATGTGTCTGGGGGTCAAAAACAAAGACTAGCCATCGCAAGAGCAATTGCTAGAGATCCAGAAATTTATATTTTTGATGATTCCTTTTCAGCTCTTGATTATAAAACAGATGCAGTATTAAGAAGTGAACTAAAAAAATATACAAAAAATGCAACTAGTTTAATAGTAGCCCAAAGAATTGGGACTATTATGAATGCTGATAAAATTATTGTATTAGATAATGGAGAATGTGTCGGAATGGGGACTCATAAAGAACTACTTGAAACTTGTGACGTATATAAGCAAATTGCTTTATCACAACTTGGGGAGGAGGAATTAAAAAATGCATAATGAAAAAACTCCTAAAAAAAGACCAATGGGTCCTGGACCAGCAATGAGCACTGAAAAAGCTAAAAATTTTAAGAGTGCCATTATGCGCTTATTAAAAGAATTAAAAGGCTTTCAAACTTTAATTACAATTTCTCTTGTTTTGGCAGCTTTGGGAGCGATCCTTTCTATTTTAGCTCCTGATCATTTAAAAAATTTAACAAACGAAATCCAGAATGGTTTGATTGTAAATAAGAAAAACATGGAATTGGTAGCAGAAAAGACAATGTCTAACTTAAAAGAAGAAAAGCTAAATAGTATAATGCCAAAAATGTTATCGTTAGATATGAGTCCAGAAGCGATTGGAAAAGTGATGATGTCTAATGATATATCAGAAGAAGAAAAAGAAGAATTTCAAGCTTTATTAGGAAAACTTGAAACATTAGATTCTCATGAGCAATTAAAAGAATTGTCAAATTTATCTAGTACTATATTGAATGTTATTTTGCCAGATTCTTTGTATAAAGAGAATGCTTCTGATACAGGGATTATGATTACATCGAGTGATAAACAGCAATTATTGCAAATGATTTTAGCTTTAGAAGAAAAAAAAGCGTTTATAATTCCTGATAGTATTGTAACAATACTATTTGATAAATTTACAATAGATGGAGTTACAATTAGTGAAAAAGATCAAGCAGATTATATTAGTTTTATAAATACATTAGATAGTGAAAATATTGTGCCAGAAGAGTTATATCAAAGCTTTGATACAATTCCAAAAAGTATTCAGTCTGTGATTGCTCCTGTTATGGATATTGAAACCATTAAAAAGATTGTTTATTTCTTGATTGGTTTATATGTTTTGAGTGCAATATTTACTTATTTTGAGTCTATTGCAATGACAGATGTAGCGAATAAATTTGCTCGTAAATTAAGAGGCAAAATTTCAACAAAGATTAATAAATTGCCATTAAAATATTTTGATTCTCATGCAACAGGGGATATATTATCTCGTGTTACCAATGATGTTGATACAATTGCTCAGTCAATGAATCAATCTTTGTCTACATTGGTAAGCTCGATAACTTTATTTTTTGGAACCATTATCATGATGTTTGTGACGAACTGGGTTATGGCAATTACTGCTATTGTATCTAGTTTAGTTGGTTTTATATTTATGTTTGCAGTATTATCTAAATCTCAAAAATATTTTGTTGCAAGACAAGAAGAACTTGGAAATTTAAATGGACATATTGAGGAAGTTTATTCTGGACTCAATGTTGTGAAAGCTTATAATGGAAAGAAAGAATCAGATAAAAAGTTTGATTTATACAACAAAAACGTATATGATGCAAACAGAAAAAGTCAATTTTTATCTGGATTAATGATGCCAATGATGAGTTTTGTAGGAAACTTTGGATATGTGGCTGTTTGTATTGTAGGAGCACTTCTTACAATGAATGGACATATTAGTTTTGGTGTAATTGTAGCTTTCATTTCTTATGTTCGTTTGTTTACGTCACCACTTGCTCAAATTGCTCAAGCAATGACATCTTTACAATCGACAGCAGCGGCAAGTGAACGTGTATTTGAATTTGTAGATGAAGAAGAAATGAACGATGAAAGTCAAATAGAAAAGCAGCTTGATAAAAGTAAAGTAAAAGGAAAAATAGAATTTGATCACGTTATATTTAAGTATGATGGTAATGAAGAACCAACCATTAAAGATTTTAGTGCAGTAGCACTTCCAGGGCAAAAAATAGCAATCGTGGGACCTACTGGTGCAGGAAAAACGACTATGGTAAACCTACTCATGAAATTTTATGAAGTGACTGGGGGAGATATCAAAATAGATGATGTTTCTATTAATGACCTTTCTAGAGAAAATGTTCATGAATTATTTACAATGGTATTACAAGATACTTGGGTATTCGGTGGTACTGTGAAAGAGAATATTGCTTATAATAGGAAAAATGTAAGTGATAGAAAAGTAGAAGAGGTTTGTAAAACAGTCGGTTTAGATCATTTTATTAAAACATTACCGAATGGATATAATGCAGATTTGTCAGAAAATGATAATGTGTCAGCTGGACAAAGACAGTTACTTACAATAGCTCGTGGTATGGTAGAAGATGCTCCATTCTTAATTTTAGATGAAGCAACAAGTAATGTTGATACTAGAACAGAAGAATTGGTGCAGAAGGCGATGGATAAATTAACAGAAGGAAAAACATCTTTTATCATTGCGCATAGATTATCTACGATTCGAAATGCAGATTTAATTTTGGTAATGAAGGATGGAAATATTATAGAGCAGGGAAATCATGAAGCCTTAATGGAGAAGAATGGTTTTTATGCAGAACTCTATAATTCACAATTTGAATTATAAGAAAAGAAAGGCAAGCTTATTGTCTTTCTCAGACTGTTGACAAAGTGGTATATTCAAAAAGAATATGCTACTTTTTTTATCTCAACTCTTATAATTTTTTCTATTTTTAACAAAACAAGTGAAATAATGTCATTATTTGGAGACTTTTTCCATCTCCAATTTGCCATCTTCTTTAAATTATGGCATGCAAAAATCATCGTGGCATTTTGCTCGTTTTTCAATACTCCACGTACCCTGCTAAATCGAAGACCATGCTGTTCTTTACAATCTCCAAACGTTCTTTCT
>JAAWCI010000013.1 GCA_022793145.1 Bacilli bacterium | reverse complement strand
AATGTCTAACCACATAGTAAGATAGACATGTTCTAAAGAATCTATCAATCTTATATATGTGTTTAGAAGCAGCCCTCGATATTTAACTTCATTTCTATTTCTATTCTAATATTGGGGGCTACTTATATATATTTATAAAGGCGACTAAGCCTTTTTACTGTTGATAAATTATACAACAGTTTTTTTGTTGGAAAATCACATCTTTTGAAATGTATAATTTGTTAAAAACATATTGACAAAAAGTGGTGTTATATATATAATGTTTTTAACAAAAGGAGAGGTACTATGATAAGATATTATATCAATATTACAAATAAGTGTAATGCTAATTGTGAGTTTTGTTGTATGTGGTCAGATTCAACAAAAAACAGATTTATGACAATCAAGGAATTTCAAAATATTATAGATGATAAAAGTGATGATTTTGAATTACAATTAGAAGGTGGAGAACCACTTATGCATCCTGACTTATATTTATTTATGGAATATGCTAGATCAACAGGACGTTGTAAAAAAATTCTGATTTTAACAAATGGCATTTTGTTATCAGAACATTTGAAACGATTGGTTGATTTTCATAAATATTATGGTGTTCCAATTACAATTAAAATGAGTATCAATTATTGGCTTTATCGTATGGATAAAGAATGCTTAGAAAAAGCGCAAGATTATTATTTGGCAACTGAATTTATTGATGGTTTTCAAATTCATTTGAATGTGCGATTAAGAAAAGAAGATGAGTGGCTACGAGAAAAAGTGATTCAAATGAAATTAGATAAAATCTCTAATATCTTTTATTTACAAAGATATGGAAAATATGAAAATGAAACAGAATATGATCTTCCTATAATTGTTCAGAATATTGATGACTGGTTTTTATATAGCTGTGATGGAAAATGTTTTGACAAAGATTTGTTGGCACGCAGTGATTATGAAAAGGAGTTAGCATAAAATGAATACGATTAAGTTCTCTCCTTCATTAGAAGAAAGAAAAGAAACACATAATGTAGAAGTTTATCATATTAAAGAATCTGATTTATTTGGAAACCTATATCAGTTTTATAGTAATTTTCCTTTAACTTTATATATAAGAGAAAAATTAGAAAAAGATTATTTAGATAAATTAGAAAGCGTTTTGTTAGAATTAAAAGAATTAAAACCAGCTATTATCATAGTAGCGCCAAACTTAACTTCTTCCATTTTCCCAGTTTTAGAATTGCTTCAAAAATATCATTTTATGATACGAAGCTTTTTAACAACTGGAAAAATGTTATTAAATGAAATAAAAGGCAAACCTATATTAGAACATATTTATAATTATGGCGTTATTCATAATCTAGAAATTTCAGTAGATAACTTAGTAGATAGAGATTTTGATAAGATAAAAATATTTTGTGAAGTTCATGGTATTACGATTAGATTAAAGAAATCAATGAATACAATATTTAATTTAGACGATCTTTTACAAATTCAAGTGGACTATGAAGATAAAGGTTATTCAACCATTATTTTTAGAGATGAAACAAGTGAAAGTTTAAAAGTAAAAGAAATGACAGAACAAATGTCAAAAAATTCCAAATTTAAGTTTGTAAGAATTTTGGAAGGCTTGTTCTATCATGTTACTATTTTTTATTACAATGACTTACTAATAAAATGCTATGAAGATAACTTATTACAAAAGAGAATTGTAAGGGAATTATCGTTAAATGAAAAAGGAAAAATAAGTATCACATATTGTGATGGAACAAAGGAAATAAAGGAGGAAGCAGAAGATGAATGAATTTAGAAAATTAAGATTGGAGAGGCAAAAAAACTTTGATATTTATTCAAAGGAACAAACAACCTTTAATTTCAATGGAAGAAAAAAGCAAGTTTATAATAATTGCAATTTAAGCATTTTCGTGGATGATTATTGTAATGCTGATTGTAAGTTTTGTGTTGCGCAATTACGTTATGAAAATAAAAACCAAATTTATCAAAAGAAAAAGATTATGGATGATGAAACTTATTTAAAACGTTTAGATGAAGTGTTAACAATTTTGGAACCTTTAAATTTGAGTGTTTCTATTACGGGAGGAGAACCTACAAAAAGCAAAAGGTTAGTGGGTATTTTAAAGTTGATTGAGAAACATCGTATGAGAAAGAGAACAATTACAACAAATGGAAGTGGCTTATTAGATAAAATGGATGGCATTACCATATTAGATCACTTGATAGAGAATCATTTTGATCATTTAAACATTTCAAAAACTCATTATGATGAAACAATTAATAAAAAAATCATGTGCTATAAAAAAGGATATTGTAGCAATGAGGATTTAAAAGAGATTGTACCATATGCACTTTCTCATAATTTGCGTCCTAGACTTAGTTGCTTATTATTAAAGTCAGGAATTTCTACTATTGATGATATGGCTAATTATATTGAATATTATGAAAAATTAGGGGTTGATAATGTTATTTTTAGACAATTAATGGATTATGATGAACAAAATATGTGCAATGCTGAGAAGATGAATTATTGTAAAGAAAATAAAGTCGATCTAAATGAAGTTTGGAAACAAGTAGATCAAGATAATCGATTTCAAAGATATAAAAACATTTTAGGTTATTACTATTATGTTGAAATCTATAATTATCACAACGTTGTTGTTTGTTCAGAATCGGCTGATTTAAAAATACTATATCAGGAGAAAGAAAAAAATCCAGATGTTGTATATGAAATGGTCTTTCATCCAAATGGAAATTTGAATGGTAGTTGGGTAGATAATGAAGATATTTTATTGGAGTATCAGAATTAGTGAAACATATTATTTTAGCGGGTACTAGTCGATCTGGAAAAACAATGTTATCTTTAGAATTATCAAAACTAGGATATACACATTATAAATTGGATTCTATTAAACGAGGAATTTATGGAAATTTTGTAGAAGAAGATGGTCATAAATGGGAAGAAGTAAGTCCTAGAATAGCGAAATTAATAAAGCAAATGTTAGCTGATTATAAAACAGATTCAATTTATCAAGAAGAATATTATTTGATTGATACTTGTCATTTATTTCCAAAAGATGCATTGCTATTAAAGTCGGATGATTGCATGATTATTTTTCTAGGATATACAGATGTTACATTAGAAGAAGAAATGGAAAATTTGAAATTATATGATAAAAATCATTATTGGTCAAAATGCTTATTAGAACAAAAAGAGTTAATTGAAGCCAACATTCAGTTTAGTTATTATTTAAAAGAAGAATGTAAAAAATATGGATTTTTATATTACGATACTGGAAAAAATCGTCAAAAGGTGTTTGACGAAATTATTAGTATGATGAAAGATCAAATGTAGTTTCATTATTCTTTAAAATTATTAGAAAGTCTTATTGACAAGTGTTTATGAAATCCTGTATACTCACTACTAGAAAGGACGATTTATATGATATTAGCAACCAACAATATAGGAAAATTAAGAGAAATTAAAAAAATATTGGAAGATTTTGAAATCATTTCTTTAAAAGAGGCAGGGATTACACATGAAGTAGAAGAAGATCAAGATAGCTTTTATGGAAATGCTTCAAAAAAAGCAAAAGAAATCTATGAAATATCTAAGATTCCAACAATAGCTGATGATAGTGGACTTTGCGTAGATGCTTTTGAGGGATGGCCTGGAGTATATACTGCTCGATTTTTAGGAGAAGGATCAACAAGAGAAGAACGAAATCAAGCTATTTTAGATAGATTAAATAAAGAAAATGCAGATAGAACTGCTCGAGTAATGTGTTACCTTGTTTATTATGATGGTGAAGTAGAAGTTGTAGGAGTAGGGGAATTAGTTGGTAAAATAGCACAAGAATCAAGAGGACAAGACGGATTTGGTTTTGATGATATCTTCGAATTAGAAAGCGGAAAAACATTGGCAGAATTATCGCCTGAAGAAAAAAATGAAGTGAGTGCTCGATATTTAGCAACTCTAGATTTAAAAGAAAAATTAAAAGTACTTCGTAAATAAAGGAGAAATAAAAATGAATGAGACATTTAAATTTTTAAAAGAAAATACCCAAGTGAATTATGTAGCAACTATCGATGGAGATAAACCTAGCTGTAGGCCATTTGGAGACCCAATTATGTTTGATAATAAAATTTATATTATTACAAATAAGCAAAAAAATGTATCAAAACAAATTATGAAGAATAATAAGGTTTGTATTGTTGCTTATGATGAAACAAATTGGATTAGGATTAATTGTAAATTAATAGATGATAGTGAAAATTTGAATGCCAAAAAAGCAGTAATAAATGAATTTGATTGGGCAGAAGAGGCAGGATATACACTTGATAATCCAGATTTTCAAGTTTTATATATGGAAGATGGAAATGCTAATATATATGATGAAGAAGGAGAAATACTTGCTTCCTATCAATTTTAAATATAAAAATTTGACAAAAAAAATATACTATAGTAGAATGTATATAGATGAATTTTCATCATATAATAAAAATGAGATACACTCTGATTTGGTTTGTTAGGTGTATGCTCTAAATTTTTGTGAAGAGAAAACACCGTTTCATGTTGATTCGGTGTTTTCATTTAAGATTAGTCCTTATTTCTAAGTACTAAGACTGTATAAAATACAATAATTGCCAAAGCAACTACTAATTCCATTAGAATTAATCCTTTCTACATTTTTTTCAAACATAGAAATCACCTCTTTTCTATCATTTATTGATGAAGAATAGAGTAAAACACTTAACTATCAGAATAGTATCCATATTCATTATATATTATATAAGTACATTTTACAAGAGTATCTATTAAAAAAGATATATCTTGTTACTTTAAATTATGTAATATATTTTCTATATATTGTATCATTTCGTCTTCATTTTCATATTCAAAAAAATTGGAAGTAATACATTGTAAAGAATTTGCAATCTTACTTCCCTTTTTATAAAAGCAAAAAATTGGAATATTATCATCAAATGCCCAGCCGAGTTCAATTCCAAGGCCTGTTCCTGCAAGTGAAACTTCAGCAAAAATTAAATCTAAGGATTTATAAAATTCACGTGTATTTTCACTTTTCTCTGCTTTTTATATGTGGAAAAATAAAAGTATGGTTATGATAAAAAGAACTATTAATAATTGGTTCGTATAATTCCTTTTGATAAGGAATTTTTTTTGAATGTGCAATATAGATTTTCATAAATTTCCTCCTTTTTTAATTCTATAATAAGATGGTAATAAAAGCCAAATATAACTAATGCTTATAATTTAAATAACATTTAAATATTTTACTTATATTTTCTTTTGGAATAAAATGAAATTAGAAAGAGGGAATAAGTATGAATATTTTAGTATTAAATCCGCCAAATGTTCCATTTACGAACACTTCTTTATTAGCGCCACCTCTAGATGTATTAGGACTTGCAACTTTAATAAAAACAAATTTTAAGACAGAATTTCTAGATATGGATGCATTAAGATTAAAAGAAATACCAAAAGATATACTTATAAAAACTGATGTTATTGTGATTCTTATTGATTATCAAATTCCCCTTCATACAGGAGAAGCAACTGAATATCTTTTAGATATGATTAGAAAATATAAAGAAAAAAGAATCATCGTGATAGGGAAAACGTCTACTTATTTTCCGGATCGTTTTATTCAAGCGGGTGTAAAGGTTGTAATAAGAGGAATTTATGATGAAGTGATTCTTCCTGTACTTCAGAATGTTAATCAGGAAGATGAATTAAAGAAAATCCCTAATTTAATACTGAATCAAAATGGGAATGCTTTTATTACAGAAAGAAAATTTACAAATGGGGATTATGAAAGTTTACCAATGCCAGATTATTCATTTCTTAATTTTAAATATTATATGGATGCTGCCACCATGATTACCTCCAGAGGGTGTGATGGAAAGTGCAAATACTGTAGTACGCCTTACTTTTTTCACCAATTTCAAAGTAGAAAAGCAAAAGATGTGGTAGATGAAATGGAATTGTTGATTAAAAAATATCATAAAACTAAAATTATTTTTTTAGATGACAATATGACGATTTCTAAAGAGCGGATGGTCAATATTTGTAAAGAAATAAAAAAGCGTAATTTAAAAGTTTTATTAGGCTGCCTATCTAGTATTGCACATTATGATAAAAATTTATTTGAATTTATGTATGAAGTAGGATTTCGTTGGGTACATTTTGGTCTTGAATCAGGTAGTGAGAAAATATTAAAGAAAATGGGAAAATCAATGGACATTTCTTATATAAAACAAGTAATCAAGGAAGTAAAAGAAATAGGGTATCGGGTCAGAACAAGTTTTATTTTAGATTATCCAGGAACAACAATAGAAGATTTTAATCAAACAAAAGATTTGATTTTAAAACTAAGTCCTCATGAAATTCGTCTTCATTATTTAGCGTATCGACCTGGAACTCCAGTGGCCCATGAAAATCCAAACAAAATTGTGAGTTCTTATATTCATAGTCCAAAAAGTGAAAGTGAAGTATCCTATACAAAAGACATTTTACTATTTCTTCAAGAATTAGAACAATTAGGTTATCTTGTAATAACAAAAGAGCAGGAATGGAACATTTATAATCATCTTAGTAAAAATCAGAAATTTGTATCTATGGTACCAATGAAGTATGGGATGTGTTGGTATGAGTAAAATAATTGGAATAACTGGCTATATGGGTGCAGGAAAAACATATATAGGAAAAAAGATTTGTAAAAATTTGAAAAATTGCTATTTCTTAGAAGTGGATACCTTTAGAAGAGATCTTTTAAAAACGAATTTTAAATATCGAAAACGATTAGAAAGTGTATTGGAACTAAAAAGAAAATGGAATGGAAAGGAATTAAACAAGATTATCTATCAAAATGAAGAAGCGATGCATCAGTATAAAAAAATATTATATGAATTTCTATTTCAGAAGATAGAAAAGCTTTCATATGACTACATTATTGTAGAATGGGCTCTTTTAATACAAGATCAATTATTATCCTTTTTAGATATTTTAATATTGATAGAAGCAAGTTATCAAACTAGATTAAAAAGAGTCTGTGATGTTGATTTAAGTATAGATGAAATCAAGTATCGAATGTCTTTACAAGAGGGGTTAAATTTAGAAGAAGAAATTAAAAAATATCAACGTAAAAATCCGAAATTTCAATATTTGGTGATTCAAAATGAGAAAGAAGGTGAATCGTAGTGCAATGTATGTTTCGTATTCCACAAGATGGAGGAAGAGTATTATGGGAGATAACAAATAGATGTAACTATGCTTGTAAATATTGCATTTTTAGTTCTGGAAAAGGAAATATAAAAGAAGAATTATCTTTTTGGGAATGCATAAAGACAATAGATGATTTATGGAATCATAATTTCAAATATTTGAAAATAACAGGGGGAGAACCTTTTCTTAGAGATGATTTAGTAGAAATTATAGAATATGCAATAAAAAAAGGAATGAAAGTGGATGTTTCAACAAATGCTTCTATGATTACATTAAAACAAGCAAGAAAATTAAGAAAACTAAAATTAGAAATGATTCATGTGAGTTTAGATGGAGATAAAGAAGCGCATGAAAAAGTAAGAGGAACTAATACTTATGAAAGAACCATTACAGGAATCAAAAATTTAAAAGAAAGTCATCAATATATACGAATTGGAACGGTGTTATATAAAGAAAATCAAAACCGAATTTTAGAAATGATAAAGCAGGCTTTAGAATTAAAAGTGTCAGAGATTATTTTTTTCGTTATGGAACCGGTTGGAAGAATGAAGGGAGATCATTCTTATGTAATCACAAGATCTTTAAATGAAATAGAAGAAGAAATATTAAAGTATCAAAGAGAATATAAAAACAAACTAAAAATCAATTATAATTGGAGTTCAAAAATAGATGAGCATATTGAGACTTGTCCCGCTGGGAGACAATTTTTATATATGAATCATAAAGGAAATATTGCTCCATGTAGTTGGTTAGTAACTTTATCCTCTACTTATTTGACAAAAGGAGCTTTAAAAGAAAAAAATTTAAATCAGTTATTTCAGGAAGAAACTTGGAAAAAGTTTATGGAAAAGCAGAAATGTGGTGATTGTGTTGGAAGACATAAGAATTAAAATGGCACTTGGTTTAATGCATGGAAAACCCTTAAAAGAAAAATATGGAAGATATTCCAAACTTTATGCATTTACAACAGAAAATATAGGTGGTTATTATTTACAAACTTCATTTTTAAAAAAGAAAGTATTAACCGTTTGCGGTTCTGGAGACCATGTTTTAAATGCTATATTATTGGGGAGTAATGAAATAGATACTTTTGATATTAATATACTCACTTATTATTTTTTAAAATTAAAAATAGCGGCTGTTAAAACTTTATCTTATACTGAATTTTTAGACTATTTTTTGTTAGAAAATAACTTAAGTGCAATGAATTATAAATTGTTTCAAAAAATGAAAAAAGAATTAGAAAGTGAAATTTTGACTTTTTGGGAAGCTATTTATAGAGGTGTAGAATATGATGGAAGAAAACTTCGAGATAGTTCTTTGTTTCATAATTTATATGATACCAATGAGAAAAAATTAATGAGCAATCCTTATTTAAAAGAAGAAAATTTTACAAAATTGAAGGGAAGCATTAATTTGTCAAAAGTGACTTTTATCGAAAGTTCTTTATTGAATTTAAAGGACAAATGTAAAGAGAACTATGATTTGATATTTCTTTCTAACATATCAGATTATTTAAATTTAATGTTTTCTAATAATTTATTGGAAAATTATAGAGAAAAAATTGTAGCACCGTTAACAAGAAAATTAAATAGAAATGGAAAGTTATATTTTATTTATCAATATGACATAGGAAATGAAAGAAGTATTGTAGATAATATCAAAGAAGTGAAAAAAATATTTTTAAATGTCAGAGAGTTAAGTTTTCCAAGTGTAGTTGGAGAAAATAAGCAAGATAGAATTTTATATATAGGAAGGTGAGAAAATGAAATTAGATTTTACAGGTATGAAATTTAACAATATAGAAGATATTGATCAATTGATTGAAGCAATCGAAAAAATGCCAGAAAATTCAAATAAGCAAAACGCATATATGAAAGCAGAAGTCACTAGAAGAACAAAAATGCTAGAAGCACTTCGTGAACTTAGAAAAGAGGCAGATGAGATAGCAAAAGAAGAAAAGGAAAAACAAGAAGCGGAAGAAGTTAGGGCAGAAAATGATGAAATTGAAAAGGCACTAGAAAGAGCGAAGCAATTAATAAAAACAAAGAAAATGGAAGTATCTACACCTGTTTGTAAAAAATCCAGTTCTTATTATGGCGGAGAAAGTAGAAGTTCTAGTCATTATAGTTGGGGTTACAGTTCTGGAGAATCTCGTGGAGAGTCTAGATGGTAGTTTATGGAAAATGTTTTTAAGAATTTGCACACCAATCAAAAAATACTGATTTATGAATTATTAAGAAGAGGAATTTATGTAGAAGTTATTGATGAAAAATTAGAACTTATAAAAGCAACTTTTAAAGAGCATCAAGAATTAATTTATGATAGAGATTCTTCGATTACCCCTTATCATGTTTCAGTATTAGCTGGAAATAAAGGAATCGCGAAAAGAATACTTTCTCAAAATGGAATATCTGTTCCCTTAGGAGAGATATTTAAAGCAAAAGAGAAAGTTTCTATTATAAAAGCATTTGAACTTTTAGATGGGCCTGTTGTTTTAAAACCAGTACATGGTTCTCATGGCTATGATGTTTATTTGAATTTAAAAAAAATAGAAGAAATAGAATCTACATTGTGTTTTTTAGAAGAAAGGTATGGAAGTGAAGCTCCTATTTTAATTGAAGAATTCTTTGATGCAAAAGAATATCGAGTATTTTTAACAAAAGCGTTTAAATATGCAGTATTACATAGGGATCCTGCTTATGTAATAGGGGATGGAATACATAATATTGGACAATTGATTGAAATAGAAAATGATAGAAGAATGCATCCTAGAACAAATGCATTATGTGAAATTTTAATTGATCATGAAATGGATCGATATTTAGAAGAGGTTGGAATATCGAGAAATTTTATTCCAGCTTTAGGAAAAAAGGTTTATGTCAGAAGAAATTCTAATGTTGCTATGGGAGGTGTTTGCTTAGATAAAACAGATGAAGTAGATAGAAGTGTTATTGAAATTGGAAAGAGAGTCTTGGAGTCTTTTCCAGGACTTCCTTATGTTGGAATCGATTTTATGACGAAAGATATTTCTTTAGTACAAACAGAAGATAGTTACCGAGTAATTGAAGTAAACACTGTTCCAGGCTTACAAATGCATCATAGACCAGCGATAGGGGTTAGTAGAACTGTTGCAAGTTATATTGTTGATTTGATGTTTCCTGAAACTGTAGAAAGAGAGAATGTATATGGAAAAGAATGGACTAAATAGTCAATCAAAAGCTTATTATGAAAAGCAAAGATTTTATGAAATATTTAGTAGAGCAGAAGATTATTCTAAAAAGTTAGATTTATTTTTCAAGAAACATATTAAGGGTAGGAAAATATTGGATGCTGGTTGTGGAAGTGGTAAATTTCTACCATTGTTAGAAAGATTAGTAGATGAATATGTAGGAATAGATTTATCAGAAGAACAGATAAAAGAAGCTCAGAAAAAAATAAATAAAAAGAATTCTATTTTACAAGTAGGTGATTTAGAAAAATTAAATTTTTTAGATGCTTCTTTTGATGTTGTTATATCTTCTTGGGTGCTTGGGACAATCACTGATGAAATGAAAAGAAAGAATGTAATTGATGAATTAAAAAGAGTTTTAAAGCCAAATGGAACTATTTATTTGATTGAAAATGATAGTGATGGAGAATTTGAAAAGTTGAGAGGACATATCCAAAGAACTGAGGAGTATAACAATTGGTTGATCAAACAAGGGTTCCAAATTATTCAGAAATTAGAAACGAACTTTCATTTTTCAGATTTAGAAGAAGTAAGAACTGTATTTGGTGAAATTTATGGAAAACAAATTAGTAATCAAATTAAAGCTAAAAAAATAAATCATCATATTTTGATATTTAAATATAAACTGACGCAATAAGTCAGTTTCAACGTATTTTTTATAAATCAAATTATTTATGAGTTTTTTACTAACACCCTTTTTAGGCGAATATCATATACTATTTTAGAGGTGAATTTATGAATGATAGAGCAAACATTAAAGGCATTGTAATAGATCCAGGACATGGAGGAAGTGATCCAGGAGCAGTTGGTAATGGGTTTCAAGAGAAGGATTTAAATTTAAAAATTTCTCAATATATGTATGATGAATTAAAAAAATTGGGAATTCCAGTTACTTTAACAAGAGCAGCAGACGAAACTTTGTCGCCAAGTGAAAGAGTAACGAGAGTTAAAAATGCATATGGGAATACTCCTGATGTTTTGGTAATTTCTAATCATATTAATGCGGCAGGAAGTGAACAAACAGGAGCAGAGGGTGCAGAAGTAATTTATGCACTACGTAATAACGATACACTAGCTAAAAATATTTTAGAAAATATTGGAGACGCAGGGCAAATTACAAGAAAATATTATCAGAGAAGATTACCAAGCAATCCTTCAAAAGATTATTATTTTATGTTAAGAGATACAGTTAATACAACTCCAGTAATTGTAGAATATGGATTTATTGATAATGCGAATGATATTAATCGGGTCAATCAAAACTATAAAAAATATGTAGATGCAGTAATTGATGGAATTGTAGAAACATATGGGTTAGGAGGAGGAAGCAACACTTATACAGTAAAAAGTGGGGATAGTTTGTGGAAGATAGCAAATCAATTTGGAACAACACCAGCTGCAATTAGAGCCGCAAATAATCTTACCAGTGATGTTTTAAGAATTGGGCAGGTATTGACAATTCCAAATACTACTAGTACTCCAGAAAAACCCTCAACAGGAAATACTTATACTGTGCAAAATGGGGATAGTTTGTGGAAAATTGCAAATAAATTTGGAACAACAATCAATGCTTTAAAATCAGCAAATAATTTAACAAATGATAACTTACAAGTAGGGCAAACACTTGTAATACCAAGTGGCAATAATACTACAACATATACAGTAAAAAATGGAGATAGCTTATGGAAGATTGCAAATCAATATGGAATTACAGTGAATGAATTAAAAAGTGCTAACGGTTTAACAGGAGATAATTTGCAAGTTGGTCAAACTTTAAAAATACCATCTGAGAATGGTGGAACCATTACTTCTGATAATACATATACAGTGAAAAATGGAGATAGTTTATGGTCTATTGCAAGGACTTATAATACAACGGTTGATACATTAAGAAGATTAAACAATTTAACAAGTGATATATTAAGAGTTGGTCAAGTTTTGAAAGTGCCAAGTAGTGAAAGTGGAACGCTAAGAACATATACAATACAAAATGGAGATAGTTTGTGGAAAATTGCGAATGAATTTGATACGACTGTTTCTAAATTAAAAGAATTGAATGGTCTTACTTCTAATGATTTAAGAGTTGGTCAAACACTTAGAATTCCTTAAAATAAAAAGCAAATCCATATATTACCACTCAGAATTTATCATCTCAGTTTGACAAGGATAACAGAATTTGTTATGATTATTATGTTTTCCTAAGAAAAATAGAGGTGAATTTTTGTGAAAACAGACTCGAGTAGGAAGAGATTTCTAATACTTCAAATCACTGGTTGGCTTTTATTTATTTCTATCATTTATGGAGCAAATATAGTTATAGAAAAATTTGTTACTGAAGAAAAAGAAGAAAACCAAAGAGGAAAAGTAGAAGTTGTATCAACAACAAATGAAAAAAGAACTTTAAAAGAAGAAAAAGATACAACAGTAGTAGAAGAATCTCCTAAAGCATCAGAGCGTAATATTGTATATGATGGTATGACGCTTGAAGAATTATCTGCAAAATTAGATCGTTCTTTAAACTCTACATTGTCAGGAAAAGGTTATTTATTTGCTAAGACATCGTTAGAGTTGGGAGTAGATCCTTATTTAGCAGTTGCTATTGTTTTAGAAGAAACAGGTTGTAAATGGAACTGTAGTGGTTTAGTAAAACAGTGCAACAATGTAGGAGGACAAAAAGGTGGAACTGTGAAATGTAATGGAGGCTCTTATCGTGCCTATCCAACATTAGATGAGGGAATTATCGGATTTATAGATAATTTAGCTCGTAATTACTATGCATATGGATTAAAAACGCCTGAGCAAATCAATCCTAAATATGCTGCGAGTAAAACGTGGGCAACAAAAGTAAATAATTATATTACAAAAATAAAAGCAGCCTAGAGTATCAAAAGATACTCAGCAATAAAGAGTGAAAAATAAAATTTTACTCTTTTTAAGTGAGTAAAAGAAAAAATATGAGAAAGAAATAAATTTTTTCGAAAAAAAATGAAAAATATGCATAAGAAAATAAATTCTGTAAACTTCCCCATAAATCAGAAAAAAAGTATTTATAAAATTGTAAAAAAATTATATAATTAAGATGTCAAATCTTAATTGAAAATTGCTGGATGAATTAAGATTGATATGGGTTGAAATAAGTTCATTTAAAATAGTGAAACTTATTTCTTTTATTTTGCCTGAATAAATTTTAGTAAATAGAGAGCCTAAATCCAATAATTGTCTAATAGTATGAGCAAATTGAATAAAAAGGTAGTGAGCCTTTATCGCGTTATAATTATGACTACACATATGAGAAATATTAAAATAAATATTTTTTTGATTATTAAAACCTTGATTTTCAATTTTCCAACGATTTCTGCCTAAATTAATAACATCTTTAATGTTATTATCATCAATCCATAAATTAGTAATAAAAGTAAAAATTTTATTTTCAATTAAATCATTAAATCTAACAATATTAAATTTATATTTATTATATTCATAGTCCTTAACTAAAAAATAATTTTGAAGAGAAGAACCAGATTTGATATCAATAATACCATCAAAATCTTGATTAACAGTTTTAAGTCTATCAGATTTTAATCGAAAAATATAATACCAATTGTTATCTAAACAAATTTTAATAAAAGGACCAGCAGCATATAAGGCATCACCAGTGATGATAAATTTTAATTTAGGAAAATTCTTTTTAATTCTTTTAGCCATTCTTTTAAAAGCATTCATTTCGCAATCTTGTTTTTTAATATTAATAACAGAAGGATCAGGATTTTCAATGAATTCAGAATCAATAGATAAAACAAAAGAGTCAAAAACAAGTTTAGCTTCTAAAACATTATGCTCATAAGAAATATGTCCATCAGAATGTTTTTTTACAATACAATGTTCACAATGATTATAGTTAAAAGTAACTAAACCAGTACCATCAACAAGTAGTTGTAAACAACCATTATATTTGAACTTATCAAACATTTTGGAGCGAATAATAGCATTAACAATGTATTTTTGTATCTTACGAAGTTCATCAATATTTAAGTCATCAAAGACATCATTTATGGTATCATAATGAGGTAAATCAGATAAAGATTCATTAATAATTTTAGATAAATTAGAAATAGTAAAGTCGTTATTAAATGTATTAGTTAAAGAATTCATTGAAGTAATACCGCATAGTAAGGCAAAAAGGCGAGTAACGCATATGGCTTTCATAGAGTAAGTTATTTTTCCTTGTTGCCTTGAATCACTTAAGTTTTCAAACATAATAAATAATCTTGGGAGATATTTGTCTATAATGTTATATAAAGTACAAACTAGAGATTTATCTTTCTTTAATTTTCTTCTTTCTTTTCTTGTCATTTAATCAACCACCTTTATTCTTTACTTAATTATATCATAAATGATGATTGCGAAAAATTTTCACTCCTTAGAGCTGAAAGATACTCTTTTTTGTTGACATTTTTTCCTGTTTCTCTTAAAATGTTAAATAGGAGAGTAGTGATTGTATGAAGTTTTATAAATGTAAAAAATGTAATGAAGTAATGATAATAAATGATGATATAATTCCTAGTTGCTGTGGAGAACCAATGGAAGAACTTATTCCAGGAAGTGTAGAAGCAGCAAAAGAAAAACATATTCCAGTAGTATCTTATGATGAAGGTTATTTAGTAACTGTTGGAGAAGTAGAGCATCCTATGACAGAAGAACATTATATTGAATGGATTGCATATGAATTAGAAAATGAAGTGGTTAAAGTTTTTGATTTAAAACCAAATCAGAAGCCTATGGCTATTTTTAATACTGATCAAAAAGTAAAAGCAGTTTATGCATATTGTAATTTGCACGGTCTTTGGAAGGTAGAAATGTAGGAGAGCAATATGAAAAAAACTATGATTATTTTTTGTGGATTATTTGGCGTTTTTCTTTTGTGTCTTTTTTCAGGATGTGGAGTTTATGATAAAATGGATTTAGAACTGGCAAGTAGAGAGATATCTATTTTAAAAACTACAGTATTAGATTTACCAAATATAAAGGAAGCGATAGAAAACGATTCGGAGTTTTTTACAGAATTAGAAGATATTGAATTTGATATCTTTAATCCAGAGTATTTTGATGAATATTTACTTAGAAGAGAAAAAAGTGATGTAAATGCAGTTTCTTTAAATTCTTATATGATTATAAAACCTTCAGAAGACAAAAAAGATTTGCTAGAAGAACAAATAGATCTTTATTATAAAAATTTATTAGAAGAGTACAATCAGAAAGAGGATGCAAGTGAAGAAATAAAGGCACATTTACAAAATGTTATGAAACAAGAGTACGAAGGATATTTAATTTATATTTTATCAAATGATAATGATGCTGTATGGAAGAAGATAAAAGAGCGTTCTCATCCATTACTGTTTGAAAATACAAAAGAAGCTAAATTAGAAGATTTTGGACTTTCTATAAAAGATGTCAGTGAATTTAAAGGCGTAACTTCAAGTGAGGATACAAGTGCTAGTTTTTATATTGTTGTAAGACCTAAAAATGGAAAAGCAGATAATATAAAAAAGTCAATGAATCAATATATGAAAACTTTAGATAAAAAATGGAGTACTTATTTGCCTAATGAATATAAACTTGTGAAAAATCATATGGAGACAGAAGTAGGAAGTTATTTGGTTTATATTGTATCTAAAGATAATCAATTAGTTTTAAATACTATAAAAGATGCAATAGTGAAGAAAGATTAATACAAATCTTTCTTTTTTGTTTAAGAAAACTAAAAATTGATGATTGCCAGTTAACAAATTTAGGAAATTTTTCATTTGCTTTCTATTTCTTTGTCTGTTAAATTGTTTTCTGGAGGTGATTTTTTTGAAAAAATTGTTCATATTTATTTGTTTTTTTGTGAGCATATGTCCAGTTTTAGCGAAAGCAGAAAGTGTAGAATTAGAGGAAGAATACTTAAAAGGAGTCTATTTTATAATAACATTGGGAGATGAAACTATAGTAAAGAATCATGAAGCGATCTTTCGATTGAATGGAAAAATTGCTTATTGTTTAGAACCTGGAGTGGTAGCTAAAAGTGGGTATTATCAAGTAACAAAGGGATTAAGTGGTTCATATTTATCAGAAGAGAAACAGAGAAGAATAGAAGAAATTGGCTATTATGGGTATGAGTATCCAGGACATCAACAGAGAGAATATTATTTGGCAGCTCAAGAATTAATTTGGGAAACTGTCTCTTCTTATGAGATTAAGTGGATGACTAACCTAAATAATGGCACGCAAATTGATGTTGAAAAGGAAAAAAAAGAAATTCTTCGGTTGATGGAAGAAAATAAAAAGTGTCCTTCTTTTCATTTAGATACTATTTATGTTTATGAAGATGAATTTTTAGAATTATATGACCATAATATGGTGATTGAAAAATATGAAGTATTGAATCCGCATTTTCGTGTTATTGATCAAAGACTAGTTGGTCAAGGATTTAAGGGACCAATGAAAGTAGAAGGTAGAATGAAACTTTATGATAAAGAGGGGACTCTTTTATATTATCAGGAACATTCTCAGAAAATGGCAACATTGAGATTAAGTGATATTGCTACATTTGAGCTATCTATAGTAGTGAAAGGAGTATCAATGAAAATCCATAAAGTTGGAGAGGTTTGGAATGGAATTTGGAATACAGGGGAATTGGAAAAGCAGACTGGAGTAGAGTTTGAACTTTATGCAGAAGAAGATATTATGGGACATTTTGATAATGTTATTTATTCGAAAGGAGAATTGATTGAAACGCTTATTACAGAAAATGGATACGCCGAAACAAAGAAATTGCCAAATGGAAAATATCGATTGGTAGAAACAAAACCAAATGATGGATATAAATGTAGTGAACCTGTGATATTTGAAATAAATGAATTTGTGGAAAAAGATTCAATATTGGAAATCAAAAATGAGTTATCCACAGGAACTTTGGAAATTTTAAAAATAGATGAGGCTGGATTCCCTTTGACAGATGTTGTTTTTGGACTTTATAGTAAAAGTGGAGAAAAGTTAGATGAAAGGATAACAGGGCAAGATGGCAAAATCGTATGGGAGCAATTACCAGTTGGGGAATATCAGATTCAAGAATTAAAGGCAAAAGATGGTTATATATTAGATACGACAAAAGAAAAAGTAAAAATAAAAGAAAATCAAAATACGATATTAGAAAGAGTGAATGTGCCATTATTACCTAATACAAGTGAAAGAAAAGGTTCATTTCAAATCTTGTTTGGACTATTTGTGTTAATCATTTCAAATCAATTATTGCGATGAAAAAATTGTTTGGAGGATGTTTATTATGTTTTAGTTTGTATCTTTTAACAACAAGCATTTATAAAGAAAGCATTATGATAAGTACTTATTATAATGAAAAAACTGTTTTAGAGAAAGAAGAGACAATGAGATTAGAAATTCCAGAATGGAATTTTGAACGTTTTATTAAAGAGGGGGCTGTAAATCATATTGACAATCTCTTTGCAACATATATTCCAGGGAATAAAAATAATATTATAATAGCAGGACATGATATTCCAATTGTTTTTCATCAATTACAGAAAATACAAATAGGCATGGATATTTATTTAAAGAAAGGTAATAAAGTATTGAAATATGTTGTCGTAGACAGAAGAAGTGTAAAGCCGACAGAAATACAATATATGTATGATTCACCACAGGAGCAGTTGACACTCATTACATGTACAGAAAATAACCAAAAGAGATTAATTATTATATGTGTGAAGAAATAATATATCTTGAAATTTTGTTACCTTCTGTGATATAATTCATTTAGGTGGTTTTTATGAAATATAATAAAAAGGACACAGTTGATTTAATTAAAGATAAATTAAATGGAAAGTCTATGTTAACTTATGAAGAAATTGCACAGATTACAGGTTATCATCCAAAGTATATTTTGAGATTAAAACGTGAAATTGTTAATGATACTATTCAGTTAGAGCATGGAAATAAAAATAAGCCTTCTTATAAAGCAATTTCGAAAGAAGAAGAAGAGAAGATTGTTGGATTGTATAGAAGGAGTAATGCTAGTGTTAGGCGTTTTTGTAAATTTTATGGAAGACGTAGCTATTCATGTATTTATTATATTTTAAAGAAAAATGGATTACTAGATAAAGAGCAGGGAAAATAGAGTTTCTGCTTTTTTTCTTTAAGGGCTTGAATTTTGTATCTGATTTGCTATAATAGAAAATTATGAGGAAACTGTTTAGTATCATAAAAGAAGGTGTATTATGAAAGAAACTGGTCAATTTAGTATTTATAAAGTGGACTTAGAAAAAGTAGAAGAAATGGAGACTATTGACAAAAGTGTTGCTAATTATTTAGAAATTGTTCGTAGAACTCTTTTAGAATTGATTTTAAAAAAAATAAAAAGAAAAACAGAGTATTTTTATAAGCTGGAGAAAGGAAGATATGAGGGATATTTTTTTAAAACAAAAAATAAGCCAGTTTGGAATCATTTAATTGCGCCAATTTTAGTTAGTAATATTGATTTATTTTCTGATGAATTTCAAAATACAAATGCTTCTTATATTTTAACTTTTTTGTCAAATCAAAATATTTATATAATGACAGCTGGATTTGGAAGTCAATATATAAAAGATTATACTGAAGTTAGTTTTGGACTAAATTTATTGCCAAAACTTCTTGATGAAGACAAATCAGTTTTAAAAGAAGTTTCGCATGTAGGAATGACTGGAAATCGCTTAGCTAGTAGTTATATGAATAAAATGAGAACAAATTTTGCAGTAGAGAGAGATATGAATAATATTTATAAACAACTTATTGCAGAAATTGACACTGTTGAATTGTATAATTTAGGTCTTTTACCTACGCCAAATGGTAGAAAGAATACTTCTTTAATGAGCACAGATTCTTTAGTTATTAGGCGATCTATTACATTAAATGAACTTCAAGAAATTCTATTTCAATTGGATCATATTCAACAAAAGCCGAGTCGTTTTGCTTTAAGTTATTTTGAAGCAGTTAAAAATGATAAAATAACGAAAGAAGAACTTCAAAGAAATTTTATCAATTGTCTTGTAAATAAAAGTATTTCAGCATTTACAATTGTGGGAAAAGATTATATGAAATATATGGAGGAAGGGAGAAAATATATTTTAACAGATAAACAAAAAAAGATTTTCATAGAGCAGGAAGAACCATTAACAATAAAGGATATTTATGAGGAATTAGAGAAAAGGCAAATGGCAATCACAAGAGTTCTAATACAAGAAATATTTTTTAAATGGAATTTATCTGTAATTGATAAAAATGGAATTTATGTGATTTCTTCTCTTCCGTTAATAAAATGTCTTCAGGGTGAAATCTCGAATGATAGAGGAGATCCATGTTATTTGTTTGAAGAAAGATGGTATAAATTTTCCAAGAGTGTAATGGAAGTTCTAACTCAAGAATTTATAGAATATTATATAGCAAAAAAAGTAAGGGTAGAACAATTAAAAGAGGATTATGGCTTATATTGTGTTCAAAAAACAGAAACGGAGTATAATGATTTTTTAAGGGAAAATAATAAGATTATTGTTAGTCATTTAATACGAATTGGCAATATTGAAATAGCAGATGCTATTTTCTGGGATGACCACAATTTGTATCTTTTACATAATAAGGATACTTTTAATAATGTTGGAGTAAGAGATTTATCTGGTCAAATCAGAACCTCTGCTCATACTCTTCAAACTCTATTACAAAGTGCTAATGTAAAAGCAACTTTTCAACAATATTATGAGGATATTATGCATAAGTATCCAGAGCAAAGTGAAAAAATAACCAAAGATAAATTTGTAGATTTATTTTTTAACAAAAAAATTTGTTATGTAGCAGGATATGTAAATTCTTATAGAAAAGAGTCAAAAAGTCCGTATGGTAAATATATTACAGTATTATTAAATAAAGAAATGATAGGAAATGGATATGAATTTTTATCTATGAATCTTACATAGTAAAACATTTTTTGTTTTTATATATAATAATTAGAAAGGATTGATATGATGGAATTGAGTTATATTACAAGATTAGGAAAAACAGAATTTATAGACTTAATAAATTTCTGTATTACAAAACAAAATGAAAAAAATGTAGAGCGAGGATCATTTTCTTCGGATACAACAGTAAGTAGTGTTGTGGTACATGATGAGCCAGATCGAAGAGACTTGGCTGGAGAGAGGTATTTCTGGGTTTGTTCTTACGATGGAGTTCGAGTATTAAATGGTTATGTTATAAAAGATTTTGATATGGCAATTGATAACGTAGGGATAAATGGACGAGAAACAGCTGCAGACTACACAGCGAGTATGAGAGAATTTTTGACAAAACGATTTGGTAAGGAATATATAAAAGCAGTTTATCAACATCAGGTACAAGGGGCAGAAAAGGAAATGAATCGTTTATTAGAATGTTTACCAAAGGAGAAAAGAATATAATTTCTTTTTTTTTGTCGTTTTTTTTATTTCCTATTTGTAAGTACTTCTTAATATAGTGGATTAGGAGGGAACTTATGGAAAAAATAGGACTTACGGAAAAACAGGTAGCAGAAAATCGTAGTAAATATGGTAGTAATCAAATTACTTCAAAAAAACAAGATAGTTTTTGGAAATTATTGCTAGAAACTTTAGGTGATCCAATTATTAAAATTCTATTAATTGCATTAGCGATTAAAACAATTTTTTTAATTCAAAATTTTGATTGGTATGAAACTGTGGGTATTGTAATCGCTATTTTTTTAGCATCTTTCATTTCTACAATTTCTGAATATGGAAGTGAACAAGCATTTGCAAAGTTGCAAGAAGAGTCTTCAAAAATTAAATGTCGTGTTCTTAGAAGTGGAACTATAGTGGAACTACCAATAGATCAAATTGTGGTAAATGATATTGTTTTATTAGAGTCTGGAGATAAAATTCCAGCAGATGGAAAATTAATAGAAGGAGAGATAACAGTAGATGAATCTGCATTAAATGGTGAAACAAGAGAAGCTTATAAGAATGCAGTAAATTCATTATTAGAAGAGGGAAATGAAAAGAATCGTGTGTATCGAGGGACTGTTGTTTATTCTAAAACAGGAAAGATGATTGTAACAAATGTTGGAAATGATACTTTTTATGGAAAATTAGCAAGTGAGTTACAAGAAAAGCAGCCAGATAGTCCACTAAAATTAAAACTTCATGAGTTGGCAAAATTTATTAGTAAAATAGGATATATAGGAGCAGTATTGGTTTCGCTTTCTTATTTATTTTCTGTCATTTTTATAGAAAACGGATTTGTGATGAGCAAGGTAGTAGAAACTATTACAAATTTTCCTATTATGTTTGGTCATATTTTATATGCATTGACACTAAGTGTGACAATTATTGTAGTGGCTGTTCCAGAGGGATTGCCAATGATGATTACTTTAGTTTTGTCATCGAATATGAAACGAATGTTAAAAAATAATGTATTGGTTCGAAAGCTAGTAGGAATAGAAACTGCAGGTAGTTTAAATATTTTATTTACAGATAAGACAGGAACGTTGACAAAAGGAAAACTGGAGGTAGTGGGATTCGAATCTGGGAATTTAAAAAAGTTTTCCACAGAATTAGAGCTTAGAAATTATCCAAATTTCCACAAAATTGTTACAACTTCTATTATTTATAATAATGCGAGTAGTTATGATGTGGAAAATAATAAAGTGATTGGAGGAAATAGTACTGATAGAGCATTATTAGAATTTGTAAAATCTGAAACCTGTGGAAAAGTAAAAAAAATCAAAACAGTTCCATTTGATAGTAATAATAAATATGCGTTAACAACAATAGAAGATGGAACAAAAATGACATTGATAAAGGGAGCGCCAGAAAAGATATTACCATTCTGTACAAAGTATTATAGTGAGCAAGGGGAAAAAAGAGGATTTTATTCAAAAAAGGAGATTTATTCAGAGATAGATCAAATGACAAAAAAAGGTATTCGGGTTATTGCTCTAGCAACTTCTGCTACAGAAACTTTTCGAGATCTTTCTTTTGTAGGGCTTATTTTTATTAAAGATGAGATTAGAAAAGAGGCGATAGAAGGAGTAAAACTTGTACATGATGCACATATAGAGATTGTCATGATTACAGGAGATAATAAAGATACGGCTTCTTCGATTGCTAGAGAAGTAGGATTGCTAAAAAAAGATAGTGATATTGTTTTGACAAGTGATGAGCTTAGGTTAAAAAGTGATGAAGAAGTAAAAAAACTGTTGCCAAATTTGAGGGTTGTTGCTAGGGCTTTGCCACAGGACAAAAGTAGGCTAGTTCGCATCTCTCAAGAATTAGGACTGGTTGTGGGGATGACAGGAGACGGAGTTAATGATGCACCCGCTTTAAAAAGAGCCGATGTAGGATTTTCTATGGGAAGTGGAACAGAAGTTTCTAAAGAAGCAAGTGATATTATTATTTTGGACGATAATTTTTTATCAATATCAAAAGCAATTTTATTTGGAAGAACAATATTTAAAAGTATTCGAAAGTTTATTATTTTTCAGTTGACTATGAATTTTTGTGCTATTAGTTTATCTATTATTGGACCATTTATTGGAGTGGAGACGCCTGTTACAGTGATTCAAATGTTATGGATCAATATGGTTATGGATACTTTAGCAGGGTTAGCCTTTGCATTTGAACCGCCATTAAGAGAATATATGAAGGAATATCCGAAAAAGAAAAAAGAAGCAATCATTAATCCTTATATGATGGGGGAAATTCTATTTACAGGTTGTTTTTCATCATTGCTTTGTATTTTTTTCTTAAAGTCTTCATGGATACATAGTTTGTATCGAATAACTGAAACTGATAAATATTTGATGACTGCATTTTTTGGACTATTTATTTTTATGGGAATTTTTAATAGTTTTAATGCTAGAACAGAGCGTCTTAATTTACTTGCTAATTTATCCAAAAATAAAGTGTTTATGTTTGTTATATTTTTTATTTTTATTGTTCAGGTTTTGTTAATTTATTTTGGTGGTTCATTATTTAGAACTGCAGGTTTAACATTTAAGGAACTAGAGATTATGATTTTGTTAGCGCTTACTGTAGTTCCTATTGATTGGCTTCGAAAGTTATACTTGAGATATCGTGGAAAAATTGGTGGTGTTTAGGACTTCTCTATGTAAATTGGTTGCACAATGTACCAAATTATGGTAATATTTATTAGGTAGCAAACAGTAGACAACTGGGATGATAATCATTTTGGAGGAGTGACAATATGATTAATTTTATTATTTGTGATGACAATTTAGAAATGAGGGATAATATTCTAGATGTTGTTGCAACTTTTATGATGGCAAAAGAGATAGACTATAAAACACATTTATATAGTGACTATGATGATGAATTTATGAAAATTGTAAATCAAAAGCTTTCATTTAAAATTTATATTTTAGATATTGAAGCTCCTACCAGAACTGGAATTGATGTTGCTAGAATCATTCGTCATAAAGATGAAGATAGTGCAATTATTTTTATTACTGGGCATGAGGAATTAGGACCAAGATTGCTATCAAAAGATATTACTTTCTTAGCATTTATTAACAAGTTCGATGATTACAGGAATCGGTTACAATATAATATAGGAAAAGCGATATCTGCACTAGAAAAGAAGAAATGTTTAAGGTTTGAAGATTGCAGTACTTTTTATGCTCTTCCATATCATGACATTTTATATATTGAGAAAGATAGTTTGGGTAGGGGAACTATTATTGTAACTGAGTTTAATGAATTTAAAGTTCATAAACCACTATCGTTTTTTCGTGCAAAATTAGATGATAGTTTTGTTCAAACTCATAGGGCTTGTATAATGAATAAGGAAAGAATAACGAGTGTAAATAAGAAAGAACATTTGGTTACTTTTGATAATGGAATGAAAAGTGATCTTATTTCCACTAGATTTAAAATAGAGGAGTTGATTAGGGGAGTATGATGGAGGTAGTTAGTGAGATATTAGGAATTATTATAATAAGTTATTCTCATATATATTCTTGGTATTGCTTAGAAAAAAAGAAAATTAATTATAAAGATTATAAATTTTTCATTGTGCTAGTTTTATTTGTTATTTTATTGATGTTTAGTGTATCCATAGTTGATAAATTTATAAAGATAGCTTGTACAACGATTATATCTATATTATTAAATTATTATTTAATGAGAGAAAATATAAAAAAGACTATTTTGATGCCAGTAATTACACAGATAATTATAATGATATCCGAAACATTCTTAATGATTTGTTTAGCTTTATTGGGAGCAGATATTGATAACATTATTAGTAATATATTTGGAAGTTTTGCAATCAATACATCTGTAGCAATTATTGTTATTTTGATTCAACTTTTTGTGAGTGTTATACCTGAGATTTATCAAGTCACGGTAAATAAAACTAGCAAAGTTAGTTCAGGATATTTTATTGTATTTAGTTTTATTGCTATTGTAGTAGCAAATGTATTAGTTATGACAGTATATTACAAAATAGATTTTAAATACTTATTGGTTTTTAATACTTTAATTACAGTTGCTTATT
>JAAWCI010000012.1 GCA_022793145.1 Bacilli bacterium | reverse complement strand
ATAGGACAATAATTATCCTTAAAAGCAATACCGATATGATTGAGAGGTTTGAAAATCATATTTTCATTATCGTCATAACCTGAAAAATAATCATATTTTGTGACCGTTTCATAGAAACTTTTATTTAATTTTCGATGATCTGGATGACTTTGTTCATATCCATAATCAATGTCTAAAAAATATTTTTGAATTGTTTCGTCATGAATATCAATCTGATAAATATCTTTCGTGTTTAAGACCGCTTCTGTATTAGGCCCTAACTCTTTATAGGGAGGGAACCGGAAAAAATAAATATACTTTGTTCCATAAGGGCCTCGAAATAAAGTGAGTGCATCTAAAATTTCTTCTCTTGTTAAACTATTTTTATTACGTCCTAAATATTTTTTATTCCAACCATTTACAATTTGTTCTTTATATTTAGATACAGATTGATCAAATAAATCATACAGTTTGTGCTCATACATATATTGTAAGCTGAATAGTCCCATATTAATGTTTGTATTCTTATTTACTAAATGATAAAAATAAAGTGGTTCATTTAGTTTTATAATTGTTCCTTTTTCAGCAAATTCATAAAATTCTTCACAAGAAATATGATAGGGGGGATTTTCATATTCATAAACAATTGTAGGAGCATCATTATTTACTACAAATTTCTTTTTTACATCTAATAGAAGTTCTTTTAATGTACTATATTCATGAATGCCTTTGTATACTCCCCAAGAATGTTCAAACCAGTAAACCATATTATTTTTTTCATAGGTTAAAAAAGTATGAGATGGAAGTCCATCATTTTCATATGTGCAAATGAAAAAAGTTCTTACAGTCCAATTTTCTTTTTCAAATAAGTATCGTTCCAATTCTACTTGGTCCCAGCATACGCCACACTTTTTTTCTAATAGTTCACTAGGAGATAATAGATAATAAAAATCATAAAACTCCTCATCCCATTTTTTAGGATTTATATTTATAATGTTTTCATTATTTTCATCTAAAAAACCATATGTTATTGTATCCATTATCTCCATTATTTTTTTCTCTAACATAAATGTCTCCTTTATATATATCCATTATAAAATAAAATAGATAGAAAGTAAAACTGATTATTTTTTCCTTTGGAAGAGTGATAAAAGAAAAAGGGTTCCTAAAAATAAACTTATTAAAATACTTAGAAGTCCTAAAAAAATATTTGTTTTTATGGCGTTTATTCCAATAATCAAAAACAGGAAAGCAATTCCTATGTAAAATAAAGTTAAAATTAGGATCATAAAAATGCGGATAATGAATGGAATGTGTTTGTTATTCTTAGCTTCCATTAATATTTCTAATATAAACTCTCCAATTATTTCTAATAATAATTCCATGTCATCACCTGAACTTATCATATCATACTATGATAAAATAAGAAAATATGTTTGTTATCTATGTGTCAATCTTGTGAAAAAAAAGTAAAAAGATTGAGAAATTGGATATAATAAGCTATAATGATAGAGTGTGAAAAGAAAGGATATGATGATATGCAACAAAGGATGATGAAGAGTAATAAAGGTTGGACAATTGTATTTGATGTTTTATTTTTGACTTTAATTATATCATCTCTTTATATGTTATATTCAATTTCATTACTAAATGGTATAGAGAATAAATTACGATTGGTTGGTGCAATTGTAATTGTTGTTATAGTAGTTTTATTAATCCTTTTATCAATACGTTCTATTTTAAAACATAAAAAGAAGCAAAGGATCTTTTTGGCAGGATTTATTATATTATATTCAGGGATGCTAATTTTTCTTGCTTCTAATATTCATGCTGTAATTGAAAAACTAGGTCGTGTTAGTACAACGACAACAACATATTCTGCAAGTTTAGTGACATTAAATAGTAATAAAGCAGAGAGCATAAGTGACATTGGGTCTGCATCTATTGGAATGCTAAAAGACGAAAATAGTATGGAGGGCCATCAACTCCCAAAAGAAATTATGAAAAAAAATAAATCAATTTCTAATAATAAAATAGTTTATTATGATGATTACGTATCTATGTTAAATGCTTTATATGAAAAAGAAATTGAATATATCTTTTTACCAAGTGGTTATGTATTATTATTTCAATCGTTAGAAGGATATGAACATATAGCGAGTGAAACAAAAGTTTTAGACTCTATTGACAAAGATGTAAAAAATACAATTGCAACAGGTGGAAATAAAATAGATAAGCCATTTACAGTATTGTTGATGGGAGTAGATTCAGAAAAAGAAAATATTAAAGGTGCTTCTTTTAATGGAGATTCTCTTATGTTGATTACTTTTAATCCAACAACATTAAATACTACAATTGTAAGTATACCAAGAGATACTTATGTTCCCATTTCTTGTTTGAGTGGAAGAAAAAATAAGATTACTCATGCTGCATGGGGTGGGGAAAGCTGTATGATTAGTACAATTGAAAATTTTACAGGAATAAAAATTGATTATTATGTAAAAATTAATTTTAAGGGTGTTGTTAAATTGGTTGACAACTTAGGCGGAATTGATGTTGATGTTCCAATTGAGTTCTGTGAACAAGACAGCAATCGTGATTTTAGCAATCTAATTTGTCTAAAAAAAGGACAACAAACTTTAAATGGAGAACAAGCGTTGGCTCTTTCTCGTCATCGAAAAACAATTAATGATTTTATTCGAGGACAAAATCAACAACTTGTTGTGAAAGGACTTATGAATAAAGCAAAGTCAATTAGAAGTATTGATACAATTTATTCTTTATTAGATACATTAAGTAACAATATGGAAACCAATATGACAACGAATGAAATTTTATCTTTTTATAATGTTGCGAAAGAAATATTAGAAAGAAGTAAAGAAACGAGTAATGTTGATGAGTTATTAGGAATGCAAAAGCTTTACATTAGTGGATTTGATGCTATGATTTATGACTATGATTCTAAATTGAATGCAGGAACCAAACTTCGACTTTATAATTTTGTTCCATATAATGGTAGTGTTAAAGATGTCGTGAAAGCTATGAAAGTCAATTTGGAACTAGAAGATCCTAAAATAGTGAAATCGTTTGAATTTGATGTAGATGAACCATATACAGAAACTGTAATTGGAAAAGGAACTTATAAGGATACAACTTTATATTTGCTTCCAAATTTTGTAGGATATAATCAATCAAAAGCGATTGCATATGGAAAAGAGCATGGAATAAAAATTAATGTGAATACTGTTAGTTCTGCTCAAAATGAAGGCCAAGTAATTAGTCAAAGCCTTCATGATGGAATGGATGTAAATGCCATAAATAAAAATGTTGGACTAACAATTACAGTATCAGATGGAAAAGGTGGAAATAGCAGTAACAAGGATGATGAAAAAGATGAATTTCTTCCAGACTTTGTAGGGAAATTATATAATGGAACAACATTAATGAATTTCAACAAAAATAATCCAACTATTCGCATTGTTCTTGTAAAAGTATCAGAAGGTGAAAAAGGATATGATAGTTCTAAGAAGGGACAAATTATTTCGCAAGATAAGAAGGCAGGAATGGAATTAGATCAATTAAAAGGTGAAACAGTTACATTGAAATATATAGATCCAACTGAAAAGGAGCCAGATGATTCAAAAGAACCAGATGAAGATAAGGATATTGAAGAAAATCCTGATGTAGATGTAGAAGAAAAATTTCCAGATGAATTAAAACCATAGGAAGCCAATTAGGTTTCCTTTTTTAATTGCTTATGCTATAATAAAAAAGGTGAAAGATATGGAAGAACTGTCTAGGTTAAAGCTTCTTATTGGAGTAGAAAAAGTGGAACAATTAAAGAACAAGACTGTTTTGATTTTAGGGCTTGGTGGAGTAGGCGGATATGTGGCTGAGGCTTTGGTACGCAGTGGTGTAGGGCATCTAATTTTAGCAGATTATGATGTGATTGATATAACAAACATGAATAGGCAAATTATTGCGTCAAAATCTAATATTGGAAAATCAAAAGTAAAAGCATGGAAAGAAAGAATTGACAGTATTTCAAATATAAAAACAACAATTATTGAAATGAGAATAACACAGGAAAATATTACTTCACTTTTTCAAGAATCCATTGATTATGCAATTGATGCTTGTGATACTGTAACAGTTAAATTTGAATTTATAAAATACTGTTTGAAAGAAAATATTCCATTTGTAACCTGCCTTGGAACAGGAAAAAGATTGGATGCTAGTAAAGTAGAAATAACTGAACTTATGAAGACTGAAAATGACCCAATTGCAAAAATACTTAGAAAGAAAGTAAGAGAAGAAAAAATTAGGCAAAAAATTCCTGTAATTTATAGCAAAGAAGTTCCTAAAAAAATAGAAGGAAATGTAATTGCTTCTAGTATATTTGTGCCTAGTTGCGCGGGAATACTAGCGGCAAACTTAGCATTTCAAACGCTGTTAGAAGGTGAATAAATGAAGAAAGAAGAAAAAAAACTTTATAATATTATTAAAAAACTTCGTGGGAATGTTTTAATTATTGGAGTAGAGAATGAGCAATTATTAGATGCAATTAGTAAGAATTCAAATATTTTAAAATGTAGTATGTTAAATGCAATTGCAAACAATTCAAAAAAAGAGCAAAAAGAAAAAGGAAGAAAGAAAAATTTTCAAATTAAGAAATTAAGAAAAAAATTTCATAAAAAGAAAGTAGATAATATTTTTTGCAATATAAAAGATGTTTATCCATATTTAAAAACATTTGTGAAAGATAGTGTTTATATTAATCGAGGAAAATTATATTTTTATGGAGAAAAAGGAAAATATGATTTAGAAAAAATGATTGTCAAATATAAAAAATATCATGCTAAAGTAGAGCAGGATTTTGAGGGAAATTATATTTTTATTACCATTTCAAATGAGCATAGTAAAACAAACAAATTAAAGGATGCTTGGTTTTCTATTAGTGAATTTATGGTGTGGTTATATGAGGTTGTAGGAGATATGCTTATTAATTAAAAAAATGATGACAAATTCAAAGATAAGCATTGATTTTTAAAGCTTCAATAAAGTTTCTCATAAATTACATATTTAGATTTAAAAAGTGATTATTTCTTTCCTGAGTAAAATTTATCATTAAAAAGGGAAAATAATCTTTTTTATTTGTGAATCTTCAAAATAATGGTATAATAAAAATGGTGAGAACATGATAAAACAAATTGCAAATGTAAATATAAATTATGTTGATTATGGTGAAGGAACAAACACTCTTGTTTTTTTACATGGATGGGGACAAAATATCGCAATGATGAAACCAATTGCAGATCCTTTTTGCAAAGAATATCGTATCATCATTCTTGACTTGCCAGGATTTGGGGAAAGCGCAGAACCGGATTCTGTATGGAGTTTATATGATTATGTAGAAATGCTTCATACATTTTTAGAAGAATTGAAAGTAACAGATCCAATTCTTTTGGGTCACTCTTTTGGAGGGAAAATAAGTCTTTTATATGGAACAAAATATTCTGTTAAAAAAATTGTAACATTTGGAAGTCCTTATAAAAGAGAAGTTCAAAAAATTAGCATGAAAACGAAAGTATTAAAAGGATTAAAAAAAGTTCCAGTTGTAAATAAATTAGAAGGTTTTGCCAAAAAACATATTGGTTCAACAGATTATAAAAATGCTAGTCCATTAATGAGAGAAATTATGGTAAATCATGTTAATTTAGATATATCAAATCAGTTAAATAAAATAAAAGCACCAACTTTATTGATTTGGGGGACTTTAGATGAAGCAGTTCCACTAGAGCAAGCTTATGAACTTGAAAAATTAATTTCGGATGCAGGAGTGGTAGAGTTTCCTAATTGTACACATTATGCATATTTGGAAAACTTAGCAGGAACAATTAACGTATTACGCAATTTCTTATAGGAGGTTTTTATATGTTTTGGACGTTTTTCTTTGCAACAATTCCTTTTTTGATTGTTATTTTATTGAAATCAAAAAAAGCATTACATATGTTACAGCAAAATTGGTATAATGATGGAAATCGTTATATTGATTGGATTTTGAAAAATCCAAAAAAAGTTTTTGTGGGACTAGATGTATTTTACATTTTATTTTTCTTTGGCAAATTGATTGATACTGAAATTTTATTATTTCTATTTTTTGCGTTTTCCTTAATGGTTGTTGTGACTACATATCAACATATAAGAGAAGAACAAGTAAAGAAGCCATTAGTGGTTACAAAAAGAGTCAGAAGGCTCATTTATACAACCATTCTTTTATATGGCATTATTTATTTATTGATTGGAATCTTCTTTAAGCGAACAAATTTGTATCTTTATTTTGCGTTCTTAGGTGTTCTTGGATATTTCCATTATTTTGTAATATGGCTAGTAAACATGATCAATAAGCCGATTGAGAAATATGTCTTTTATTATTATAAAAGAAAAGCAATTCTTAAGTTAAAAAGTATGAATGATATGCCTGTAATCGGAATCACAGGAAGCTATGGAAAGACGAGTAGCAAAAATATTTTAGCTGACATTTTAAATGTCAAATATAATGCCTTCCCAACTCCTAAAAATTTTAATACTACTTATGGAATGATTAATACCATCAATAATTATCTGGACAAGTTTAGTGATTATTTTATTGCTGAAATGGGTGCATTTAAAACAGGTGAGATCAAAGAAATTTGTGATTTAGTTCATCCTAAATATGGAATTTTGACAAAGGTTGGGACAGCTCATTTAGAAAGCTTTGGAAGCAGAGAAAATATTCAAAAAGGAAAGTTTGAATTAATTGAATCACTTCCTAGCGATGGAATTGGAATATTGAATGCAGATGATAGTTATCAGAAATCATATCGCTTAAAAAATAATTGTAAAATTGTTTGGATTGGCATTGAAAATGAAGCAGATGTACAAGCGACTAATATTAAACTTTCTTATAAAGGAACAAGTTTTGATGTTATTTTTAAAGGAGAAAAAGAAAAATTTCATTTTGAAACAAGATTGCTAGGAAAAGCAAATGTTTATAATATTTTGGCTGGAATAGCGCTTGGAAAAAATCTTGGTATATCAATAGAACAACTAATGTTGGGTGTAAAGAGAATAAATGCAGTAGAACATAGATTAGAACTTAAAAAATATGGGAATATTAATCTTATAGATGATGCTTATAATTCCAATCCAGATGGCTCTAAAATGGCAGTAGAGGTTCTTGGAATGATGCCAGGGAAAAAAATCATTGTAACACCTGGGATGATTGAATTGGGACCTGATGAGTATCAATATAATCAGACATTTGGAGAACAAATAGCAGGTATAGTAGATGAAGCAATATTGATTGGAGAAAAGCAAACAAAAGCGATTTATGAAGGATTAATAAGAAAAAATTTTCCAAAAGAACATATTCATATTTTAAATGATGTGAAATTGGCATTTCCATTAATGCAAAAGTTAGCTGAAAAAGAAACTTATGTGTTACTAGAAAATGATTTGCCTGATATATTTAATGAAAAATAGAAAGAAGTTGAGTTTATGAAAATTAGAGTAGGAGTTATATTTGGTGGTGCAACAGTAGAACATGAAGTTAGTGTTATTTCGGCTGTTCAAGCAATGGGATCAATGAATACAGATAAATATGATATTATTCCAATTTATATTGGAAAAGATCGAATTTGGCACACTGGGAAAATGCTTATGGATATTGAAGTCTATAAAGACTTAGATATGATAAAAAGATATGCCAAACAAGTAATGTTGTGTAAAAAAGATGGAGCTTATGTGTTAGAGACAACAAAAGGATTGTTTCGAAAAACGATATCTGAATTAGATATTGCTTTTCCAATTGTTCATGGAAATAATGCTGAAGATGGTACTTTACAAGGACTTTTAGATTCTATTGGCATTCCATATGTTGGAAGTAGGGTACTAGGATCTGCTTTAGGACAAGATAAAGTGATTATGAAGCAAGTAATGAAAGAAGCAGGACTTCCTATTGTTGATTATACGTGGTTTTTTGATAATGAATATTTAGAAGATACAGATAATATTTTAAAAAACATCAAAAAGATTGGTTATCCAGTTATTGTAAAACCAGCTACGTTAGGAAGTAGTGTCGGGATTACTTATGTAAAAGATCATGATCATATTATTGATGCAATTAATGAAGCAATACGCTATGATAATAAGATTGTTGTAGAAAAGGCAGTAGAAGAATTAACAGAAGTAAATTGTAGTGTTTTAGGAAATTATGAATATAGAGAAGCAAGTGTATTAGAAGAAGTAATGAGTACAGAGGAATTCTTAACTTACCAAGATAAATATTTGGGAAATGGAAAAGGTTCTAAATCAAAAGGAATGGCTTCTACAAATCGAATTGTACCAGCTAGATTAGATAGCAAAATGACTGAGGAAATTCGTGAATTAGCCAAAGAAGTTTGTCGAGTTTTAAATCTAAGTGGAGTAACTAGAGTCGATTTTTTGATTGATAAAAGCAAAAACCGAGTTTATGTCAATGAGCCAAATACGATTCCAGGTTCATTATCATTCTATTTATGGGAACCAACTGGAAAGAAATATGAAACTTTATTAGATGATATGATTTCATTAGGAATTAAAGAATTTAAAAGAAGAAGTAAAAAAATAGATACTTTTGAAACTAACATTTTAAGTAATTTTAGTGGAGTAAAAGGTTGTAAAGGACTAAAAGGCGTAAAAGGGACAAAGAGAATGTAAGTTTTGCTTTGATAAAAACTTTTCTTTTTTTAGTAGAAAACTCTAGAATAGAAAGATAATCATAAAAGTGAAAAAGTTTATTGGAATATAACAGTAGTGCAATAGAACTTATAAGTTTTGTTTAAGAAAAATGGAAAAAATAGTTCTAAATTGTACTTTGCAAGTGAGGAAAAATATGAAAGAAATAATAGACTTCATTGTTTTAATCGTTTTATATATGGTTATATTTTATAAAAAATGGAAATCAAAAGGGAAATATGCATTATTTATCAATACTACAATGTATTTATATTTATCAGGTGTGTTATATTTTACTTTAATGCCTATCATAACATCATTGCCTTTTATATTTAATCATCCATATGAATCAATGAACCTAGTTCCGTTTATCGATGTTTTAAGTGGTAGAGGAGATTTCATGAGACAAGTAGGTTTAAATATAATCATGACAGTACCTTTTGGATTTTTATTACCACTAACGGAAGGAAGAAAAACCACATTTTTAAAAGTCATTATTTATAGTTTTTTGTTGAGTTTCAGTATTGAAATATTGCAACCCTTAATAAATGGTTTTAGGTCATCAGATATAACAGATTTAATAACCAATGTGTTTGGTGGAATGATAGGGTATATCATATATTTAATATTGAAACCTTTAATAACAAAAGTATTATATAAAATAAAGAACAATTAATTAAAAATTGAAAACGAGATAAATTTTTATGTATGACAGAAGTCATTTTAAAATTTAAAAATTTTTATCAAAGAAACGATACTATCAAGAAAAGGATTACAACAATAATCATACAAATTAGAAATGGAAAACTATTAGGAGAAAAGAGGTCTCAGATGAAAAGAACGCGGATATTATTAGGTAGTATTCTTATAATAGGTCTTTTGATAGTAGGAACAAGTTTATTTATAAAACAAGACAAAACTCTTTCTTATAATAAAGAATTGACACGTAAAGTTGGAGAAGAAGTTCCAGAACAAATAGAGTATAAAATGGGAAAAAAAACATACAAGGAAAAAATTATATGGAGTGATCTTCAAGTAGAAGATGGAAATGTATATTATACAGGAACATATAAAGGAATGTTTTTGATTAAAAAGAAATTGTATGAAGTAACACTAATAGTAACTGATGATGTAGCTCCTATCATAGAAGGTGTTCAAAATATTGAAATTTATGAGGATGAAGAACTTGATTTATTGAAAGCAGTCAAAGTAACTGATAATAGTCATGATGAAGTTTCTCTTATTTTAAAAGGAGAATATGATATCACAAAAAAGGGAGAATATCTGCTTACTTATGAAGCCAAAGATAAAGTTGGAAATGTTACTACAAAAGAATTTACGTTAACTGTAAAAGAAAAAGTAGTAGAAAAACCAAATGGAAACACTAATGCTTCTAAAATAGTAGGAACAACCAAAAAAGGTTATAAAATCGAAATGAAAAATGGTGCTTATTATATCAATAATATTTTAATTGCAAATAAAACCTATTCTCTTCCAAGTACTTATGCACCAGGTTTACTTCCAGAGTTAAATAACGCTTTTGAAAAACTGAAAAATGCAGCAGCAGAAGATGGGATAAGTTTAAAAATCATTAGCGGATTTCGTTCTTATCATTCTCAAAACAGTATTTATAACAATTACGTTGCTAGAGATGGAAAAAAAGAAGCAGATACTTATTCAGCACGTCCTGGACATTCTGAGCACCAGACAGGACTTGCAATTGATGTCAATAGTTTGATGTTTGATTTTGGAGAAACCAAAGAAGGAAAGTGGCTGCAAAATCATGCTCATCAATATGGATTTATTATAAGGTATCCTGAAGGAAAAGAAGCAATTACAGGATACAGATATGAACCATGGCATTTAAGATATGTTGGAGAACTTTCAAAAGAATTATATAATGATGGAAACTGGATTACACTAGAAGAATATCTAGGAATTACTAGTAACTATCAAAATTAGCTATTCCATTTTTTAAAAATGTGTTATAATATATTTGTGATTGCCTCGTAGCCAAGTGGTAAGGCATCGGACTCTGACTCCGACATTTCGCTAGTTCGAACCTAGCCGAGGCAGCCAAATATATATTGAAGAAGCGTTGAATAAGAAGAGTATAATCATTGTTTTTTTTAAGAGACTTCATGGATGGTGAAAATGAAGAAAAAGCAGATTAGAAGAAACTTAGGAGCTTAAAAACGTTGATGGCGTTAACATAAGAGATAATAGAAATATTATGAAGTAAGGTGGTACCACGGGTTATACTCGTCCTTATATCATAATATTTTTTTGTT
>JAAWCI010000011.1 GCA_022793145.1 Bacilli bacterium | reverse complement strand
TATTATCTCATTTTTTCATCAAAAAAGCGAGAGTTGACAATGATTTTTTGGTTAAAATAAGAATCATTTCTCTCGCATTTTTATTATACCAGATTTATTTGCATACGAAAAGACTGTTGAACATATTTGTCAACAGTCTGAACAGTTTTTACTGTTTTCTTTTTACGAATTCATTTGCAAATAAGCTAGAAAGTGCAGGGTGTAATTTATTTTCTCCAGTTAGAGCCTTGTGATAATCATGAGCAAAACTACTTGGAATATCATCAAACAATGGGGAGGAAGGCATTTCTTCTCCATCAAAAGAACAGTCAATAGATTTATATTCTGGAATAGCAGTTATATTTTGATGTGTAAGATCACTAGTATTTATAGCTACCCTAGAGTTATAAAGATAAGGCATAGCAGTTTCGATTGGATTAAATTCTAAAATATCTAATTTCCCATTAATGCTAGCTACATCTAAAACGAAGTAACTAGGAAAATCATCTGGAAGTTCTGCAATAATACCATTTATAAAATGAATAACTTGCTCTGGTATTTGATGATAAGTTTTATGTAAAGTTCTAGAAATAGATGTAATTGTTCGATTATGAATAAATGCACGATATTCTTTTTTTCCAAGTTTATCTTGATCTATAGTGACAACGGGACTTATTATAAATTCATCTTGTAAATGATATTTCATAGCTTTTCTAAATGGACTGTCTGGTTCTACAGCATCTATGATGGAAATGACACCATGAAAATCTTTTTCAACTGTTTTTAAAAAAATAGAACCATTGACTCCATATCTTTCAAATAAATAAGTAAGAAAAGATAAATCTTCAAAGTCTTCTCCAGTTATAATAGAAACGTCTCGATGAAAAGTTTCAATAAATTGCGGCCAATGTTTTACCTGTTCAATTTCTTCTATAGAATTAATCGGATTTCCTTCAAATTCGTCTATTAAGTCAAGCATTTCATATAGTCTAAAAATATCAGAAATAATCAAAACCTTTTTGCCTTTTATATCTACCTTCTTATGATTATAATCAAAAAAGCAGTCTTGATCTTCATCAAAGAATAAAACGTTTTCAAGTCTACTTTCAGGAATCATTTCTTTTAAATCAATTGGAAAACAATAATACATATAATTATCCCTCTTTCTTGGAAGTCTATTATAATATATGTTTATAAATTTGACAAATTATAAATATCTGTTAGAATAAAAAGCAATTTAAAAAGGGGGAAAGTGAGTGATAATATGGAATTTTCATTGGTAGACGCAATGATCATAGATAAGGCTTTAAAGCAAAAAGGGATAGATCGTGGAATTGGAATTTTAAATCGCGATTTTCCTTTTTTCACTGTTTATCAATTAGGACTATTAGATGAAATTATTATAGAAGGGTGCACAGATATTTCTTTTTTAAAACAATTACCAAATTTGCGTAAAATTGTTATTAGAAGCTTTGATTATGATAGAGTTATAGCTACAGGAGAATATCAAGGAAACAGTTTTTTCAATCAAATAGATGACTTTAGTCCTATAAGAGAATGCCCAAATCTTGAAGATCTTTATATTGAAAATGATATTTGTATAAGAAAATTAGATGTAACAGGATTAACACGATTAAGAAATATTTATTTGATTAATAATCCAAGATTAGAAACGATTTGTGGCTTAGACACCCAGCATCACTTAGAACAAGTTATAATGTATGGAAATAATATTAAACGGTTTACCAATATTACAGATTACTTATATAATACATTAGACGCTAAGCAAAATATTTTAGATATTAGTATTTTCTTTGCTTGCATTCAGTCAATAGAACAAGCGAAAAAATTATATGATGCCTATTTAAAAGGACTTATACATGTATCTTTTGCAGAGAAAAATGGTTTAACTAGTTATACAACTCATACAATTGAACAAATCACAAGTTTGTATATTAAATTTAGACGTTTATTTGAACAAAAAAAATTAACTTCAGCTAAAGATTCTGATAAAATTGGTTATGTATTTCACTATGTGTCAGAATATATTCGCTTTGCAGCAGAGGAAATTGAGATGCGCGATAAACTTTATATAGAATTAATTGAGACTTATCGGGGAATTCCAGAATTCTATAAAAAGAATATGGGAGCATTACATAATAGTTTTAATACTTATCATTTCAGAAAAGGAAATTGTGAGGGAATAGTAAATTTAATGAGATTTATGTTATCTATTTTGGAGGTAGAAACTGAAAATGTACATTGCCATGATAGAAGATATAAGCAAACTATGGAATTAAATCATGCGTTATTAAGAGCACGAGATAATGGACGATGGTTATATTATGATGTCACATATGACCGTAGAAATCTTAGAGATTTCTTTGGAAAAACTTTTTATGAAATAACAGATTATGTGGATTTAAGTATATTTGAAAAAATGATTAGTGGGGAAATAGAATATGGAACAGGACAACTTAATGGTGGATTTGTTAAACACAAGAATTGATTATCCTATATTAAATTATTATTTTATAAATTTAGCAAGGGTTGAACAAGAAAAGTTTAAAGAAATAATACAAAATATGAAACGTGGGAATTTATATAAGAGCCCAATTCATGGGGTCTACCATAGTGAAAAAGTTTGTTTATTTGCTTTTTTGTTAGGGCAAAAATTTGGGTTAGATGAAGAAGATATGCAGATATTGACAGATGCGGCTATGTATCATGATTTTAAAAGACAAAATGATTTTGAAGATCCATTCCATGGAATGGTGAGTGCAAATCATATAGAAGAAATAGTGCCCCTAGGGGCAGTTTACTCTGCTAGAGTAAACTTAACTATTTTAAAGGCTATTATTGATTTTCATTCTCAGCCAGATAGAAAGTTGAGATTAAACTTTGATAATTATGAATTGCCAAAAGCATCTTTTAACAGATATCAGCGACTAGCATATCTGTTAAAAGATGCTGACGCTCTAGATAGAGCAAGATTTAGTGAAAAATGTCAGGCTTCTTTAAAGCCAGAATATCTCCATTTTCCAGCATCAATGCTTATGATTGAATTGGCAAAAGAAGTAAATGAAGCTTATAATAAACTTATGGAGCGCAATTGGAATGATGAAATTCCATTAGATAAAATAACTGGAGATTGTCTTCATAGCATTGGATTTGACTTTTTTAGAATTACTAGTGTATTGGAAAATGGAGTATTATCGTTTTCTGAAATGAAAAAAGTAGGAATTGATTTTCCTAGAAATTTTGATGGTGGAAATAGTACAAGATGGATTTCTGTAGTGCCAACATCATGTATTAAAGATGATGAAAAAGCTTTTACAACTTTTATTCAAAATGGGATGTCCTTTTTCTGTTCTAAACAGTTATTGTATGCGCCTATGGAGTTTAATAAAAAATCAGTTGCTATATTAAAAGGATTACCATATGATAAAAGTGGATATTTGGATGAAAGGTATGTTTTTCAAAAAATTGATGAAGAAGCTATTAAATCTATTTTTGTAGTAAAAGAATATGCAGAGAAGGATGTGAAAGAATTATCCTATCTTTATAATACTCTTTATTATGGAACTCTAGAAAATAAAGTTATTTACTTATTAAACAATATGGGAGTGAAAGGAATAGATTTGGTACCTGATTTAATTGAACCAATGGCTAGGTATAAAAAAGAATTAGATGACTATGGCGCGATTGATATAATAGAACGTATTATGGTAACTCCTAAAATGAAAAAAACGTTAAATACATTATTAGAAGAAATTAATGCAATTATACAAAGATTAATTCATAATTATTATGCATGTATGTTGAAAAGACCATTGGACTCAAAAATTACAGTTGCAGATGTTATGAAATTTGAACTTTCAAAAGTAAATAAAAAAATAACAATGATAGATGGACCAGATGAATTATTATTTTTTATAGATGAACCTCAAAAGAAGAAACTAAAATAATTTTTTAGCACTCATTCTTGACGAGTGCTATTTTTGGTGCTACAATATATTTGGTTTTAAAAACCGAAAGGAGGGATTTCGTATGAATGGTGGAAATCCATATGAAGAAAATTTAAAAAATGTATTAGAAAAATATGGTAGAGATATTGTTCAAAGTGTTAAAGATGGAAAAGTAGACCCAGTTATAGGTAGGGATGAAGAAATTAGAAGCATTACTAGGATCCTTTCTAGAAAAACAAAAAATAATCCAGTTTTAATTGGAGAACCAGGAGTAGGAAAAACAGCAATTGTAGAAGGATTAGCGAGCCGTATTATAAAAGGAGATGTTCCAGCTTCCTTGAAAAACAAACGAATTTGGGAATTAGATATGGGAGCATTAATAGCAGGAGCAAAATATCGTGGAGAATTTGAGGAACGATTAAAAGCAGTT
>JAAWCI010000004.1 GCA_022793145.1 Bacilli bacterium | reverse complement strand
TGTAAATTCTAACACAGAAATTAAATTCAAAAATTTTTCTGTTTGATTTTTTCCACGATTCATAAGTAATAATGTATCAAATTCACTAAAAATAGAATTTATCAATGCTAACGTATCATAATCTTTATTTTCAATTAAATCATAATATTGATTTTTAAGAGCTTGCTCCATACTATCACCTTCTTTTATTATATCAAAACAAAAAAAGAAATGCTAGTTTTTAACCTATTATTCCTTTTAACACTCCAAATGATAATAACATCATTATGATCCCTGCTAATATAACGCCCAGAATTGCTGCTAAAAGTGATTTCTTTTTGTTCATTCCAACCAAAGAAGCAATTAAAGAACCTGTCCAAGCACCTGTGCCTGGAAGTGGAATTCCTACAAAAAGTAACAAGCCCCAAAATTGTCTTTTTTCTATTTGCTCTTTTTTAGAATTTGCTTTGGCTTCTATTTTATTGACTAATTTTGATAAATGTTTTGTTTTTTTAAGCCTATCAAAAATAGGTGTAATAAACCATAAAATAAATGGAATTGGAAGAATATTTCCAATGAAACAAATAATAAAGCTTGTAATTGGATTCATATTTAAAAGTGATGCTGCAAGTAGTCCTCCACGAAGCTCCAAAATTGGCATTAGTGAAATCACAAAAATGATAAGTTCTTTTCCAAAAGGCATATCAACAAAACCACTGAACAAATCCAAAAACGATTGTACTAAACTTTCTGCCATATTTTTCCTCCTCTATGGTTCAATTAAAGAAAGAGAAACTTTCTTTTTTTCTAATAAAATTTCATCAACATAGCAATCTACAATATCTCCAACACTAACAACATCCATTGGATCTTTTACATAATGAGATGCCAATTTAGAAATATGAGCAAGTCCATCATTTTTAAGACCAATATCAATAAATACTCCAAATGGAGCAACATTTCTTACTGTTCCTTGTAATTTCATTCCCACTTTTAAATCTTCTAAGTGCAAAATATCACTTTTTAAAATTGGCTTTGGCATTTCGTCTCTAGGATCTCGATTTGGTTTCTTTAAGGAATTCATAATATCCTCTAAAGTATAAATATCTGTATTTAATTCTTTCGCTGTTTCCTCTACATTTACTTTTTCTAACAAAGAAACTAGCTTTTCTGTTCCAATATCTTCTATTTTAGAATTTACTAGCTGTAATAGCTCTAAAGTAATATTATAACTTTCAGGATGAATACCAGTTACATCTAATGGATTAACGCCATCTACTACCCTTAAAAAGCCTATGGCTTGTTCATATGTTTTATCACTCAAAATTTTAGATTTCTTTAATTCCTCTCTTGAATTAATTCTTCCGTTTTCTTCTCTATAAGCAATAATTTTTTCAATATTCTTTTTCGTAATTCCTGAAACATATTTTAGTAAAAATGCACTTGCTGTATTAATATTGACACCAACTAAATTTACAGCTTTTTCAACAACAAAATCTAAAACTTCTTTTAATCTTTTATCAGGAACATCATGCTGATATAATCCTACTCCTATACTTTCTGGATCAATTTTTACAAGTTCTGCAAGAGGATCCTGAAGTCTTCTACCAATACTAATTGCACTTCTTTCTTCTACATGCAAATCAGGAAATTCTTCAATTGCTAACTTACTTGCAGAATATACACTTGCTCCTGCTTCACTTACAATAATATATTCTACTTTCCTCTCACTAGACTTAATTACATCTGCAATAAACATTTCACTTTCCCGACTTGCAGTTCCATTTCCAATCGCAATAATGTCAATTTTATATTTATAAATCAATTCTAATACTATCTTTTTACTTTCTTCATACAAGTTTTTTGGTTCATGAGGATAAATTACTTTAATAGCAACTTTTTTCCCAGTTGGTTCAATAACCGCTAATTTACATCCTGTACGATAAGCAGGGTCAAACCCTAAAACCATTTTATCTTTCATTGGAGGTTGTAATAATAAATTTTCTAAATTTTTGCCAAAGTTATCGATTGCGATTTCACTTGCTTTCTCTGTTAATTCGCTTCTAATTTCTCTCTCAATGGAAGGAGCGATTAATCTTTTATAACTGTCTTTGATCGCTGTTTCTACAATAGATACTACAAATGAATGATCATTTTTAATCAGTTTGTTCCTTAAATAATCTATAAACTTATCTTCATCTACCTTTAAAGTAACAGTTAATACTTTTTCATTTTCTGCTCGATTAATCGCTAAAATACGATGAGCTTTTATTTGTTTTACTGCTTCTTTAAAGTCATAATACATAGAATAAGTAAGGTCTGGATCTTCTGCTGTTTTTTTCTTAGATGTTAAAAGTTCTCCATATAAATAACTATTGGTTCTGATATATTTTCGGTAACTAGCATTATCACTAATCCACTCAGCAATTATAAATCCAGCTCCCTCTAAAGCACTTTCTATATCTTTTACAGCCTCACTTAGATAAGGCTTCGCTAAAACTTCTAAACTTCCCTCTACAGGAAAACTCATAATTTTTTGAGCAAGGGGCTCTAACCCATTTTTTATTGCCTCAGTTGCTTTGGTCTTCTTTTTCTCTTTATATGGTCTATATAAATCTTCTACTTCTACTAATTTATTGGCACTCAAAATTTGACTTTTCAATTCTTCAGTCAATAATCCTTTTTCTTCAATTAATCTAATCACATCTTCTTTTCGTTTTAACAAATTCACCTGATAAGTATAAACTTCAGATATCTTTCTAATTTGTTCTTCATCCAAATTTCCTGTTGCTTCTTTTCGGTAACGTGCAATAAAAGGAATGGTATTTCCATCCTCTAATAATTTTAAAGTTGCCTCAACTTGTCCTATTTTTACTTTTAATTCTTCACTAATTTCTTTTATAATCGTCTCATTCATCAAGATTCTCCTAACTATATCACATAATCTTTTCCAATTTGTCGCTCTAATAAACCAATTCCCATATCATGGTATCTCGTTCCAGCACTACTCCTGCACAAACTTTTAATAACGTATACATAATAACCACGCTCTAATAAATCTAAAGCAGTCTTATAAACACTTCTATCTGTATCTACTCCACATAAGTAAACATATTTAATTTTATTTTCTCTTAAATAAGAATCCAATTCTTCTGTATACATAGTATAAGCTGTTCTCTCCATAACTACATAAGGTTTTGATAAATGGATATTTAAAACACAATCTTCTTTATCAAGACATTTATTATTTCCTAAACGTTTTACAAAAATGCTATCCAAATGATTCACAAATTTTCCAACTACAATATTATCATAATAAGTGCTAGCCACATAATCTTCTATTTTTATTGACAAGTCATCTGTATATCCATTCATAAATGCCTTTTCTAAATCTAATATTAATAATGCTTTTTTCATTCTTACCACCCATTCACCTATTATCATTATATCAAAAACAACCAAAATACTACAATAAAAAGCTAGAAATTACTTTTTATTTTAAATATTTTTTGTCAATCTTTTGTTCCATTAAAGAGGCTTTTTTTATCACAGAAATTCCAAATTTACTTTTTAATTCATCTACAGTTTGATCCAATTCACTATGTTCTTCTCTTTCTTTGATATCTTCAAATAATGAAACTTGATGATTAGAAATATCTCCTAATTGATCTAACCGAATCCCAATTAAACGAACAGAATCACATTCCATTTCATTTAAAATACTACATGCCACTTCATAGATCTCAGATGTAATATTTGTTGCATTTTTTAATTTTTTTTGATGAGAAGTTCTCCTAAAATACTTATCTTTTAAAATAACTGCTATGACATAAGCATATTTTTTTTGCCTTCTAAGACGAAGAGCTACATTTTCAGAAAGACCCAACAAGCAATTACATAGTTCCACTCTATTTGATATATCTTTATCTAAAGTAATTTCATTGCCAATGCTTTCAGGTGTCGACACTTCACTCACAACCGGACTATCATCCATTCCATTCGCTAAATGGATCATATGAATTGCTTGATTTTTAAAATAATATTCTAATTTTTTTGAATCAAAATGAGCTAGATCATAAATAGTATGAATTCCTAACTGATGTAATTTAGGAGCAGTCTTCTTCCCTATTCCAAATAATTCATCTACTAATAGAGGCCACATTTTTGTTTCAATTTCTTCTTTATAAAGAGTATGAATTTTATAGGGTTTTGAAAAGTCAGAAGCCATTTTTGCACAAAGCTTGTTATTAGCTATCCCTATATTTACAGTAAACCCTAAAGTATCATATATTTCTTTTTGAATTTTCTTTGCAAATTCATATTCTTCTCCATACAAATTTTTAACTTTTCCATAATCTAAATAACATTCATCAATAGATGCCACTTCAATATCTGGAGAATATTTACTTAATAATTCAAATAATCTTTTTGACATTTCTGCATAAAAGGAATAATTAGAAGGATATACTCGAAGTGCTGGACATTTTTTTCTTGCACTATATAACGTTTCTGCTGTTTTAATCCCCATTTTTTTAGCTGCATTGGACTTAGCCAACACAATTCCATGCCTTGCTTCCTCATCGCCTCCAATAACAGCATAACTATTTCGAATATCATATTTGTATCCTTTATTTAATAAATCAATTGCTGACCAAGATAAAAAGGCATTGTTTACATCAATATGAAAAATAATCCTTTCCATGATATCACCATATTTATTATAACAGTCTATATTCTATTTGTAAATCTCAATACGAACATTTTTTCGCACAAAAAAAAGAAGCTTTATTTTCGCTTCTTATCAATATAAATCATAATTCCAAATAATAAAAGTGAAAAGATACTAACTGTAATCCCCATATTTTTCCATGGCGCTCTATATGTAATTTCTATGTTATGTTTTCCTTTTTCTAATGGAAAACCAATAAATACATCATTAACTTTAGAAAATTCCTGTTTTTTTCCATCTACTTTAATTTGGAAGGCTTCATCATAAGGAACGGATAAAATAAAATGTCCACTTTCAGATACATCAATTACACCAGAAATCTGATCCCCTTTCGTTTTCTTCAAATCTACGATCATTGAATCTACTGCTTTTGAATTGTTTTTGAAAGTTTGATAATCTAGTATATAAGTTTCTATATCAACGATTTCAAAAGTACCTTTACTCATATAAACAGAAAGATGATCTATTTCTTTTCCTGAAATAGCATATTCAAAATCATAATTTTCATTATGATACATCCATTGTTTGCAAGTAAGTTTATTTGATATTTGATTAATTGCAATTGATAGATCACCTTTTTTACAACTTTGAGACTTATCGACCCTAAATTTAATCATTAAAATTTGATTATCTCTTACTATCTCTTTTAAAGGAATATCAAAAGTTATATTTCTCTTAGCTGTTACAGTATATCCCCTATCAGTTTTAATTACTTCTAATCCATCGATAGCAGAAGGATATTCTATTTCATATTTCTCTATATCACTTGAAAAAGAATTTCCACCTTGGTTTTCTACAACTACCCCATTCATTAATAATTCCATATTATATGGATATTTTAATGTATCATAAAATGATTTCTGATAAATATTTGTAGTAACATAGCCAAGTGGATATACATTATCATTTTTGTAAATTCCATATTCTCCATTTTGTTCTACCAATTCATATCCAGCTGGCTGCTCTCCAATTTTTGCAAACACATATTTTACATTCATCAAAGTTTGAAAAAAGATGTTATTAGAAGAAGAAGTTACTAATCGATTACGATAAGTATCTGCATTTCCCATTTTATTGTAAAAGAAATCTTTATAAGGTTGATGAAATGTAGAAGAATATAAAGAGCTAGAATAATAGCGAGGATGATATACCTTATTAGAAGTAAGTAATGTATCTGTTAAGTCATTAAAACGATAAAAGCCTTTATCTTTTTCAATAACATTTTTAATAGAATCCATTTTTTCGCTATTAAAAACTCTATTATAATTATCTTTCAATTCATAATTTTCTCCATGATTTGCAACAATTACCATACCTATTGATAAAATTCCAATAGGAAGCATATACAAAAGTTTTTTTTGCCATCTATAATAAGCATATAAAAACAAAAAAGTAAAACCTAGATCAACAAAAAACCAGTTTTGATGATAGCCTCTCCATGCCCAAAAAAAAGCAAATAAAGTAAGAACGACAATTTCCAATTTAATATTTGATCTTTTTTGTTCCAAATCACATAAAAGAAAGCTGATTAATAAAACAAAAAGAGGTAAAAAAGGAATCAATACTTTTGCTCTTACATATAACATTCCATTTAAGGCATACATAATAAATGGAATTGATAAAATTGTAAATAAAGAAATCCCTAAAAAAATTTTTTCTTTTTTCTTTGTTAAAAAAGTATGAAATAAAGCAAATATCGAAATGGCTGATAATCCAATAGAATAAGAACTATAAACAAGTGCATTAATATCAAAATGAGGAATGAATAATTTTGTCAATGCAATTGGCTCTTTTCCTCCACTTCTTCCATTTAAAATAACATAAGCTGTTGGGATCAATAATATTGCAGATAATCCAATTCCTAAAAAAATTGGATATAAGAATTTCATGCCATCTAATAAAAATTTTTTAATTGTAACATGATCTTCATTCTTTAAATATATATATACTCCATAAATAATAAGTACTAAAATACCTCCAATACTATAATAATAACTCGTTAAAATCATTCCTAATACGCCAAGAGTTATAAGACTTCGCTTATTTTTTTCAAAATACTTATCTACCCCAATTAAACCAAGCAATAAAAATGGCATATAATTCATAAACATAATATGCCTATGAGCATGAAAAATAAGAGGAGTTGCACAAGTAAAAATAAGTGTTGAAATAAATGTAATAGAACGAGAAAGGCCTTTTTTCATAAGCCAATAATAACATAAATAAACACTACATAATATTTCTCCAATAGATACAATTGTCATAAAGTCTATCATTTTTATAAATGGAAAGAAAAAAGAAAGTAATACAATTGGATTCAAAAAACCATAATAGGAAATATTATAAATATTTTGCCCTGCGCCTAAATGCATCATAAAATCAGGAAAAAGGTCACCAGTTTGATAAAAAAGTGTTCTAAAATATTCTGGTAGCATTGTATGTTGACTTCCCCAATCTGTTACAGAACCAAATAATTTATCTGGATAAATAGAAAAGAAAATCACACCTAATACTAAAACGGTTAAGAAAAACAGATTCAAAAAATCTTTCTTCTTCATATCAAGTCACCTCTTTACTCATTATAGACTAAATTTTTATTATCTGCAATTTCATTTCTACATTATGACAAATTTGAAAGAAAAAAATTTAGTGTTCACTAAATTCCAGACTGTTGACAAAGTGGTATATTCAAAAAGAATATGCTACTTTTTTTATCTTGATTCTTATAATTTTTTCTATTTTTACTAAAATGAGTGAAATAATGCCATTATCTGA
>JAAWCI010000010.1 GCA_022793145.1 Bacilli bacterium | reverse complement strand
ACGATTGGTACTGTAATTAGTGCTATCACTCCTATTATGATTATGACAGCTAGTAGTTCTATTAAGGTAAAGGCCTTATTTTCTAAGCCCCCCCCCTGGTTGCAATGCGTTACTCTATCCATTTTCCATTACCTCTCTATTCTTTTTCATTATAACAAACTCTTTTTTTCTATCTTTATTTTGTAACCGTTTTGATACATATATTCATTTATTATTAAATTTTTGAAAAAAGAAATATATTATATTACAATAGATATAGATGATTCGATCATCAAAAAATATAGAAGTATTTGCTTTGACTTATAAATTTTCGCCTCGAATCTTTTAACAGGTATACATTTTAAAAATATAGTATTTTTTCATTTCCAAAATAAAAGTCGTTAACCTTTGCTACTAGTTATATTACTTTTCTAAAAATAATATAAACAATTACAAATAAAAAATATTTTAAATTTAAAATAATTCAAAAAAAAGAAAATTCATCCTGTAAACTTTCTTTTTTTATTTAATAGAAGTTTATTTCTCCTTTGGAATAGCCAATAATGTAATCTCAGTTGGAAAAATAGGTCCCCCATGATTTCTTAAATAAAAATCATAATTTGGATTCATTTCGTCTATCATTCTAGGAATCTTCCAAATATCTTCATGATTATGATAAACTGAAATTAATAATTTTGGTTGTTCTTCTTTAATATGCCTTTCACAACCTAACAATGCTTTTTGTTCAAATCCTTCTATATCCATCTTAATCAGTGTAATCGGTTCTTTAATATCTTCATCTATCGTCACAGTCTGAATTTCATTGTTTCCCTTATCACTTAATGTATTTGCCGATGCATCCACATTACTTTCATTAATAAATAAGGTTTCATTTCTATCACCTACTGCTTTCTTAAAACATTCTATATTTGAATATTTCTCCAAGTTCGACTTTAAAAATCGAAATACATCATCTGTAATTTCATAACAATATATCTTTTTATAACAATCATTTCCATACATATCCAAATAAGATAAAATAGTATCACCAATATATGCTCCCAAATCAACGATAACTTCATTTTTATCGCATTTTACAACATCTAAATCAAAATAATCAGGATACAATTTTTCTATTGTTTCGTCTAATATACGAAAATCATATTGATACCAATTACGAATAATAGCTAACAAAAGCTTTTTTGATCGATAATCTTTTAATCTTTCATAAAGCCATATATAATCGTCTAAATGATATAAAAAAGAATCCGCTTTATTTTCCAATTCTTCAAACTCATTATTTTTTATGTCTAACTTTCCCCAATAATCAAAATCTTGAAAATAATCTTCAATTGATCTTTGTGTTTCCTCTGGAACTAATTTAAAATTTTCTTTCATTTGAAATAACAATTGTTCTCTTGTTGAATGTTTTAAAACATCAATTAAATGATAAAACTCTCTATCTATTTTATTCATAAATCAAACTCCAATCAAAATATTATATGAAATAAAATAAAATTCGCCAAAAAAAGAACAATGAATTTGTTCTTTCTAACATATATATTTTTATCTTTTTAATTGCAAATTACGTTGTTTGCTTTCATAAATTGGATCTCCAAAATAATCAAAATATTCCATTACTTTAGAAATATCATCAGCAATTATAAATTCTCCTCTGAAATCTTGCAAGCGATATCTTGAATCAGAAATATCTCCTCCATTCTTATTTGTACAAAACCAATAAATTTTTGACAGAAATGAACTTTTTATAACTGCTAATGCAGCATCATAATCTGAAAATACAATAAGCCTTGACATATGATGTCTTAATAGAAATGCATCAAGAGATATAGGCTCTTCAAAAATTTTGCTTTCAAAATATCCATTTTGATCGATATCATTTGGAAGTGCATAAGAATTTTGAAAATAATGACATAGATCGCATCTATCAAAATCCAAATTCGCACCAGCTTTTTTTACCTTCAATGATTTAGTAACATGTCCATCATATCCAAAATAAATGGTCACATCTTTCTCACTTAATAGTTTTCGGAAAAAATCATTATACTCTCTTAATAAATCACATTGTCCTTTCATATCAATATAAAAAGATAATGGCTGTGTTTCATTTGAATATGTATCTGTTAAAATTTTATGTTCTAAATCAAGTAAAACATGCTTTGCAATTTGTCTTTTATTTTTTCTATCTAACCCATATGTTTTAACATAATAATTGGTCTTAATTAAATACTTTAAAAATTTCTTTAATAATTCATCTTCTACACTCACTGTTTCAAAAGTCTCTACATTTTCACTCTGCTCAACTCTTCTATTTTCACTTATCCAATTAACATTTAATTTTGTCAAATCATCAGAATCTGAAAAAGTAGCAATTATTGGGATTTGTTCATCGAAGTTGGGTTCCCCTCTTTCATCTTGTGAACCACCTGGTTCATCCTCTTGACCAGTATCTTTACTTGAGGCAAGTGTTTCCAAAGATTTTTTTATATTTTCATTTTCTAATTGATTATTTCCAGACTGTTGTGGTTGACTCTGCTGTTCCTCTGAGTTAACATCTTCTACTTCTTGACTAGATTGCTCATGATCACCTTTCTCATAATTCTCATCTACTTCTTTTATAGATAAATTATCCTGTTTAGGAACTAAAGACTGTTGCACTTGTTGATACCCATCTATCTTTGGATGTGATATTTCACTTTGTGATTGTCCATTTTTCAATAATTCATCTATCATTTCTGATAATTCTTGATCTACAGAATTTTTAAAATTTGAAAATGATGATTGTTTAGAATCTTCTTGTTCCTTAAACTCGAAATTGGGAAAAGAGTCCTTTTTATTACCAAAAATTTGTCTTTTTAAAGTTTCAAAAAAATTATGAATTGCATTTTTTAGTTGATTAAACTGATTTTGTTCTCCAGAATTATGGTCTGTTTCCTGGAATTTTTCTGATGTTTGTAATTGCTCAAAATCATTTCCTTTAACATAACTTTCATCAATTATTTGAACTTCTTTATTTGATCTATTCTCCATTTCCTGTCTCCTTAACAATAAACATTTAATACTTTTTATAAGTTCCTTTTGTTAAAGAATACGCAGTACCATATGTTATAATATCAGCTTTCATTTCCCCCTGTTTATCATCCTCTAACTCTGTCGTTACTAACTTAGCCGCTTTATCTCCTCTTGATATAGAATATAGAGAAGCAAATGCTTGCAATAATTTTTTCGCACTAATATATCTAGTATCTCCAGGTACAAATAACAAATAATTATTATACAATTGAATTGCTGCTATAAAATCACCACTATCAACAAGTACATGAATATTTTCTTCTGAAATTGTTTTATCATCATTTAATTCTTCAGACAATAATCTCAATAATTCATTTACTCCTTCTTTCACTCCAAAATTCATATCACCATCAGAATCTATATTGATATATCCCATAAATTCAGGGTCGTTATATACTGAAATTCCTTTTCTTCTCAATGCATTAGTAACAATTTCTTGCAAATTTACTTTCAAATCTTTAGTTTTTCTAATAAACTGATTAATTTCAGTTTCATCAAAATTAAAAAATGGTAAATTTGAAAGTGTTGCAGACCCTTTTGTTTTATCAACATCATAAGAGAATTTATCTCTATCTGCAAAAATGCTTTTAATTGCTTGTCGATCTCTTGGATTATTGGCAAACCATGAAATCAAATTCATAATACGATCATGTGCATTTCCACCAATTAATTCAATCATAATATCATCATTAAGCGCATTTATAATTTCTTGCGCTGAAGTAATACGTGTAAATGTCCCTTTTTCTGCTTCTAACATTTCTCCATAAAGTTTTAAAGCAATACTTCTCATGTTAGAATTAAATCCATTATCATGAAAAGCTATAATTCTGCCCATACTCTCTACATTTGGCAATTGCAAATCAATTCTACGCAATCTACGTAGTAGAGAACCATCCAATTCACGCCATTTATTTTTACAAACTACTACAATTAAATGATCACGACATTCATCTTTAATTGCAACTTCCCCATGATCAGGTGTCCAAATTGCACCTTTTTGAAAGAATGTTAAGAAATATGGATCAATATTTTCATTTCCTTTATCAATTTCATCCACTAACAGAACTGTTTTTTTCCCTGCATTTGCATTATTAATTGCTCGAACTAAAATCCCATCTGAGATAGGATTGGTTTTCTTTACTAAACCAACTGTATTTATGGTCGCATATAACTGTTCATCCGTTGTAGAAGCAACACATTGGTATTCTAAAAACTCGGCATCATCTACCTTTGCCAAAGATTCTGCAAAATGAGTCTTTCCTACTCCTGGTTCTCCAATTAAAAGAAGACCTGATAAACCTTTTCTTGGCAATTCATAAAATCGACTGGCTAAATAGGCTGCGATTAACGCTTCCATGTCATTAAAAAAATAACCATTTTTTTCAAAATCACTTTGAAATTTTGCAAAATCATCTTGATTTATTTTTTGCTTTAAACTATTTCTGATTTGTTGTTCCATTTAAAATTCCCCCTCGCTAATTCCAATCTCCTTAAACAACTTTTTTTGTAGAATAAGTAAATTCCTTAATGTATTATTTTCATATTGTATCCCATATGCTTTTACAATTGACTTTATTATTTCATCACACCTAAAATAACCATTTTCTGAAAAAATAATATCTCTATGATTCATACTTTGAATCAGCAATTTCATTTCATCTACATAAAGGATTTCTACCTCTTGCACTTTTATTGGCAAAACCTTCTTTGCATTAGATACAGTAATACTATTTCTAATATTATAGAAGCATAGCTTAATAAATTCCTTGTAACTCAATATAAAATTCCCCCTTTTTAACTATCAAGCCAAATATAATTTTTCAAGTCGGTGACTATCATATCACAAAGTGCCCCATATCGTAAAGTATTTTTTTTACTTTTTTGAGAAAATTATAATAATATAAAGGTTTTCTTTAAAAAAAAGAATAAAAAAGGGGTAATCTATTATGAAAAATGAGGAGAATATATACTATTTAGTCTCTAGAAATATAAAGAAGCAACGAAAATTAAAAGGTTGGACACAAGTAAAACTAGCATTAAAAAGTAATGTTGGATATGATTATTTAAAAAAAATAGAAACAAAAAGTGGTAGCAACAAACAGTTTTCTCTTGATACTGTACAGAAGATTGCGAATGCTTTAGAAATAGATTTTAGAATATTATTTGAACCTCTTGAAGATGAAGATAAATAAAACATGAACTATACTTATAAGTATAGTTCAGACTGTTGACAAAGTGGTATATTCAAAAAGAATATGCTACTTTTTTTATCTTGATTCTTATAATTTTTTCTATTTTTACTAAAATGAGTGAAATAATGCCATTATCTGAAAACTTTTTCCATCTCCAAATTGCCATT
>JAAWCI010000003.1 GCA_022793145.1 Bacilli bacterium | reverse complement strand
ATATTCTGATTTAAATATTATAATCATAAGTTTTTGGTACTCTAATTTAAAATATTTAAAAAAAATAAAACCAACAATAAAGGTTGGTTTGTTAATTGGTTACTCTTTAAATAATAATAGGATTTACAATCATTTTGATTATAATTTTTTTACTTACCATTATATTGATCAAATTGATATGAATAAAAAGATTGGTTTTTTTACCATTAATCAGAAAGAACAGATATTAAAGTTGTTACAAAAGCGAAAGGATATTTATATTATTACTGATGTTGCAAATGAGTTTGCGAAATTGGAACAACTTTTTCTGCACTGATGAAGGCATTAGAATCATATTTTGTAATAATCTCTGTTACTTCAGTTCTTTCTTTTCTAGGAATTACGATTAATAAAACTATTTTATTTTGTTTATTGCCTTCTAAAATTGTAACACCATAGTGTTCTTTTTTTAATTCTTTTAGGATGGAAGGATAAAATTTAGGGTCTATGATTGCAGTAATCATATTATTACCAAGTGCTAGTTTTTCTTCTATAATAGAACCTACATAGGAACCTACAAAAGAACCAATAGCAAAAATAATAATTTTAAATGGGTCCTCTTTGATTCCTGTAACAACTGCTCCAGTTACAAATACCCAAACTAATGCCACAATAAATTGGAGTATGGCTCCTAACCATTTTTTCCCGTTTGCTACTACAATTAATCGCAATGTAGCAAGTGCATTCTCAATAACTTTTGAAAGAAATATCATACTATATAGAGGAAGATTCATAAGTTCTCCTTTCTTATATTATTGTGAAGCTGTTTGATCAATTTTATTCGTTTTCTTGCTACAAATAGGATTTTATAGTAAAATAACATTAAGGTGATTACATGATAACGATAAAAACAGATTCTAGAAAAGTAAAAAAGGGAGATACTTTTGTAGCTCTAAAAGGAATTAATAGTAATGGAGATATTTATATTGAAAAAGCGATAGAAAATGGTGCCAGTAAAATTGTATGTGAAAAAGGTTCTTATTCTGTAGAAACTTTGAATGTGGATAACCCAAGAGAATACTTATTAAAAGAACTAGAAAGAATGTATCATTCTTATTTAGAAGAAATGACCATTATTGGAATAACTGGGACAAATGGCAAAACAACTAGTGCATATTTGTTATCAGAATTATTAAATCGTTCTGGAAACAAATCTGCGTATATTGGTACAATTGGTTTTTATATTGGGATGGAAAGAATGACTCTATTAAATAATACGACTCCAGATATTTGTGATCTATATGAGTTATTATTAGATGCATATGAGGAAAATTGCCAATATGTGGTTTTAGAAGTAAGTAGTCAAGGTCTTTCTTATGGAAGATTAGAGGGGGTACCTTTTGATTGTGCAATTTTTACTAATTTAACACAAGATCATTTGGATTATCATAAAACAATGGAAAATTATGCATTAGCAAAACAAAAATTATTTGAATATTTGCCAAGAAATGGTCTTTCTATTATAAATGATGATGATGCTTATAAAGAATATTATCTTTTGCCAAAAAATCATAATATTACTTATGGTTTTGATGGAGGAGATTATCGAATTCTTGATTTTAATCTTAACTTATCTGGAACTGTTTTCCGATATGAATATAAAGAAACCATTTCAGAAATAAAAACTAATTTGATTGGAAAATATAATATTTATAATTTATTAACTGCTTTAATTGTACTAGAACAATTGAAAATTAAAATAGATCGATCTTTTTTATCACAATTAGAAAGTCCTGGTGGCAGAATGGAAATGGTTAATTATCATAATAATTTAATTATAATTGATTATGCACATACACCAGATGCTATGGAAAAGATTATTGGTACTGTGAAAGAGGCAACAAAAGGGAATATTTATGTGGTATTTGGTTGTACAGGATCAAGAGATCGTTTGAAACGTCCAATTATGGCAGAAATGGCTACAGATATGTGTAAATTTGCCATTTTCACAAGTGATGATTTGCACGAAGAACCATTTGAACAAATCATTGATGATATGACGAAAGAATTAAAAAATACGAATTATGAAGTTTGTAAGGATCGAAAAGATGCTATTTATAAAGGAATTTCAAAATTAACAGAAAATGATGTTTTACTTATTTTAGGGAAAGGGCATGAAGAAGTGATGATAATTGGAAATGAAAAAATTCCTTTTCATGACCGAACAATTGTTGATAATTATGTAAGCAATCGTTGATTTATCTTATTTCTATATAATATTTATTGAAATAAATATCATACATAATAAATTAATTTTATAAAAGCACAAAGTTTTGATAAAAACATACCCTATATTAAGAGGTGTGTTTTTTTATGAAGATAAAAACAGATTCTAGAAAAGTAAAAAAAGGTGATACATTTGTTGCTCTAAAAACACTTAATAATGATGGTCATGAATATATAGAAGACGCTATAAAAAATGGAGCTACTACAATAGTAGCTGAACATGGTTTATATGAAATTGATACATTGATTGTAAAAAATACAAAAGATTATTTGATCAAAACTTTGAAAGAAGAATATTATGATCAAATTAAAGAACTAAAATTAATTGGAATAACTGGAACAAATGGAAAGACAACAGAATGTTTTCTTACCTATGAAGCACTTATAAAACTAGAAAAGAAAGTAGCATATATTGGAACGATTGGTTTTTATGTAAATGGGGAAAAAATAAAAGATTTACCAAATACTACTCCAGAAATTAATGAAATTTATGAGATGTTATTATTTGCCAAAGAAAATGAAGTGGAATATGTGTTAATGGAAGTAAGTAGCCATGCACTTTCTATGGGGAGAGTAGAAGGACTGGAATTTTCTTATGCAGTTTTTACCAATTTGACCAAAGATCATTTGGATTATCATTTGGATATGAAATCGTATGCATTAGCGAAACAGAAATTGTTTAGAATGTCTAAAAAAGCAATTGTAAATATTGATGATGATTATAAAAATTATTTTTTATTAAAAGATAATAATAATATTACTTATGGTTTTGAAGAAGCAGATTATCAAATTTTGGATTATGAAATGACATCAAAAGGAAGCGATTTCGTAATTAAAAAGCAAGAACAAGAATTCCATTTTCAAACTTCTTTACTGGGAAAACATAATGTTTATAATGTATTAGTAACTATAATTTTATTATTAGAAGAGAATATTGACGTTAATAAAATACAAGAGATTATTCCAAGTTTAAAAGCGCCTAGTGGAAGGATGGACACCATTTTTTATGATACAAATAGAATTATAATTGATTATGCTCATACACCTGATGCAGTAGGAAATATATTAAAAGCAGTGAAGGAATTAAAACCAAATCATATTTACACGATTGTTGGATGCGGAGGAAATAGGGACAAAACAAAAAGACCAGAAATGGCAAAAATGGCTACGAATTTATCTACTTTAGCAATATTTACAAGTGATAATCCTAGATTGGAAGATCCAAATGATATTTTAGATGATATGATTAATAATTTAGAGAATACTAATTATGAAGTAATCGTAAACCGTAAAAATGCCATTATAAAGGGTATACAAATGTTAGAAAATAATGATATACTATTAGTGCTTGGTAAGGGCCATGAAACTTACCAAATAATAGGAAAAGAAAAATTAGAATTTGATGATAAACAAATTGTATTAGAAATCATTTAGGAGATGAGATACGTGTTAATTTTAGCAAAGGCTGTACTAGCGCTTATGATAGGATTTATTATATCTGTCGTTTTTGGATTTGTATTAATCCCTTTTTTAAGAAGATTAAAAGTGAAGCAACAAGTAAGTATTTTCTTAGAGAAGACACATAAAAACAAAGAAGGGACCCCGACAATGGGAGGACTTATATTTATTATTCCAACAATTGTAACAATTATTATTTTACTGTTAATGGGGAAAATAGAATTTTCAGAAAATTTATTTATCGTTATGTTTGTATTTATAGGATATGCAATTTTAGGATTTATTGATGATTTCTTAATTATTAGAAGACATAATAATGAGGGGTTGACTGAAATTCAGAAATTATTTGGTCAACTTTTTATTGCACTAGTATTTTTCTATATTTTTATGAAAAGTGGAAATGAGCCAGTACTAGATGTCCATACATTAGGAATTCGAATTGATATGGGTTGGTTTTATGGAATATTTTTATTGTTTATTTTAGTTGCTAGTAGTAATGCAGTAAATTTGACAGATGGACTAGATGGTTTAGCAGGTGGCTTATCAGTTATGACCTTTTTAGCATTTGGACTGATTAGCTGGAATTCTAGTTGGGTATCTGGAAGTGAAGATATTGCTGTTTTCTGTTTTGTATTGGTTGGCTCTCTATTAGGATTTTTGGTTTATAATACTCATCCAGCCAAAGTATTTATGGGAGACACTGGTTCATTATCTTTAGGAGCAACCTTAGCGAGTGTTGCAATTATTACAAGTCATGAAATTACTTTGGTGATTGTAGCGGGAGTT
>JAAWCI010000009.1 GCA_022793145.1 Bacilli bacterium | reverse complement strand
GTAATACTAATATTGTTTATAAAATTTATATATAGAAAAAAGGATTTGGGAGGTGTCAAATATGAAATTGACAGTTAAAAATTACACAAAGAAAATAAGGGATAAAATTATTTTAGATGACATAAACCTTGATTTACGTAGTGGAAATGTATATGGTTTTTATGGTAGAAATGGTTCTGGGAAAACAATGTTGTTTCGTGCTATATCAACATTGATATTTCCAAATGTAGGAGACGTATTAGTTGATGATAAATCAATCATAAATAATGATTATGATTTAAGTAATTTTGGTTTATTAATAGAAACACCAAATTTCTATCCATATTTATCTGGATTTGATAATTTAGATATATTATATCGTATTAACAATAAAAAAGATGATAAACATATTAATGAAGTATTAAAAAAAATGGATTTATACGATGATAAGGATAAAAAATATAAAGAATATTCTTTGGGGATGAAACAAAAACTAAGAATAGCACAGGCTATTATGGAGAATCAACAAATAATTATTTTAGATGAACCAACAAATGGATTAGATGAAAAAGCAATAAAAAATTTACATAATATTATATTAGACCTAAAAAGCCAAAATAAAATTGTTTTATTAGCAAGCCACAATATTGAAGATTTAAAGTTTCTTTGTGATAAGATTTTTTATATCTCAAATGGAAAATTAAAAGATAAAAAAGAGGATTTGTAAATGAGAAAAATATTAATATATATTTGTGGCTTATTAATATTGGGATTTATTATTGCTATTCCAGTTGGCAGAAGTTTAATAAAACATATTGATTATAATCAGTTTATTAACAATGTATTATATTTTTCTAATCCTATCCAATCTGAATATAACATATATCCAGAAACAAAGAAAATATTTATTAATGATGACAAAATAAATACTATTGAAGATTTAATTAATGAATCTGAATATGTTTTAAAAATTAAAGTAAATGGAGAACTTGAATTTTATGGAATTGGTATCATTAATAATGTGAAGATTTTAGAAGTGTTTAAAGGAAAAAATGACAAAAATATAGAAATAGGAAAAAATTTGAAAATATATGATTTAGTTTCATATTGGCAAGGAAATTATATAAATTATTATGGTGGAATAACTCCATTAAACCCTGAAAATGAATATATTGTATTTTTAAATAAAACAACAAAAGCCAATAAAAAAAATACATATATTTTTAGTAGTGTTAAATATGGGCATTTTAATATATCAACAACAGATGCAAATGTTTTAACAGGTTATAGTCAAGGAAGCCTAACCTTTAAAGAGGTTATGAATTATGATTATGTGGAATTGGATTGTGAAACATTAGGAAATGATGTATGTGAAAAATATGCAGATGATTATTCCAAAATGAAAAGCCAGGTGTTTGGTTATATTAGAAAATAAGCAATCTCAATTATTCAGAAATTTTAAATGAAGTGTGTATTCAGACACTTTTTTTTTCACATATCCAATTAATAGACACTTTATCATATAAGTAGTTAAAATTAATGCCTTTTTTCATTTATATTTTTAATAGCTAGATTGATTAATATAAATACATATAGTAATCTATTCTTATGTATTATTATTTGATGACAATATAAACTTAAGTTTAATAAAATTGTATTGTTTGGATTGTAACTCACTAAATCAGCATAAGTATATGAGTAAAATCATATACTTTTTTAGGTGATAAAATGGAATGGAAAGTAGGGGATTTGGTTACAAGAAATTCTCATTCTAATGACATGGTTTTTAAAATACTTGGAATAGAAGAGGATATTTGTTACTTAAAAGGTTTGAATATACGATTATGCGCAGACAGTCCATTGTCAGATTTGAAAAAGTATCATGAGGAAGAAGATGTGGAGGAAGAAAAAAATTTTTTAACAAGAGTAAATCCTGATGTTGTTTTAAATAGAGATGATTATTTTTATTTGCCAGGTAAGATTTTACACATTGATGGTGATGAAGAATATTTGAAAAGATGTTTGGATTATTATGAAAGTTCTAATATATGGGCAGTAGGGATTGTAGAAAAAGAGGAAAATGTTTCAAATAATATTCGTAATTGGTTAGAAGAATATAATCCTAATATTGTAATTATTACAGGACATGATGCTTTTTATAGTAAAAAAGGGAATAAAGATAATATAGAAGCGTATAAAAATAGTGTGAATTTTGTAAATTCGATTAAAGAAGCTCGGAAATATGAAAAAAGTCATGAAAAATTGATTATTATTGCAGGTGCTTGTCAGTCTGATTACGAAGAGCTTATAAAAGCAGGAGCAAATTTTGCTTCTAGTCCTAAACGAATTAATATTCATGCTTTAGATCCAGCTATTATTGCCTGCATTATGAGTTTATCTGATATTAATCAAGATATTGATTTAAAAGCGATTTTAGAAAAGACTAAATATGGCGCCTCAGGTATGGGAGGAATTAAAACTAAAGGTACAATGTATGTAGGGTATCCAAGATAGGAGGAACTGAGTGACAATAGATGATATTAAGAAGGATTTGAAAGAACATGTTGGACATGAAGCTTATATAAAATATAGCTTAGGGAGAAATAAATACGAGAGTTACCATGTGACAATTAAAGAACTTTATGATTATGTTTTTTTAGTGGAACTAAAAAAGAAACAAAATCGAATAAAATCTTTTTCTTATGCAGATGTAATAACAAAGACTATTCGAATAGATTATTAAAAAACTATTGCATTTTTAACTATTTTATTATATACTGAAAGTGTAAATTATACTGAAGGGAGAGATTTACTTGAAAATTACATCTGTAAGTGTACGTAAAGTAGAAAAAGAAGATTCACGTATGAAGGGAATCGCATCTGTACTATTAGATGACTGCTTTGCTGTTCACGATATTAGAATTATTGAAGGGGATAACGGTTTATTTATTGCTATGCCAAGCCGTCAAACTGCTACTGGAGGTTATCGTGATATCGCTCACCCAATCAACCAAGAAGTACGTAAAATGTTTGAAGATGCAATTATTGGAGAATATAATAAAGAAGCTGAATAATACTTACCAATTGGTAAGTTTTTTTGTTCTAAAAAAAGATTTCTGACATAAAGTTAACTAAAGGAGGCTTTTATGGACAAGATAGAAACAATGGTTACAACTTATAATCATAATGTAACCATAAATGAACGAAAAAATATTGTGATTAGTGGCGTAAAAAAAATTGATAGTTTTGATAATGAAGAGTTTTTGATGGATACCACAATGGGATATATGGTCATTAAAGGATCAGAATTAGAAATTATTAAATTAGATACTTATCAAGGAAATGTTTCTATAAAAGGAAAAGTCAATAGTTTAACTTATATGGAAAGTGCAAATAAGAAAGAAAAAGAAGACGGAATTTTTGGGAAATTATTTAAATGATGAATTTAGATACTCAAATTTCTACTTTACTGGTATCTTTTTTATACGGAATGGCTTTTTCTTTCTTGGTAAGTGTAAACTATAAGTATTTATATCACAAAAAAATTTTACTTAGAATTTTATTTACTTTTTTGTTTATTTTTGCCAATGTCCTTATTTACTTTATTATTTTAAGGAAAATTAATCAAGCAATTTTACATCCATATTCTCTTGGAATGATTTTAGTCGGTTTTTGTCTAGAACATTATTTACATCACTTAGTTGTCAGACTTTTTAAAAGATGATATACTTTTAATAAGGTAGGTGATAATGTGGTGATGAAGAAAAAAATTCCAAGTGCTTCAAAACATCGATTGATGATTTTTGGAACATTGTCAATAGTATTGATGGGTTACTTTTGGGTCACTTTAATTACCTATACAATTAATATTAAAGAGTTGAAAGAAAAAGAAAGAGAATTAGTAACGGAACTTAGTACTTTAAAAAATGAAGCAAGTGATTTATCAAACACTATTCAAAAATTAAAAGATCCTGACTATATAGCTCGTTATGCAAGAGAAAATTATTATTATTCTGCAAATGGAGAATATATTATCAAAATTGAAAATAAGAAATTAGAAGAAGCAGAAACACCAAAAGCAAGTAATCGATATAAATATTACATTTATGGAAGTGTATGTTGTATTGTTGGAATATTTATATATATTATAAAAAGAAAATGACATAGGATATAAAAGTTCTATGTTTTTTGGTCAATTGTATGATAACAGAAAATTTCTTTTTGAATTTTTTTATGTTGTTATCTTAATTTGAAAAAAACTGCTTAATTGCAGTTTATAGTTTGAAGTCATTTGTAATATCGTCTTCCATATTTTTTCCGTCATAATAAGTTTTTGCTTTGTATTTGCACAATTTTGCTACTATGACAGAAGGAAAGACTTTTGCTAATTTGTTATAATTTGTAATGATATCATTATAATATTTTCGAAATGCTGTAATTTCTGCTTCAGATTCATTTAAACCAATTTCGATTTTTGTAAAAGCATCATTTCTTTTTAATTCATCATATTTTAAAGAATAAGTATGGAATTCATTTAAAGCATCGTATAAGACTCTATCTAGTTCAAAATTAGAAAGCATTTTAGAACGCAGTTCATCAATAACGGTTAAAATTTCGCCTTTTTCTTTTGTATTTGTTTTAATAATACCAATTGATTTATTTAAAAGATCAAAGCGTTTTCTTAAAACAGAATCGATGTTTGCTTCAGCTTCATTAATTCTGATAATGTATTCTTGGAATTTGTTATATACATTAATATACCAAATGAAAAAGAAACATAATAAGATACAAACGATCAAAATAATCATGACTACATCCATACTATCACCATACTCATTATAGCAAATTATTTTCTAAAATTCAATTGCCTGGTATAAATTCTGGACTATAATTAATTGGTTCATCAAATGAAATAAAGTCAACATAGATCATTAACAATAGTTGCCATTTTCCAGTAGATGGTTCACTTAGTATAATATGATCTCTTCCTGATTGTTCAATAATGCCAACAAATTCTCTGTCTCTAAATTCATTAGAGTCTGGAAAAGTCATATGCACTCTTACTTTTTTTCCCTTATTTAGTCGTAAAATATTTTCAATGTATGATTGTTCTAAGGGTAAAGTAGTAGCATAATTAGGAGCAGTTTGTTGATTTGGCGTTGGAATGTTTCCAGTATATAAAGGAGCTCCAGGAAAATTATTGTTCCCTAAATAATTTTGATTCATAATATCAATCCTTTCTATAAAATTGTATTCAAAATAAAAAAAACTATGTTTGTGAAAAAAATTTATTTCTATGAGGAAGTGGAAGTAAGTAAGAAGAATGTAAAAATTTAAAAAATGAAGTAAAAATAAAATTTGCGTGTTATAATGATAATGAGGAGGAATTTTTAAATGAAAGTAACAGTAGGAATATCAAATAGACATGTTCATGTAACAAAAGAACATTTAGAAATTTTATTTGGAGAAAATTATGAACTTCAAGTATTACGTCCTGTAAATCAACCAGGACAATTTGCAAGTGTGGAGAAAGTATCAATAGAAACATCAAAATCTAAAATAGATGGAGTAAGAATTTTAGGACCTGTTCGTCCTTATACACAAGTAGAAGTATCAAAAACGGATGCTATTAAATTGGGATTAAACCCTCCTGTAAGAGATTCAGGGGATTTAAAAGGAAGTGAACCAATTACAATTATTGGTCCATGTGGAAAAGTAGAAATAGAGGAAGGATGCATTTTAGCAACTCGCCATATTCATATGACACCTGAAAAAAGAAAAGAACTTGGATTAGAAGCTGTATCTAAAGTAGCTGTGAAAATTGAAGGTGAAAAGGGTGGCATGATGAAAGATGTTCATATTAAATCAGCAGATGCCTCTTATTATGAGATGCATATCGATACAGATGATGCAAATGCGTTTTTGTTAACGAATAATGATGAAGTAGAAATTTTAATAGGAAAAGAATATGAATAATGAGTTTCGTATTTGTGATAAGTGTAAAGCTACAAATATTAAGTCATTAATTCCAAAATTAAAATTGATTGATCCAAATGCAAATATTATTATTGGATGTCAAAATTTATGTGGAATTGGAAGAAATAAAAGTTTTGCAATCTTCAATCACATTCCGATTATCACAGAAAACGAAGATGAGTTAATAAAAGAAATTACTAAAAAAGTGCAACAAAAAAAGGTTTCTTAAATTGAAATCTTTTTTTAGGTTGTATATAGGTTTTTATAAGAGAAAAAATTATAAGAATCAATATAAAAGGTAGCATATCCACTTTTTACATACCATTTTATTAACGGTTTAATATAAGAATTTATTCTTCAACTTTTATTGTTGGAATAGAAGCATCTAATGTTCCTTCTTCATAGCTAGGCTCTGTACCTTTAATATAATATAACATTTTCTTTTTAGATGTTTCTTCTGTAGCAAGAGTTCCATTAATTGGATCAATAAAAGCACCTACTACATTTTTTGGCATTTCATACCAATAATCTTGTTCATTTTCAAGATATTCTTCTACTGTATCAATCCAAATGTTTTTATTAATTGTTCCATCATTAACATCACTATTACGATTATCATCGTATCCATTCCAAATACCCATTAATATTTTTTTATTATATCCAAAAATCCAATGATCAGTATCTGTAGTACCTGTTTTAATCGCATATTTCTTACTAATTTTAGGTGCAATGCTAATGCAAGTTGGATAATTATAATCGATGAATTCTTTTGCATAAGTATTGGTAAGCATTTCATTTAATACATAAACAATACTTTTATTTAATACTTGCTCTTTTTCCTCTTTTTTCTCATATAGAACATTTCCATTAGCATCTTCAACTTTTCTAATAAAATAAGGCTCGATTTTATATCCTTCATTTGCAAAAGTCATATATCCTTCCATCATTTCTAGAATTCCAATTTCTTCACTTCCTAAAGCAAGAGAAGGAATTGCTCCTAGAGATGATGAAATACCAACCCTTTTTGCCGTTTCTACTAATGTATCTTCTCCTAGAAAAAGATGTGTTTTTACTGCATAAATATTATCAGAATAAGAAAGTGCCGCTGCCATACTGATTGGTTTATTTGGATAATTGTCTGCATAATTTTTTGGACTATATGTTTTATTTTCAGCAAATGTAAAAGTTGTTTTTTCACTTGTAAAAGTAGTAGAAGGAGTAAAGCCATTTTCTAAAGCAGAATAATATAAAAATGGTTTCATTGTAGAACCAACTTGTCTTTTTGAAGAAATGGCTCGGTTAAATTGACTTTTTGAATAATCGGTTCCACCTGCTAAAGCAATTACTTTTCCATTTTCTGGATCTATCATAACTGAAGAAATTTGAAGTTCTGTATCTGTCATATATTTTTTTATGTTATTTTCCATAATCGTTTGGGCATTTAAATCTAAATTTGTATAGATTCTAAGTCCGCCTGTTTCTAGGAAGGAACTTGGAATAGTACGAATCGATTTAAGTTCTTCAATTACTGCATCCTGATAATAGGTAAGTGTGGAAAGATTATGTTGAGACTTTGTTCCATTGTATGTTAAATCAACTTTAGAAGCTTCTTCTGCCTCTTGTTCTGTAATATATTTATTTTTTACCATGGAATCTAAAATTAACTTTTGTCTTTTTTTAGAAGCCTCTTCATTTGCTAAAGGAGAATATACAGAAGGCCATTTAGGAATACCAGCTAAAATAGTTGCTTCAGCAAGTGTTAAATCTTTAGCACTCTTATTAAAATAATATTTAGAAGCATTTTCAATTCCAAAAATGCCACCATAGTTAATGGTATTTAAATAACCTTCTAAGATTTGATCTTTACTATAATGTGATTCTAATCTAATTGTGAGCCAAGCTTCATCAATTTTTCGATTCCAAGTTTTTCCAAAATCTAGAAATAAGTTTTTTGCATATTGTTGTGTAATGGTGGAAGCACCTTGTAGAGTTTTCCCACTTTTTAGATTAACATACATTGCTTTTGCAATTCTAAGAAAGTCAAAACCTTGATGCTTATAGAAGTTTTTATCTTCTATTGAGATAGTAGCATTGATTAAATATGGAGAAATTTCATTTAAGCTGATCCATTCTTTACTATTTCTATTAGATACCAAGTTATTTTCTTTATCATATAAATAATATGAGTTTGCAGAATCAATTGGTAATTTTGGAGTGAAGCGGGCATAAGCATAAATTCCAACATAGCACAAAAAAAGTAGTAAGCTACATATCAAGAAAAATCGTATCCATTTTTTCAAGAATATCACTCCGTTCTGTTTTTAGTATTGAACGAATTAGGAAAAATATAACAGTATGCTTTAAAATTTTGTGAAAACTAAAAAAATTTATACTTTTTAATGCATTTTTATAGAATGTATGTTATAATTACTTTCAGTTAAAAAAGGATGGGTTTTTATGCCAAAAATCAAGGTATTTGTGACATTAAAAAATAAATTGAATAATGAGCAAATGGAAAAGACTTATGATGGTTTTTTAACGAATGAAAAAATTACTTATAAAGAAGAAGACAACATTGTCACCATATACAGAAATTCTAATACAATAAAAATGATTCGACGAAGTAATGAAAATTTAATTACATTAAATTTTGAGGAAGGAGTAACAAAAAAATCACAATTAGAACCAGTTGGTTTAGGACTGATAGAAATAGAAACTGAAACATCATTATTAGAAAATAATGAATATCAGATTTATGTCTGTTATAAAACAAAAATAAAAGAAGAAATCATGGGGGATTATGAATTTAAATTACAGTATGAGGTGAAAAAATGAAAGAACTATTGCAGAAGCTTATTAGTGAGGCTTTGAAAAAACAAGAAATAGTAAAAGATTCAAAAGAGATTATAATAGAAATTCCAAAAGAAAATTCCAATGGAGATTATTCTAGTAATATTGCAATGCAATTAACAAAAGAATATCATAAAAATCCTAGAGAAATAGCGGAGCTTATCAAAGAGAATATTTCTAATGATCAAATAGAAAAAATAGAGATTGCTGGTCCAGGATTTTTAAACTTTTTTGTGAAGAAAGAGTATTTATTAGAAAATATTAATATAATATTAAAAGAAAAAGAAAATTATGGAAGAAGCAATATTGGAGAAAATAAAAAAATTAATGTTGAATTTGTGAGTGCTAATCCAACTGGTATTTTACACCTAGGTCATGCCAGAGGAGCAAGTTATGGAGATTCTTTGTCTCGCATTTTATCATTTGCAGGATATGATGTTACAAGAGAATACTATATCAATGATGCAGGAAATCAAATTCATAATTTAGAACTTTCTATTTTAGGACGTTATGAAGAAGTTTGTGGTAGACCATCTACACTTCCAGAAGATGGATATCATGGAAAAGAAATTATAGAAATTGCTAAAAACTTAAAAGAAGAGTATGGGGAAAATGGGATTGATAACGAGGTTGTAAAACAGAAAGGCCTTGATTATTTACTTGGGAATATCAAAAAAGATTTGGATAATTTTCGGGTTTCTTTTGATATTTGGAGTAGCGAAAAAAGTATCTATGAACGTGGTTTGGTAGAACAAGTTAAGAATGATTTGATCAAAAATGGATATACTTATGAGAGTGAAGATGCTCTATGGATAAAAACAACCCTTTTTGGTGATGAAAAAGATCGAGTTATTGTAAAGGCAGATGGAACAAATACATATTTGTTACCAGATATTGCTTATCATAAAGACAAATATAGTAGAGGTTATGATAAATTAATTGATGTATTTGGAGCAGATCACCATGGTTATATGGCTAGATTAAAAGGTGCAATTGCAATGTTTGGAGAAGATCCTAAGAAGCTTGATATTGAAATTTTACAAATGGTACGTCTTGTGAGAGGCAAAGAAGAAATTAAAATGAGCAAAAGAACAGGAAATGCAGTGACAATTAATGAACTAGTGGAAGAAGTTGGACTAAATGCAACAAGATACTTTTTTGCGGCTCGTTCCATTGATACACAAATGGATTTTGATTTAGAATTGGCAACTAAGCAAAGTAATGATAACCCTGTTTACTATGTAGAATATGCTCATGCAAGAATTTGTTCTATTTTGAGTGATTATAAGGCAGATAAAGAAAACGTAGAAAAATATGAAACAATTACTTCATCATATGCAATGGAACTACTTTCTCATATGTATGAATTTGGAGATATTGTAGAAATAGCTGCTAAAAAAAGAGCACCTCATATGATTGTAAACTATGTTTATGAATTAGCGACTTTGTTTCACACTTTTTATGCGCATGAAAAAATTCTTTCAGATGACATAAAATATACCAATGAAAGAATTCATTTGATAGAGGCAACTTTAATTGTGATTAGAAATGCTTTAGCTTTAATTGGAGTTGAAGCCAGAAATAAAATGTAGGAGGAATTGTTATGAAATTAAAAGATATGCCAAGAGCAGAATTAGAAATATTATCATATACTGATTTAACTTATATGTTATTAAAGGAAAACAAAAAGCCAATGAATACGCCAAGTATTTTTAGAGAAATTTGTAATTTGTTAGGATATACAGATGATGAATACGCAAGTCGTATTGGAGATTATTATACATCTTTAACCATTGATAAACGTTTTGTGTTATTGGATAATGCAGAATGGGATGTTAGGGATCATCATTCTGTAGAATTGGTTCTAGACGAAGAAGATGATGAAGATTCTATAGAGGAAGAAACAGAAGAGGAAGAAGAAGATTCTATAGAAGAAGAAACAGAAGAGGAAGACATTGATGCTATTATTGAAGATGATGATTTAGATGATGGCGATGATGATTTAGAAGATTTATCTTTAGTAGATGAAGATGATATGGAAGAAGAAAGCGAATAGTGCTTTCTTTTTTTGAATTTTAAAATATGATATAATTGTAAAAAGTAGGTTGAATTTATATGAGAATAGGAATAGATATTGATAACACATTAACAGAGATTGAAGAAGAATTAATAGAAAAAGCAGAAAGTTATGCACGCCAGTTAGGGAAAACTATTAATGTCAATAGAGAATTCATGATTGATACAACAAATGATGGAAATATATATCAAAAAATGTTTGGCTTTAATGAGGAAGAATTAAAACATTTTTTAGGTCCCATTCAAGAAAGCATTACATCCAAAGCGATTCCAAGAGAAAATGCAGTAGAGATTTTGAATCAGTTGCACCTTGATGGTCATTCTATTTATATTATTACAGCAAGGGATTCTCAATTTCATAAAAATCCATATGAGCAAAGTAAAGAATGGTTAAAAGAACATCATATTTATTTTGATCAATTAATTGTAAATGCTAGAAATAAGGGAAAAGTATGTTCAGAATATGAAATAGATCTATTAATTGATGACAATGCTAGAAACTGTATAGAAGCAGATCGGTATGGAATTGATGCAATTTTATTTGGAAATAAAAAATATAGTCATTTAAAACATTATGAAACATGGATAGAAATCTATGAATATATAAAAAAGTTAGAAATTTAAGACTTTAAACAAGAAAAGGAAATATAGAGGTGTAAAAGTATGAAATACTTTGGTGAAAAGTTAGAAAATATCAATTATAAGAAAAGACCAGGCGCATATGCTATTTTGAAAAGAAAAGAAGATCATAAAATTGGGATTGTAACAGATGGAAAAGATAACTTTTATTTGGGTGGAGGAATAGAAGAAGGAGAAACAGTTTTAGCTGCCTTAAAAAGAGAAGCGTTAGAAGAAGCTGGATATCAATTAAAGAACTTAATTCCATTTGAAACAGTTGGTTCTTATTTATATTCTAAGACACATGGCTATCTAGAGGTGATTGCAAATGTATACATTGCTGAGTTTGATAGAAAAATGTCTGAGCCAATAGAGCAGGATCATGTTTTATTATGGATAGAGCCAACTACTTATGTTGGAAAAATGTGTCAAGAATGGCAAGAATATATATTAAAAAAATATATGGAAAAAATAGAACAAGAAGAATGAGGTGACAATCATGGCTAGAATTACTTTGATTACTTTTTTAGAAGCAAAAGAGTTAACTAAAAAAATATAAATAGGAAAATGTGTAAAGTGCCATATAGATTAGATTAAGAAAGTCGTTTAAAAATAGATAATTTGCTATTTTATCCTGTTTGAACAGATAAAAAAATGAGAAATAATTGTTATAAATGATTCAAAAAATAAAATTAAATTTTTTTCGTTAAAACAGTAATTTCTATCTTTTTTCATAAATTCCAGTTGTGATTTCTGTTATCGCGTTTTCTTTATTTGGCATATCACTATTTTGTAAAATAATAGTCTGTTCTTTTATCGAATATGGTACTTTTATGAAAGAAATAGAAAGTGAACCTAAAGTTTTATCATTTATATTTCCCTCAATGATGCAATAATTTGCCATTGTGGTTAATTTATTTTTAATATCTGTCTTATCGTGATTTAATAATTCTACAGTACATCCAACAGCCCCAACATTAACAAGTTGTTTATTTCCATAATGGGCAGTTCCAGATGTATGTGTATGACCATATACAACAATATCAGGTTCTTCATTATTATGGCTTTTATTTATAAACTCTGTATTTTGAAACATTTCTGAATACGGAATTGTAGAAAGTTTATTATTTGAAATATTCATAATATTATTTAGTTTTGTAGGTGAGGAATGAAAAAAACGGATGAGATGTCCACTAATATACATTTCATAGGAGATTGGCAAATTATTTAGAAAGTCAATTTCTTCTTCTGTAAGCTGTTGATTTGTCCAAATATGCTCTAGTTTAGCTTCATTTAAAGTAGCAACACAATTATCAGTATTCCCTTTTAAAATGATTGAACAGCATTGTCTTATTAATTCTAAACATTGATGTGGATTTGGGTTTTTTAAAACAATATCACCTAAACAAATTATATTTTTTATATTTTTGCATTTTATATCATTTAAAACAGCTCTTAAAGCGATTTCATTTCCATGAATGTCAGAAATAATAGCAATTTTTTCCATAAGTATCACCCTCATTGTAATAATTATACCATATTTTATTTGCGTAATAGAATAAAATATAGTATAATTCTTATGTTATAGAAAGAGGCGAATATTATGATAGAAAGACTGATGGCAATAGAGGAACGTTATAATGCATTAACAGAGGAACTTATCAAACCAGAAGTTATTTCCAATATAAAACAAACATTAGCCTTAACACGCGAACAATCTTCCTTAAAAGATGCGTATGAAGCATATCAGCAATATAAGAAATTAACAAGTGATTTAGAAGCAGCAAAAGAAATGAGCAAGGATCCAGAACTTGGCGAATTTGCCAAAGAAGAGCAATTGGCATTAGAAGAAAGTTTAAACAAATTAAATGCAGAAATAGAGATTTTGTTGTTACCAAAAGATGAAAATGATGGAAAAAATGTAATTGTTGAAATTCGTGGAGCTGCGGGTGGAGATGAAGCCAATATTTTTGCTGGTGACTTATATAGAATGTATACAAAATATGCAGAAAAATTAGGTTTTAAAATTGAAGTATTAAATTCTGAAGATTCAGAAGCAGGAGGATTTTCTCAAATCGAATTTATGGTTAAAGGAGAAAATGTTTATTCAAAATTGAAGTATGAAAGTGGAGCGCATCGTGTTCAAAGAGTTCCAGAAACAGAAACGCAAGGTAGAGTTCATACTTCTACAGCAACAGTTTTAGTGATGCCAGAAGCAGAAGAAGTAGATTTTGAACTTGATATGAATGAGGTTAGAATTGATATTACAAGAAGTAGTGGATGCGGAGGACAAGGTGTAAATACAACAGATAGTGCAGTAAGACTTACTCATATTCCAACAGGATTGGTTGTTTATTCTCAAACTGAAAGAAGTCAAATTAAAAATAAAGAAAAAGCCATTAAAATTTTACAAACACGACTTTATGATTTAAAACTAAGAGAACAAGAACAAGAAATCGGAGCAGAAAGAAGAAGTAAAATAGGAACAGGAGATCGTTCTGAAAAAATTAGAACTTATAATTATCCACAAAATCGTGTAACAGATCATCGCATTGGATATACAACAAATTCATTAGATAGAGTAATGGATGGAGACTTAGATAAAATTATAGAAGCCTTAATTACTGAAGACCAAGCTCGTAAATTAAAGGAGGGAAACTAGTCTTAAGCTTAAGCTAAAGTTAAAGCTAAAGCTAAAGCTAGTTTTTTAGAATGACAGATTTAGAATATTTAAAAAAATATTATCAGGGAGATTTCAAAGAGGCAACGAAACGTTTACAAGAAGGAGAACCTGTTCAATATATTGTTGGCAATGTCGATTTTTATGGATATCCTTTTGTAGTAAATAGCAGTGTTTTAATTCCAAGATTTGAAACAGAAGAATTGGTAGAAAAAGTAATCAAAAGATGTAAGAAGAAATTCGCAGATCAAATTGACATTGTAGATATAGGAACAGGTAGTGGTTGTATTGCAATTACTTTAAAAAAAGAACTTTGTTCTAATATCACTGCTGTAGATATTTCTAAAGAAGCTTTAGAAGTTGCCTTAAAGAATGCCAAAAATAATCATGTAGAAATTGAATTTTTAGAAGGAAATTTATTGGAGCCGCTGATAAAAAAATATGATGTATTAATTAGTAATCCCCCTTATATAGATAGGGAAGAAGAAATCATGGAAATTGTAAAACAAAATGAGCCTGAAATAGCGCTTTATGCAGAGCATAATGGGTTATATTGTTATGAAGAAATTTTAAAAAATGCTTCTAGGATTATGAAAGATAAGTGCTTATTAGCATTTGAAATAGGAGCAACACAAGGAGAATATTTAAAAGAATATGCAAAAAAGTATTTTCCAGAGGCTACAATTGTAGTAGAGAAAGATTTACAAGGTAGAAATCGCTTTTTATTCATTGATAAAGAGTAAACCGATAAATTAAAGTTATAGATTGGAAAGGATTGTAAAAATGAAAAAACTAGAAGAAGCCCCATTAGGATATTGGGAAGAAAAATCTTATATGATGGTTATACCAAGAGATCAAAATTGTGATCTTTTAAAAAATAGTATAGAAAATATAAATTCTATATCAGAAATGAAAGTAATTGAGCATCATTTAAATGCAGCAGAACAAGTTTTTTATATGACCATAGAATATCAAAAAGAAAAATATGAAGTGGGATTTTATTCTGGAGGAGTTTCTGTTCCAGACTATTATCTCAATCATAATTTTCTTTTTACAGAAAAAGAGAAAACCGATTTATTATCAGCAACAAAAGCTTTGACCATTTTTATGGAATTTCATGAGGATTCAAAAAAATCGTTTCAACTTCAGCTAAAACTCGCTGTTGCTATGGTACCTGACATGATTGGAGTTCTTGACGAAAGTGCTGAAAAAGTTTTACCAGCAAAATGGGTTATTATGACATCAAAATCAAAAGTGTTGCCTTCTCCAAAAAGCCTATTTAATGTTCAAGCAGTAACAGATGAAAAAAATAATGTTTGGTTACATACCCATGGTCTTTGCAGATGTGGCTTGACAGAGTTAGAAATATTAGGATCAAACGTTTCCAATTATCAGAATCATTATCATTTGATTTCAACTTATGCTACATATTTATTAGATAAGAATGATACAGTAGATCCAAGAAAATCCAGTGCATATATTGGTTGCTTGGTGAATGGCTATCCCGTTGTAGTAACTTGTAGATCTTGGACTGAAGGTATCCTAGAATATAAAAAGCAAAAATTGGGTGGAATCAATGATCGAAAGAATGGACATAATAGTAAGACTAGTATCATTTTTCTTTATCAAAGTGAGGAAGATGAAAAAAATGGTGTTTTAAGTAAAATATCTATTTATGATACATTATGGGGTGAGAATCCATTATTCTTTATTAGCGAGAAAGAGACAAGTAGAATGAAAGAACTGGCAATGGAACGATTTTCTTATGTGAAAGAACAATCTGAGAACAAAGAAAATACAATTTTGATAAAGATTGGACTTCCATTAAAAGAAATTGGAAAATTTGAACATATTTGGTTTGAATTATTAGAATTTAAAGGAGAAAAATTTAAAGCAAAATTGACACAAGAACCATATGATATTGATACTATGCATGAAGGCGATGAAGCTTGGTTTACAGTAAAAGATGTAACAAATTGGACCATTTATACAAAAAATAAAACGATAGATCCAGATTTGGTTTATCTTTTAGAACAATAATTTGAGATTAAAATACTTTACATTTTAATCTCAGACTGTTGACAAAGTGGTATATTCAAAAAGAATATGCTACTTTTTTTATCTTGATTCTTATAATTTTTTCTATTTTTACTAAAATGAGTGAAATAATGCCATTATCTGAAAACTTTTTCCATCTCCAAATTGCCAT
>JAAWCI010000002.1 GCA_022793145.1 Bacilli bacterium | reverse complement strand
CATGAAAAATATCTTTAAAAAATTGTTTTAAAAAATAATGAGCACCAAAAACATTCTTAAAACTCGTATCAAATCTAAGACCATAAATTTTTTCTTTCAATGAGATTCCTCCTTATCTGGAAGAACTCTATCTACATCATATTAGATATAAAATGGTTTGTCAATATATCTTATATGTTAAAAGAATTCTTCCTCTTTACTTATATCTTTTTACATAAGTATGTGAAATTCCTACCTTTTCTCAAAATTTTGTAAAAAAATAAATAAGTTCTATAAAAACTTATTTAAAACTTATTTATTAACCTGTTTTTTTCAATTTTTTCTAATCTTCTTAAAACAAACTCATTATGACGTTCAAACATTTTATCATCATTCTTATTTCCTGTACTAATTTTTTCTCTTTTTTCAGAAAGTAAACTTTTATTTCTTCTCAAAATAGAAAGAAAACGATTTCGAATAATAGGATCCATCAATAACCCTTTGTTTTCCTCTAATAAAGCATTCAAAGTACTCAAATAACAATCGGTTAATGAAAAATTATCAATATGTTCTTGTGACAAATCTGCGATATCATAATGGAGCAATGTTAAAGAATAAATGTCATATGCCAAATCTTTCTTAATTCCTCTAGGCTCCTCATCTAAATAATATGCAAAATAACGTGCTAGTAAATCTTTTCCTAAAGGAGTTCGTGCATAAGCACCATATCGCTTTTTGTATTCTTCCATATAAAATTTGCCAATTCCAGAATCATCCATTCTATTACTCATCCGTATCATTTCATTAACAATAGCATAAATTTCTTCTTTCTCTGTTCTAGAACTATATGGATAAGTAAAACGAACATCTGATAAAAATTGTTGTAACTGATGAATATCTACTGTTTCTAGACAAGATTTTCTCTGATATCGTAATAACAGATGATATAAGGAACATAAAAATTCTTCTGAATACACATGATCATGTGGATCATCAAAATCTACAATTTTTCTCCAATGTTCATCAGAAAAAATAATAGACTGCGCCAATTTCCTATAATAATAACTGTTCTTGTTCATGATTACCACTCTTCATTTTCTCTTTAAAGACAATATTCCAAACTTCTTTATATGTTTTTACTGGAATAAATGTAATATCATCTTTTACTTCACTTGGAATTTCATCTAAATCTTTTAAATTATCATAAGGAATGATAATTTTTTTTATCCCATTACGATGAGCTCCAATACTTTTTTCTTTTAATCCACCAATTGGTAAGACAGTTCCTCTTAAAGTAATTTCTCCTGTCATTGCAATATTCTTATCTACTTGTTGTTCTGTTAAAGCACTAATTAAAGCCGTTGTTAATGTTATACCAGCACTTGGTCCATCTTTTGGTATAGCTCCCTCTGGAACATGAATATGAATATCCCTAGTATTTAATAAACTATATCCAATTTTAAAATATCGATGGTTTGCTTTAATATAGGAAAGCGCTATTTTCGCACTTTCTTTCATGACATCCCCTAAAGAACCAGTTAATACAAGTTGTCCCGAACCATCATAATGATTGACTTCAATTGATAGAGTATCTCCACCAAAAGTTGTATACGCTAATCCAGTTACGACTCCAATTTGATAATCATTTTCTAATGCTGCCGAAGCATATTTTTTCTTACCAAGATATTTATGAATATTTCTTCCAGTAATATTTAAATGTCCTATTTTTATATTGTTTAAAACAAGTGAAGTTACTATTTTTCTCACAATATTAGATAATTGTCTTTCTAATTCACGCACTCCAGCCTCTTTTGTATAATAACGAATAATTGATAAAATTGCTTCTTCACTAAAATTAATAATTCCATCTTCTATTCCATGTTCTTTACATATTTTAGGAATCAAATGTTTTTTCGCAATATCAATCTTTTCAAATTCTGTATAACTAGATAATTCAATAATTTCTAATCGATCTAACAAAGGAGCTGGAATATTTTCTATATAATTTGCTGTTGCAACAAACATTACTTTTGATAAATCAAATTCTTCTTCCATATAATGATCCATGAAAAATTCATTTTGTTCTGGATCTAATACCTCTAATAAAGCACTACTTGGATCACCCTTTATATCTTGTCTCATCTTATCAATTTCATCAATTAAGAAAACTGGATTTCTACTTTTTGCTTTTTTCAATGAACTAATAATTCTTCCTGGATTCGCACCTACATAAGTACGTCTATGCCCAAAAATATCAGCTTCATCAGAGACACCGCCTACTGAGATTTTAACAAAGTTACGATTAATCGCATGAGCAATACTAACCGCTAAACTTGTTTTTCCTACTCCAGGAGGACCTACAAGACAAATGATTGGACTTCTTAAATTATTGGTTCTTTCCTTAACTGCCAAATATTCAATAATCCTAGTTTTCACTTTTTCAAGTCCATAATGAGAAGCATTTAATTCATCTTTTACTTCCTTCAAATCATGATTATCTTCTGTTTCTATGTTCCATGGAAGATCTAATAACCAGTCAATATAAGTTCTTACCATTGTTACCTCTGGAGACATTGCTGGCATACTATCATAATAACGAATCTCTTTCTCAATTCGAGTCTTTATTTTTTCTGGAGCATCTAATTCTTCTAATCTTTTTCTAAGTACACTTACTTCATCTTCTTTTAAAGAATGTTCACCTAATTCTTCTTTAATAACATTCATTTTTTCATGTAACAAATAATCTTTTTGACTGTTATCAATTCTCTTTTTTACTTTTTGATCGATTTGTCTTTCAATATCAAATAGTTCCTGTTCTTCATAAATGTCTTCTAAAATCATTTCTGTTCTTTTTAAAATATCTTGTTCATTTAAATATTGAAGCAAACGCTCTAAGCCAACAGGTAAATGAGGCACAATTAAATCTGTCATAACAGATAAGCTTTTCACAGAATCAACAGAAGCTAGAATGCTATTGCTCATATAAGGAACACGCTTAATATAAGTTTCTAATTCGCGGTATAATTTTCTAACCATTGCAGTTTCTGTTTTTTCATCAATTTCTTCTACTTCAAGAGAGGACACAATTGCTTCTAATACATCTCTTTTATTTAAATTTAAATATTCAAATACTTCTGCTCTTTCTATCCCTTTAATCACTACTCGAACATTTCCATTTGGAAGTTCTATTTTTCTAGTAATTTCAGAAATGATGCCAATTTTAGGTAATTCTTTTTTATCAGGAGATTCCTCTAAAGGATCACTACTACTTACTACTAAAATATGATTTTCATGAAATAATTCAGATAAATCAATAATGTTCTTACTTTCTTCATTATCAAATTCTAAGCGCAATTCATTGTTTGGAAGTAATACAATTCCTTTTAATAAAATAACTGGCAAATCTGCTTTAACCAATCAGAACACCTCCTTTTTCAAATTGTTTTTTATTATAATACAAATATAATAAAAAGTCTATGATTTTTGATTCAAACATAGTTAGAAAAAATACCCAAGATTTATTTCATACATCTTGAGTATTTCTCTTTTTTTATTGTAACAAAATTTGACATAAAAAGCTATACTTTATGGAAAGCTTAAAAAAAAAGTATTCAAATAATACTTGAAATAAAAAAGATAGAAAAACAGTTTCCATTCTTTACCTTATTGCTCTCATTATTTTCAAAATATCTTCATGAAATACCAGGTTTGCTTTTCTATCATATGGTGTTTCTTCTTTGTTCATAATGACAAATCGATTTCCATTATAAAAAGAAAGAAGATCTGACGCTGGAGTTACTACTAAAGATGACCCTATAACTATAATCATATCCGCTTTTAAAATCGCAAAAATAGCTTCATTAAAAGTTTCTTCATTTAACGCTTCTTCATAAAGAACAATGTTAGGCCTAATAAGACCATTACAACTACAAATAGGCAGTTCTTTTTTTAAAATTTCTTTTTCATACTTTTTCCCACATTTCATACAATAATATTCTCTGATATTTCCATGCAATTCAAGTACTTTCTTACTTCCTGCGATTTGATGTAAAGAATCGATATTTTGAGTTACTACAGTAATCTCTTTTTCTTCTTCTAATTCAGAAATCCAAAAATGTGCTTTGTTTGGTTTTGCATTCAAATAAAGCATTTCTTTTTTCAAAAATTGATAAAAAGATTCTGGGTGAGATAAAAAATAATGATGACTTAAAATTTCTTCTGGCGCAATAATACTCTTTTTCTTATAAAGCCCATTTGGACTTCTGAAATCAGGAATCCCAGACAAAGTGGAAATTCCTGCTCCAGTAAATATAACGATTTTATTCGATTTATAGATCCACTCTTCTAACAATTTTATTTTTTCTCTAAAATTCATCAATAATTTGTCTCATCTCGCTTTCTTTTTCATTCACAAACTCTAAACGTAAGGAATTAATTCCATATTGATAATAATATCCATCCATATTTCTTGGCTTATAATTATAAATTTTCATAAATTGTTTATTTTCTTCAATCGGATATAGATTTCCAAATCGATCTTTTAAAAAACCATTTTCTACATTAAAATATTTTAACAAATGGAATTTACTGATCACGACTTCTTCTTTTCCATAAATGATTAACTCAAAATTAGGATGTGCATGATATCTATTTTTATAAGCAGAGATTAACAATTTCATTCGGTTTTCATCTAGCTCATGAGATAAAGTTACTAATTGTGCTCCTCTACTAAAAAGAAAAGCAGCAGTATAAGAATTGGTTACATTAAAAGACCAATCAGTGAAAGTTTGTGGATAAAGATAAAATGTTCCGAGTTCTCCAGCTAAGAATCGTTCTTTTTTTAAAGAAATGTGGTGTAAAACTCGTGGAATTTTTTTGACAACTCTAGAATCCGATTTTATGGTGTTAAAAAGTTCTTCTTTTTCCACATAAATAGTATCCCAATTCTCTTTTTCCACACTTTTATATTGATAAAGTTCATTTACAAAAACAGTTTTCTTTTTTTCCACAGGAAAATCAGGAACACTTTTTTGATATTCCCTTTTTTGATATGGATAATGATAGATTCTTTGTTCATCCAATTTTAAAATTGCTTTTCTTCTTAATTCATTCAATTCTTTGATCGAAACAAAAATATTATCATCTATTTTAAAAAGCATATCGGTTATCTGATAAATAGAATCTCCAAATTTTAAAATTTGTTCTTGAATCCGTTCTTTTGATATTGGTATAGTCAAAGCTTGTTCTACATTCTTTTCTCCGATTACAACAACTTCGTTTTTCCCATCAAACAATTTTAATAGAGGTTTTTGATGACATTTTAGTTCTAATTCTAAAGAAATTGATACCTTTCTAGCTTTCTTTGATAATAAAAAATTAATTTCATCTAATTGCTTTTTATCTGTCGTTTTTAAAACTGTACTTCCAACCTTTACTGTTTCTTTATAAGGAATTTTGGCGATCCCTTTTTCTACTTCTTTCACTTGTCTTTTTTGGGTAATTATTTTTGTTACAATTGTTCCTGAATCTTCTTCTCCTAAAATTCTAATTCCATCTCCATTTTGTAATCTAGAATACAAATTAATTGTAACAAATCCCTTTTTGCACTCTATCACTTTTCCAATCGGAATTCCAATATGATTTGGCCTTTTTGGATTCATGAAGTTCTTTTCTTCTTCATGAAATAAAAAACCTTTGGTAAACTCTCTATTGAATATTTTCTTCAATTCTAAAATTTCTGCTTCTTTTATTTCTATTTTTTTACTTTGACAATACTGGTCAATTGCTTTACGATAGAGTTTTACAACTGTATAGACATATTCTGGACGTTTCATTCTACCCTCTATTTTAAAACTTTCTACTCCGATATCAATTAAATCTCCCAAATAATCTAAAGTATTTAAGTCTTTCGTACTAAGCAAATAGGAATCTTTATTCACCTTTTTTCCATTTGCTATCAAATCATACTTCTGTCTACAACTTCCAGCACATGATCCTCTATTTCCACTTCTTCCTCCAATTAAACTAGACATCAAGCACTGTCCAGAATAACTAATACATAAAGCTCCATGAACAAAAATTTCAATTTCAATATTTGTACTTTTCTTGATTTCTTTGACTAAATCAATATCAGTTTCGCGTGCTAAAACGGCCCTTTTTACCCCCAGTTCTTCTACTAATTTTACTCCTTCTAAGTTATGTAAGTGCATTTGCGTAGACGCATGAACTTCTAATAGCGGAAATGTTTGTCTAATCAAATCCAACATACCTAAATCTTGAATAATAACAGCATCTACATCAGATTGATATAAAAAATCAACATAACTCATAAAGGTTTCTACTTCATCTTCATAAATTAAAGTATTTACTGTAACATATATTTTAACTCCATATAAATGTGCATAAATAACTGCTTCTTTTATTTCTTCATTTGAAAAATTTCCAGCAAAACTTCTCGCTCCAAACATATGACCACCTAAATAAATGGCATCTGCTCCTGCTTCTATTGCAGCTTTCAAACTTTCCATATTTCCAGCGGGCGCCAAAAGTTCTGGCTTTTTCATAAAATCACTTCCTAGTAATTCTATTATAAAGAAGATAGGAAAATAAGACAAGGGTAAAATATACAAGATCATAAAAAGAAGATTATCATTTCAAAATAAAATTGACAAAACACTTATACTAGGGTATAGTAGATATAGATGATTTTCTTCATCAAAAAATGTGGAAGTATTTGGTTTGCTTTGTAGATACTTGCCTCAAGTATTTTGGATAACCTACATTTGATAATGTAGGTATTTTTTTACGACCTAAGTCAACCAAAAACCCACTGATTACCTATTTACAATAGTAAATAATAAACCAATTAACAAGAATATCATGATGTACTGAATTGTTATCAGCAAATCTTTTTGCTTCATAATGCCTCCCTTTCTAAAGGCAAACACTACAGCAATTACAACCACAAATAGTAGAATAAATGATTATGGAATAAAATTCAAATGACAGATTTATGAAAGCCGCATTTCAATTTAAACAAAGATTTTATTTTTTCCAAGTAAATTTCATGAAAAAGTAAAATAAAAAAAGAAAAAATTCATTTTTCAACTTTTTCTATCCATTTTAAATAGTTTTTAAATTCTAAATTCTCACGATCTACATGTAATACAAACAAAATTTTTCCTTTTAATGAATTTAAATAATCCTTTTTTTCTATATCGATATGAATAAAATTCAAATGATTTTCTATTCCATATTTTTTACAATAATATATTTCTTTTCGAATATTTTTTCGATATTCTCTAGTTATATTTGTTTTTTCATTTACAACAATACCAGTTACAGTTTGTCGATCACTAGGAAAAAGTAATTTCGTTTTTTTAAAGTTTAACTGAAAACCTAATAAAGCAAGTTCTCGCTTTACAAAATTTAGGATCTCATTTTTATCAAATGTTCCTGAAAATGTCATATCATCTGAATATCTTGTATAAATAATATTCTTATTTTTACACCAAGTACCAATAATTTCATCAAATTCTCTTAATATAATATTCGATATCATGGGAGAAGTAGGAGCTCCTTGAGGCAAAACACCTTTATAAGTACATAAAATTGTAAGCAAAATAGAAATAGATTCTGGAAAATATTCTTCTCTAAAAACATTTTCTTTTACCATATAAAAAGTAATAGACCCAAAAAAATCTTTGATATCTAATTTTAATATCATAGGTTTCCTAACATGTGGTTTTGCATTTTCTAAAATATCTACTTTCTTACAATATGCTTTCGCATAAGATGATATATGCATACCATATAAAACATGATTTAAAATATTTCTTTGAATATATTTTAATAATGAATCTGGCATATTTAAACATCTTGTCTTACCATTTTTAGAAATTTCCATATATTCATAATGTTTTTCTATATGATTACTAACTGCATAAAGGGTCCTTAAATTTTGACATAAACGCAATGACATTAGAAATTCTAGTGCTTCTTCTTTTGTACAATATTTTAAATATTGATTTGCCATAACTCACCTACAAATCTAAAAAAGTAAAAAACGCAATACAAAATGATATTTCTATATAGAGGTGTACTTTACTACATGGCAGTGTAGCGAAGTTACACTGATATATAAAATCAATTGATAACTTTTTATTTCTATTTGATGACTCACCAAACATATTTCTAAATATATTTTAGAAAATAAATACTAATGCGTTTTTTACTAATGTTAGTCTATCATATTTAAGAAAAAAAAGGAAGTTTTAAACTTCCCTCAGACTGTTG
>JAAWCI010000088.1 GCA_022793145.1 Bacilli bacterium | reverse complement strand
TTGCTTTATTGGGACAGCTACATAATATGGGCTGGACTGTCACAAGAGAAACTTGTGGAGTGCTTTCAAAATTATTATCATAGAAATGATTTCTATTTTTAATGGTTTTGTGTACTCACAAGACCATTTTTTAATAGAAAGGAAGATCTCTATGTTAAAAATGATTTCTTATCAAGAAATAGAAGGAAAGTATGACATTCATAATTCTATCTGGGGATGTAGTGCGAAAGCATTTCATATGCATGGGGAATTTCAAGGACATGTCTATAAAAACTATTTAAGACCGATTCTACAAAATCAAATGACCTCTAGAGGAATTACTTATTTAGAACATTTAACAAATTTATCAGAAATTCAATCAGAAGAAATGATGAGTACCAAATTCGTTGTCGTAAACCCACTTGCTATTTTAGGAATTATCATGAAAAAAGCGCCTGGGAAATTACTTGTTAAGCAAGATGTTTCTATTGAACAAGTAATGTCTTCTAACAATAATATTAGAGAAGGGATTTTAGATATTTCCTCTCATTTTGAAATATTTGATTTAAATGAAGGTTCTATATTTTATAGTCAAGAAAGAGGTACTACTTTAGTTGACCTAGAAAGCTATATGGAATCAGACTCTGATAATACGCATAAAAATCTAATTGCATTCTATTCTAAAGTAGCTGAAGTTCTTCATTATACTCCTGAATTATTAGAATTGATTAATGAACAGTTGAGAAGAAGTCCAGACCGCTGTAGAATGGAAGTCATTTATGACGTTGTAAAACAATACTTAAATTATCATCAATTACAAGAGCAGGATGCCAAACAATATACAAAAAAGAGGTTTTAAATAGCCTCTTTTAAAATAATCCAATAATTTCATTATCTATAACATCAATTTGCTCATAGTTTGGCCTCTTTGGAAGTCCTGGCATTGTCATAATGTCCCCAAGTAAAATTGTTATAAATTTGGCTCCTGCATAAAGTCTAATATCTTTTACATGAAGCTCATAATTGGTTGGATTTCCTAACTTATTTGGATCATCTGATAAAGAATATTGGGTTTTGGCAACACAGATTGGATATTGCTCATATTTTGTATTTTTTAATCTTTCTATTTTTTCTTTGGCTTCTTCTGAATAGCAAACTCCATTCGCGTGATAGATATTTTTAGCAAGTTTTTCTAACTTTTCTTCTATAGAATCTTCAAGCTCATATTGATACTTTAAAACATGCTTTTCTTCACTCAATTCTAATACTTTCTTTGCCAAAGATATTGCTCCTTCACCACCATTTACATAAGCAGTACTTTTCTCTAATGAAACCTGAAGTTCAGCACAAATGTCTTTTAACGTTTTAATTTCTTCTTCTGTATCCGTTTGATATTGATTTAAACAAACCACGATTGGAATTTCAAATTGTTTTAAATTGCAAATATGCGCTTTTAAATTTGC
>JAAWCI010000078.1 GCA_022793145.1 Bacilli bacterium | reverse complement strand
TTGTTGCTAAAAATGCAGCAGATAAATATTCTAGAAAGAATATAGATACTCTTACAGAGTTTGTAAAAACATATGGTGCAACAGGACTTGCTTATTTAAAATTTGTAGATAATGAACTTTCAGGAAGCATCATTAAGGTTCTTTCTACAGAAGAATTAGTTGATGTAAAACAAAGACTAAAACTAGAAAATAATGACTTAGTATTTATAGTTGCGAATAAGAAAAGTATTGTAAAAACAAGTTTGGGAGCATTGCGTGTGAAGCTTGGAAAAGAATTGAAGCTTATCGATCCTGATGATTACAAACTTCTTTGGGTAGTCAATTTTCCAGTATTTGAATATAGTGAGGAAGAGAATCGATATATGGCCTGTCATCATCCTTTTACAGCCCCTCATGATAGCGATGTAGATAGATTAATGACAAACCCAGGAGTTTGTAAAGCAAAAGCGTATGATATTGTTATTAATGGATATGAAGCAGGAGGAGGAAGCATTCGTATTCATAATGCAGAAACACAGAAAAAAATGTTTGAAGCATTAGGTTTTACTCCAGAATCTGCGAAAGAAAAATTTGGGTTCTTTATAGATGCATTTCAATATGGTACTCCACCACATGGAGGGCTTGCATTTGGTTTGGATAGACTTACGATGTTACTTTCTAAAACAGAAAATATTAGAGATGTAATTGCTTTTCCAAAAACAGCAAGTGCTTCTGATTTAATGAGTGAGGCACCAAATATAGTAGATGAAAAACAACTAAAAGAATTGGGAATTAAAATAGAAAAGTAGAAAAAATAAAATTTCTACTTTTTTTCTAGAATTTCCCATTTTTTCATGTTATACTGAAATTGTAGTAGTGAGAGGGTGTTAGTTTTGGGAATGAATAATAATATTCGATTAGTAATTTTAAAAAACTTTGAGAAGAGAGGAAACGAAATTGCTTTAAAAATACAAGAAAAATATGGAGCAATAGAAGATTTAATTGTACCTTTAAAACAGCCAAGATTTGCAAATGGAGAAGGTAAAGCTGAATTAGGACAAACTGTTCGACATAAGGAAGTTTTTATTCTTTCAGATGTTGGAAATTATGGGACAACCTATAAATTGTATGGGCAAGACCATATTATGACTCCAGATGAACATTTTCAAGACATCAAGAGAGTGATTTCAGCAATTAAAGGACACGCATCTAGTATTCATGTCGTGATGCCTCTTTTGTATGAATCAAGACAGCATAAGAGAAAAGGAAGAGAATCATTAGATTGCGCACTCGCTTTACAAGAATTAGAAGATTTAGGCGTAAATGGAATTGTTACGTTTGATGCTCATGATCCACAAGTTCAAAATGCAATTCCAAATCTTCCCTTTGATAATTTTTATCCAACACATACAATATTGAAAAGATTTTTGAAGAAAGAAGCAATTGATTTAAAAAATATTTTTATTGTAAGTCCAGATATGGGAGCAGTTGAAAGAGCAAGATATTATGCAGAACTTTTGGGTTGTGATTTAGGAGTTTCTTATAAAAGAAGAGACTATTCTATTGTTGAAAACGGAAAAAATCCAGTGGTGGAACATAGTTATTTAGGAAAAGATGTCACTGACAAAGATGTATTAATTGTAGATGATATGATTGCTTCAGGGGAATCTATTATAGATGTAGCGAAAAAAATGAAAGAAATGGGAGCTGGGAGAATTTATTTATCTGCTTCATTTGCATTATTTACAGGTGGGATAGAAGTATTTGATAAAGCATATGAACAAAAGTTGTTTGATGGAGTATATACAACAAATTTAACATATATTCCAGATGCTTATATGACAAGAGATTGGTTGACTAGAGTGGATTGTATGCCATTTTTAGCGGATATTATTTATACATTAGGAAATGGAAAGTCAGTTCAAGAACTGCAAAATGGAAAAGAAAAAATATTAGAATTGATTCGAAATAGAGAAACGAAATAAAGCTTTTAAAAAGCTTTTTTTTGACAAATAGAAAAAATGTGATAAAATAAAGTTCCATATAAAAAGAGGGGATTTTGTGAATGTTTATATAACAAAAAATATAGAAGAAATTACAAGAACTTTGACTCAATTTGGAGAAACATATAAAGAGGCTCTTGGATATGAAGTTGGTTATTTAAATGCACATCTTAAAATGGATCAATTAGGCCTTCCTTTAACAGATGCTTTTTTTGAACAAATATATGAAGCAGCAGGATTGATAAGACCAAGTTGTAGTGTTTATAAAAACATGTATGACTTAATTAGACGAGAATTTAATTTAAAAAGGGATGTTGTAGAAATAGGAAGTGGCATTTTTCCGCTACTAGGGCATAGTTTAAGAGAATATCAATTAAAAATTGGAGGAGGAACAGTGACTGTTTATGATTCAAGAGTGTGGAAAGGATATCCAACAAAAGTAAAGCTTGTAAATAGATATTTCAATGATAAAGTAAAATTAGAAAAAAGCAGTTTATTAGTTGGACTATTTCCTTGTGAAGCAACAGAAATGATAATCAAAAGGGCATTAAAAGAAAATTTAGATTTTTGTATTGCTTTATGTGGTTGTAATCATAGTAATGATCCGTCTCTTACAACAAGGGAATATCATAGAATATTAATAGAACAGTTGATGGAACAAATATCTCCAGAAAAATTCTTGAAAGTTAAATATTTCCCAAAAGCTTGTTTTGGAAATCAACATAATGGATATCCAATTTTACTTGTAAAAGATAAACCAAAAGTAAAAATTTTTGCGTTTCCATCCAAAACGAGATGACAAAAGCTAAAAAAATATGATATAATGAAATTGCCTAAATGATATGGTAGCTTAATTAGAAAAACCTACTAATTTATAACGATTGGGAATCTAATGAATTTATTGTTGTTGAAAGCTTGTATTTATACAAGAATCCTGATATGAATTCTGTGATGCCCACCTGGGAGATCAGGTTTTTATCGTTGCGAGCACCGATTATTTGGGCTTTTTTTTTGACATCTTACAAAACTGTCACACTTTTTTTTGTACAGGACTATATAATAATGCTATAATAAAAAAGGAGGGATAGTATGGATAAATTAACAGGTTTAACAAAACAAGAAGTAGAGATTAGAAAAGAAAAAAATCTCGTTAATTATGATACAACAGTTCCTACAAAAAGTTTGAAGCAAATTATAGAATCAAACATTTTTACACTATTTAATTTTTTGAACTTTGGATTAGCGTTGGCTTTAATTCTTGTAAAATCCTATAAAAACATCATGTTTTTAGGAGTTGTATTTTGTAATACCATCATCAGCATCATTCAAGAAATTAATGCCAAAAGAACCATTGATAAATTATCTATTATATCAGCAACCAAATCAAGAGTATTACGAGATAGTAAATTAGAAGAAATTGAAAACTCAGAAATTGTCTTAGATGATATTTTATATTTATCTCTTGGAAATCAAGTAGTTACCGATTCTATCATTGTAAAAGGAGCTGTGGAAGTGAACGAAGCTTTTATTACAGGAGAATCAGTTCCTATTTTAAAAGAAGAAGGGGAAGAACTTCTTTCTGGAAGTTTTATTGTGAGTGGGAGTGCTTATGTAAAAGTAACCCATGTAGGAATTGATAATTATACTGCTAAAATATCAGCTGAAGCACATTATATAAAACAAGCAAATTCTATCCTTATGAAATCCTTAAAAAAAATTATAAAAATGGTTTCAATTGGAATTATTCCAATTGGACTCATCTTATTTGCAAGGCAGCTTGGAATTCCTGATAATACATTCAATGATGCTGTTGTGAATACTGTAGCTGCTATACTTGGAATGATACCAGAAGGTCTTATATTATTAACGAGTACCGTTTTGGCTGTTAGTGTAGTGAGACTTTCAAAACATAAAGTATTGGTACAGGATTTATATTGTATTGAAACATTAGCACGTGTTGACACTCTTTGTTTAGATAAAACAGGAACGATTACTGAAGGAGTAATGGAAGTATATGCAACCATTCCTTATGACAATAAAAAATCAGAGGAAGTAAATCATATTTTATCATCTATTACAAATGCATTAGATGATAACAATCCAACCTTTGAAGCACTAAAGAATAAATATCATATGAAAACGGATTGGAAAATAAAAACAGCCATTCCATTTTCTTCAGAAAAAAAATATTCTGGAGTAGAATTTGAAAAATATGGTACTTATTTATTGGGGGCTCCCGAATATTTATTAAAAGAAAAATACAGCGAAATGGAACAAGAACTAGAAAAATATATTTTAGAAAATCGAGTTTTGTTACTCATTCATACTGATACTTGGACAGGAGAAATTCCACAAAAATATGAACTGGTTTCTCTAGTCTTAATTAGAGATAAAATTAGAAAAGAAGCAAAAGAAACACTCAAATATTTTAAAGAGCAAGGGGTTTCTATCAAAGTAATTTCAGGAGATAATGTTATAACAGTTTCTAGTATTGCGAAAAGAGCTGGAATTGAACATTATGAAAAAATGATTGATATGAGTAAAATAAACACAAAAGAAGAATTAGTGAAAGCAGCTTTCCATTATAATGTATTTGGAAGAGTTTCACCTATGCAGAAAAAGGAACTTATTATGGCTTTGAAAAATGGTGGACATATAGTAGCCATGACTGGAGATGGGGTGAATGATGTACTTGCTTTAAAAGAGGCAGATTGCAGTATCGCTATTGCTAGCGGGACAGATGCAGCAAGAAATGTATCTGAACTTGTTCTTTTAAATTCCAATTTTGATGCACTACCAGCAGTTGTAGCAGAAGGAAGAAGAACTGTGAATAATATTGAACGTTCTGCAACACTCTTTTTAACAAAGACAACATATGCTACAGTTTTAGCAGTCGTATTTGCCATTCTGGGGCTTCAATATCCATTTATTCCCATTCAACTAACATTAACAAGTGTTGTAACGATTGGAATTCCTTCTTTTGTACTTGCATTACAACCGAATAAAAGCAGAATAGAAGGAAGCTTCTTAAAAAGTGTGTTTAGTAAATCGATTCCAAGTGCATTGACAATTGTATTTAACATTTTAGTAATTATGTTAGCAAATAAACTATTTTATTTTTCAGATGATCAAGTATCTACAATGTGTGTTTTTATGAATGGATTTGTAGGATTTAGACTATTATATCAACTATGTAGACCATTTAATCTTTTAAAGAAAACTTTATTTATTAGTATGATAACTTTAATGTTATTACAGTGTGTTTTCTTAAGAGAATTCTATTCACTTGTTTGGCCAAACTTCCGCATGATGGTACTATTAGGAGGATTGATGATTGTCTCTTTGTTTGCCTTTCGTTTGTTTACAGATTTTATTGAGTGGAGAATTCATTGCAAAGAAAAAAAATATAATTAAAATTTTACAAATATCAATTTTTAGAATATAATAAAACATCAGAAAAGAGGAGATTTTATGAAAAAGAAAAGCAAAATCGTTCTTTTTGCACTTACCACGACTTTATTACTCTCTGGTTGTACTTTATCCAAAGAACCAATGCCAGAACAAGTAATAGAACCAGTCATTACTGTAAGAGAAGAGAATACAATAGTGGGAGGGCTTTCGATTTCTAAATCTGTTGTAACAGCACCTTCTACTGACTTAGAACAAGATGAAATTATTACTTATATAGAATCTTTAGATGGGGATAATCAAGTAGTTGTTTATCATGCAGACAGTGCCACTACAAAAAAAGATGCTTCAGCAGAAAATGTAGAACGTGATCAAACTTATAGCAAAGAAATATTTGAAGCATCTTTAAAAGAAAGACCAATGGTTCAAATTTATTATTGTGGAAGTGATAGAAAAGAAGAAAAAGAAATTGCACTTTATTATCCAAATGTTACCTATGTTGGAGAAGATAGAAAAGTAGAAGATGTAATTTCTACATATTATAGAGCGAACTATGTAACAGGAACTTGTATTAGTGGCCTTAGAAATGGAATAGATACAGTAGAGGATTTTGACTTAGAAGGAACTATTGAAAGCGCGAAAAGTCATCTTCCAGATATTGACAAAGAAGCAGTCGTAGACGGACTAACAACATTTTCTAATTATGTAGAAAATACAACATTATTTAAAAAAGCAGAAGCGTTTAGTGATAAAGTAGAAAACGCTCTAAGACCTTATGTAGAAGCAGCTATTCCTGCAGTAGAAAGAGCTTGGGATAGTGCCAAACCATATTTGGAAGAAGGAAAAGATAGGGTAGCTGGAATTTATGAAGATGTAAAACCTGAGTTGGATGAGGCATATCAAAATGCAAAAGAATATGTAAAAGGTATTTTAGGAAAATAGAAATTTGTGTTATAATGAAAAAGAGTTTAAAACTCTTTTTTTAAAGGAAGATGGTTATGGAATTATTCGCACTTTTATTGACTTTTATTCTTGGATTATTTATATTACTTGGAACAATTATTGTATTGATTACAAAAAATAACGAAAAATTTGTTTCTTTTTCTTTGGCATTGGCTTTTGGAGTAATGGTAAGTTTATCTATTTTTGAACTCTTTCCTGAAAGCTATGAGCATTTAGAAGAAATGAAGAATGGAAGAATTCCTCTCTTATTTGGTTGTATAATGATTGGAATTATTTTATTAAAGCTCTTAGACCATTTTATTCCACATCATGCTTTAGATGAAGGACATCATCATAGCAAAAAAGAACACATGGAACATTTATATCATATAGGAATTGTTTCTAGTTTCGCTTTGGTTCTGCACAATTTGATAGAAGGAATGGCAATTTATGGAACTGCATCAACTTCTACTCATCTAGGATTATTAGTAGGACTTGGAGTAGGATTGCATAATATTCCAATGGGAATGGTGATTGCATCAACGTTTTATAAAAGCAGTGAAAATAAAAAGAAAACAGTTATGATCAGTTTCTTGATTTCTATATCAACATTTATTGGTGGCTTACTTATGTTCTTTTTAAATGGAATTATGAAAGAGGAATTGATCTTAGGAATATTACTCGGTATTACACTTGGAATGATTATTTATATTGCTTTATTTGAATTATTAGAGCAAATGATTCATTCAAAAAATAAAAAGGAAACAATTTTTGGAATTTTTCTTGGCATTTTTATTCTTTTTCTTAGTTTAGTGATTGGAGGACATCATCATTGATGTCTTTTTTTGTTTCAATCATTTCTTTTTATGATATGATTATAATAGTAGGAGGGTTTTATGGATAATATTTTTATTGGAAAAATTATAGAATTCAACCAAGAAGAAACAGCTTGGCTTCAATTAATAAATAAACCAAGTATGGCAATTTCAAGAAGATTTTTAGGAAATTACCACAATGGAGACATTATTATTTGTGAATTTGGTGAAGAAAGAAAAAAAGTAACAATACGAAAATTACATACTTTTAGAGAAAATCAAATGGGAGAAATCATTTTTGATAACGGAGAACCAATCATTTTGTTCTCTTATAAGAAGGGAGGAAAAATAAGAATTCCATGCAAATATTTTCCCAATTTATATGAAGGTGCAAAAGTACGTTTTAAGATAGATTTTCAAGAGGATGATTTAAAAGCCGTTATTTATCAGGTGTTGGGGAGTAAAGAAGATAGTGGTATTGATATCATGGATATTGCAGAACAACATGGAATTCCAACTGTTTTTTCTAAAAAAGCAATGAAACAGGCAAGATGCATACACGAGCCTAGAAAAGATCATCAAAATTTTGATCGAGCTGATTTAAGAGGGGAAACCATTTTTACAATTGATGGAATTTATTCTAAAGACTTTGATGATGCAATATCATTAGAAATGGATGGTTCAGATTATGTATTGGGTGTTCATATAGCAGATGTTGGATATTATATACAAAAGGGAAGTCCACTTGATTTAGAAGCGAGAAAAAGAGGAATGACTGCATATTTATTAAGTTCCGTTTTTCCAATGTTTCCAAAAATGATATCAAATGGAGTATGTTCATTAAATGAAAATGTGGATCGATATACAATAACTGTAAAAATGCGAATTTCCAAAATGGGAATTGTGAAAGATGTTACTTGTTTTCCAGCAGTTATTCATTCAAAAAAAAGAATGACTTATGAAGATGTTAATTTGGTATTAGAAGGAAAGCAAGTATTGGGATATGAAAGTTTTAAAGAGACTCTCTATTCTATGGAAACGTTAGCAGAAGCACTCTATGCCTCTAGAATTCAAGATGGAGCGATTGATTTTGATAGTAATGAACCAAATATAAGATTAGATTCTTATGGACATGTTGTTGATATAAGCGCGAGAAATAGAGGAAAAGCAGAATTGTTGATTCAAGAATTTATGTTAGCTGCGAACCGAAGTATTGCAGATCTTCTATTTCAATCAAATCTTGTGTTTCCTCATCGAATTCATGAACAACCTGATATGGTAAGATTACAAGTAATGAAAGGAAAATTAAAAACAATTGGAATTTCTATTGATCCCTTATTTTCTGTTTCAGAAGAAATGCGTTCATTTGCATTCAACCGCATATTAGAACAATACCATAATCATCCAAATTACAATATTATTTCAAATATGCTCATTAGTTGTATGAGAAGAGCAAAATATTCTTTAGATGATACTGGTCATTTTGGGCTAGGATTAAAAAGAAATGTTCATTTTACTTCCCCAATTAGAAGATATCCTGATTTAATGATTCATAGAATTTTAAGAAAAAATTATTTATTGGGTATTCCTCAAACAGAGAATGAAATAGCAGAAATGAAATTAGTAACGGAAGGTTGCACACATGCAGAAGGAAGAATTAATAAATGTGAAGAAAGAGTAGTTCGTTTGAAATGTAGGGAATACTTATTAGAACATATAGGGGAAACTGTAGAAGCAATTATCAAAGATTGCACAGATAAAGGAATTTTAATAGAATTAAAAGGTTGTATTGAAGAAATGATTCCAAGGGCTGATTTGAGAGATAGTAGATATGATGCGTCAAAGTGTTGTTATACTTTTCTAAATTCTAAAATACAATATGGGATTGGTGCCCCTTTAAAAGTAAAGTTAATGAGAGATAATATAGTGCCAGATAGAGTCACTTTCAGAATTGTGGATGAAGAGTTAGCTCGTACCTATACTTTTAGTAATAAAAACATTTATTAAATAAGATTATAAATATGTACTTATAATGTCATAAAAAACAAAGCACACTTTTATTATAGATAAAATGAAAGAATAGAACTAATTATTATTGGCATTATAAAAGAATTAATATTGCAGAAAATGATTGTGTTTTGTATTTGAATAGAGGCTAGAAATAGTTTCTTTTTTCTTTACATTTCGTTTTCAAACTTATCAAGCAAGTCTAGAAAAAATACACATATTATGATATGATAAATAAAAAATAGATAAGGAGGAAAACTATGTTTCGATTTGATAGAAAAAAGATAAAACAAAATGGTTTATTAATCATCGTATTACTTTTTATAGTAGTCATATTAGTAATAAGTGGTTTCCTTCTAGGAAAAGTAGAGAACAAAACATTAAAAGAAAGTGATTTGGATGAAAACGGAGATAGTAAGATAAATTCCTTAGTGATTAATGAGATCATGTCATCTAATGGTGGAGCAGCGTCAGCACCTAATGGTGGAATTTATGATTGGATTGAACTATATAATGGAAATGATTATGATATTAATTTATTGAACTATGGGTTATCAGATGAAGAGAATAAAACAAAATGGGTTTTTCCAGACGTAACCATAAAGGCGAAATCTTATATGGTGGTATATCTGTCTGGAACAAAGCAAGAAGGATTATACGCCAATTTTAAATTAAGCAGTAGTGGAAAGGAAATTGTTTCATTAAGAAATAAAAATGGAAAAGTAATTGATGCTATAGAAACTGTTTCTTTAAATAAAAATCAAGTAATGGCTAGAAATAACGAAGGAAATTGGATTGTAACAAGTTCTTCTACCCCAGGATTTATTAATACAGAAGAGGGAAGAACAGCCTATATAGAATCTTTAAAAGCAGATATAAATGAGTTGGAAATTACAGAAGTGTTACCAAATAATGCAGGGCATTTTACGGATCAATATGGAAATTATAGTGGTTATATTGAAATAAGAAATAAAACGAATAAAACGATTTCATTAAAAGAATATGGTTTAGGAGGAGATGTACTAGCACCTTTTAGATGGCAATTTCCAAATATTCAAATTGGACCAAATGAAACAAAAATAATTTATACATCAGGAAAAAATGATACAGAAAAAGAATTGCATGCAAATTTTAAATTGACATCTAAAAATGGAGTTGCCATTTTAACAAAGTCGGGAAAAATAGTGGATCAAATCACTTATACAAATTTAGAAAATGGAATGGCACTCATTAAAGAAAATAAATGGATTAGGAGTGGGAAAATAAGCCCAGGATATCCAAATACAACAGAAGGAATTGAATCCTTTTCAAAAAAATATTTAAAGAATAAAGAAGGATTAATCATCAATGAAATTATGAACAATAATACTTCTTATTTGGTTCAAAATGGAAATGAATATTATGATTGGATAGAGATAAAAAATAATTCAAAGAAAGAAATCAATTTAAAAGACTATTATTTATCAAAAAATGATAATAGACTTACAGAATGGAATTTTCCTGATATTACCTTATCGCCTGGAGAACTTTATGTTGTGATGGCATCAGGAGATATAAATTTATCAAATAAAAGTTATAAGCATACCAATTTTAAATTATCAGAAACAGAATCACTTTATATTACAGATGGAAAAAATATAATAGATTCTATGTTTATTTCAGAAGTTCCATTAGAATATAGTATGGGTCGAGGAGAAAATTATGGATTTTTCTATTTTAGCAAGCCAACGCCAAAAGAGAAGAATGGAACAGGAATTCTTCAAGTAGCTAGTAAAACAGAAGTTCATAAAGCAGCAGGTATTTATAATAATATTGATGGAATTAATCTAGAAATAGAAGCAAATGGGACAATATATTATACATTAGATGGAAGTGTTCCAAGCACAAAATCTAGTAAATATACTGGTCCTATTTTTCTTAAAAAGACAACTGTAGTAAGAAGTATTAATGTAGAGGAAGGAAAAATAGATAGTCCAGTTACAACAAGCAGTTATATTATAAATGAAGGTCATACTCTTCCTGTTATGTCAGTCTCTATGAATCCAAACGATTTTAAAAGGGTTAGTTCAAATAGCTGGACAGACTTGGAAGTAGCCAGTTATGCAGAATTTTATGAAGATGGAAAAAGTTTTTCAATTCCATGTGGGTTTCGATTATTCGGAGGATCCACAAGGGGGATGGCTAAAAAAAGTTTTTCATTAAAATTTAAAAAGAAGTACGGGGAAGCAAGCTTACATTATCCAGTATTTGATAATAGAGACTTTTCTATCTTTAACACATTAGTTTTAAGAAGTGGATCACAAGATAGTGAAAATGCCTTTTTAAGAGATATTTTAACAACCTCTTTAATGGAAGATAGTGAAGCAGAAGTGCAAAGCTACAAGTCAATGATTTTATATATCAATGGAGAATATTGGGGAGTATATAATATTAGAGAAAAAGTAGATGATGAATTTTTAAGCAATCATTATAATGTAGATGGAAGCAAAGGCAATATTACAAGAACAGATTATTTAGTAAGTCTTGGAACGAGTAAGGACTATCAAAATATCGTAAATTATGTTAGTACTCATGACATGAGTAAAAGTTCTAATTATGAATATGTGAAAAAAAGAGTAAATATAAATAGTTTAATTGATTTCTGGGTAGGAGAAATTTATACTACAAATAATGACATTATCAATAGTAGGGTTTTTTCACATCCTGATATTGATCATGGGAAAATGCATTTTATTTTCTATGATTTAGATTATTCTATGTATTTTCCTGAAAACAACTATTATACATTTATGACGAATCCAGAAGGAATGAGTGATTTTAAAGTTCCAACAACTTTTATGATTAATATGTTTAAAAGCCAAGAATTTAGAAATGATTTTGTTGAAAGACTAAGTTGGAATTTAAAAAACATATGGAACAAGGAACATGTTTTAGAAAGATTAGATGAGATTTATAATAAATTAAAACCAGAAATGGAGCGAAATCAAAAGCGTTGGGGAATGACAATGAAAGACTGGGAAGATAGTATAAAAATAGTAAGAGAATTTATTGAGAAAAGGGAAGGATATTTACTTAGGCAAACAAAGAATTTCTTTCGTTTAAGTAATTCTGATATGGATAAGTATTTTGGTGATATATGAGAAAATATAGACATGAATTAAAATATATTATTAGTCCTAATATGGCTTTATTACTACAGTCACAATTAAAAGCGATTATGGATATTGATGTGAATTCGGTTTATCAAGATCATACTTATAAAATTAGAAGTTTATATTTTGATAATGATAGTTCAGATGCTTATTATGAAAAGTTAAATGGAGTATTATATCGAGAAAAATATCGTATTCGATATTATAATGATGATGACACTTTTATCCGCTTAGAACGTAAACTAAAACACAATAATATGACTTCTAAAGATCAAATTGCTATAACAAGAGAAATTTGTGATAAAATAATAAATGGAGAAGTAGAAGAATTAGAAGGTGTTGGTCTTCTAGATGAATTCTTAAATGATATAAAAAGAAAGCATTTAAAACCATCTGTGATTGTAGATTATACGAGGCTTGCATATACTTATCCTGTCTCAGAAGTCAGAATTACATTTGATTCCAAAATCAAATCGGGAATATATGACTATGAATTATTTGATTATGAACTTCCAACGGTACCCGTAATAGAGGATAAAGAAGTAGTATTAGAGGTAAAATTTAATGAAGTATTGCCAGAAACGATTTCTATGATTTTATCTACAATTCCAATGTATCGTCAAGCAGTATCAAAATTTGCCCTTTGTAGGAGTGTTAAATAGGAGGAATTTTTATGAATTTTATGGATATGATAAAAAAAAGTGTGGTAGAAGAATTTGCAGGAACGATTTCTGTAGATAAAATGGTTTTTTCTTTGCTTGTAGCATTTTTAATTGGATTATTTATTGTATATATATATAGAAAAACATATACTGGAGTAGTATACTCAAAATCATTTTCTCTTTGCATAATTTTACTTTCTATGGTAACTGCAATGATTATTAGAACCATTAGTTCTAATTTGGCATTATCGTTAGGTATGGTAGGAGCATTATCTATTGTTAGATTTAGAACCGCTGTTAAAGAACCTGTTGATACAGGATTTATGTTTTGGGGAATTACAGCTGGTATTATGTCTGGCGCTGGATTATACTTAATTTCTATTTTAGCGTCTGTTTTATTAGGATTGTTATATGTTATTAGCTACAGTATGGGATTTAGAGTAAGTTCTAATTACTTATTAATTGTCAAATATGAAGCAAAAGCGCATAGTGATGTCAATAAAATTATGAAAAAAATAAATAAAAAGAAATTAAAAAGTAAAACTCTTTCAAAAAATGTAATAGAACTTACATTTGAAATAGAACTAAAAGATGTAAAAGACGATTTCATAAATCAATTTGAAGGAATTGAAGGAGTAAAAACAGCAAGCTTAATTAGTTATCAAAATGATTTTGGAGCATAGAATAGGAGGCTTTTATGGAAAGAGAAGAAAAAAATGAATCAAAAAAAGAATTAGAAGAGTCAGTGTATTCCTCTCTTAATATTGGAAGCTTTCTAGAATTAAAGAGAAGAGAAAGGGATTTAAATAAACAAAAAGAGAGTTCAAATGAACCTAAAAAAGAAGTATTAAAAGTAACACCGTTAGTAAAAGAGGAACCAAAAAAAGAGGTAATCACAAAAAAAGTTGTAGCATCAATTGAAGAGAAAAAAGTAGAACCAAAGAAAGATATAACACCAAGAGATTCAATAAAAAAAATAGAAAAGGAAACAACAAAAACTCCTAGTATTCCTAAGAAAACTGTTGAAGAAACAAAGCAGGATCTTAGAGAATTATTGAAAAAAAGAAAAGAAGAGGAATTAAAAAAAGAACCTGTAAAAAAAGAAAAAAGTAAGCATGAAGAAAAAGAAGAGATAAAAAAGGAAGACACTAAATCGAATGAAAAAACGAAAAAAGAAATTCAAGAAGAACCATTAGATAAAAAAGACACAGAGAAAAAAGAGAAAACAAGCAAAAAGAAATCTTCTAAAAGAGAACAGAAAAAGAAAGAGAAAAAATCAAAAGAGAAACCTACAAAATTAGGAAAAGGCTTAATTGTTGGAATTGTTATTTGCGTTATTATGGACTTATTTGCCTGCACTGGACTTTTTCTAACTTATGGTCCTATTTCTTATTTTAGAAATTTATTAGTAACATCTGCTATGACAACCATGAGTCATAAATATTTAGCGAGAACTTTTTATAGCGAAAAAACAATAGAAAAAATTTTAAGCAATAACACATTAACAGAAGTAGATGAAAATACCAACAGTAATGACATTAATTTTGAAGATGGAAAAGATACTGGAGAATATTCTTCTATTTATGAAGAACAGATTTTAAAGCGAGATAAAGATCAATTATATAAAGTTATTGAAATAAAAGAAAACAATTATTCTGGACATTTAATTGCAATTTATGATGCCTCAAGAGTGAAATTAGTAGGAGCTACCAATACCAATTATGGGGGTGCCTTCTTAACTGATATTTCAAAAAGAAACAATGCTAAAGTTGCCATAAATGCAAGTGGATTCTATAATGGAGGAGATAAAGGAAGTACAGCAGTAGGAACAGTTATTATGAATGGTAAAGTAGTAACTACTGGATCTCCTTCAGGATATGGTGGAGGACTTTCTGGTTTTAATAAGGATCATGTTTTAGTTTTAACCAGAGATGATCCAGCTACAGCGATCAAAAATGGCATGGTAGATGCAGTTGAATTTGGACCTTTTCTAATTGTAAATGGAAAAGCATCTGATATAAAAGGCGATGGCGGTTGGGGACTTGCTTCCCGTACTGTTTTAGCGCAAAGAAAAGATGGAATTGTTTTATTTTTAGTTATAGATGGAAGACAAGTGGGCCATAGTATTGGAATTGATATGGGGGGATTAATTAAAATATTGCAGCGATACAATGCTCATAATGCGGTTAATTTAGATGGTGGAGGATCAACTACATTGGTCGTAGAAGGAAAACTCACAAATCGTCCTTGCTGCTCTGTAGATCCTACTAGCAAACAACGATATGTTCCAAATGCTTGGATTGTGAAATAAGGTAAAATGCCTTATTTTTCTTTGGAATAAAAAGAGAGGCTTTATTCATAAGACTAGAATTGTTTTATAAAGTATGATATAATGAATAGCGTTAAAGAGTATAAAATATGGATGTGATAAAATGTATTTAAAAAATATAAAGACTCATGGGTTTAAATCTTTTGCAGATCATATCGACATAGAATTGAATGATGGAATTACTGGTATTGTAGGACCAAATGGAAGTGGAAAAAGCAATGTAGTAGATGCCATTCGTTGGGTTCTTGGAGAACAATCTGTGAAATCGCTTCGTGGAGAAGGAAATATGGCAGATGTAATATTTTCTGGAAGCAAATCTAGAAATGGGATGAATGTAGCAAGTGTCACATTAGTATTTGATAATAAAGATCATTATTTACCAGTTAATTATGATGAAGTATCTATTAAAAGACGTGTTTATAGAGATGGAACAAATGAATATTCTTTAAATGGAGAAAAATGTAGATTGAAAGATATTACAGAAGTATTGATGGATAGTGGAGTAGCAAAAGAGAGTTTTAACATTATTTCACAGGGAAAAATAGAAGAGATCATTAGTAGTAGACCAACGGATAGAAGAATTATTTTTGAAGAAGCAGCAGGAGTTTTAAAATATAAAAGGAGAAAAGAAGAAGCCTTAAGAAAACTAGATCGTACGCATGATAATATGAATCGTGTCAATGATATTATGAAAGAGTTAGAAGTTCAAGTGACTCCACTTAAAGAACAAAAAGAACAAGCTGAGAAATATTTACAAGCAAAGAATGAATTAGAGCAAATAGAAATTGCTTTGATTGCTTCTGACATAGAAAAAGTAAATGAAGAATACCAAAATAAAAAAGACAGAATTGAAACTTTAAATAAAGAATTATTGAATGCCAATTTTGAAAAAACATCAGGAGATGCAAAAATAGAAGAATATAAATTAAAAACAACCAAATTAGAAATGGAAATTAGTGACCTACAAACTTCTTTATTAGAATATACAAAATTAGTAGAACAACTGAATAGTCGAAAGGCAGTATTATTAGAAAGAAAAAAACATGAAGTAGAGGATAGAAAGATTCATCAAGAAATGGTAGCTCTAAAAGAAGAAGAACTAAAATTAAAGAATCAAATAGAACTATTAAATCAAGAAATTAGTAATTTAAAAGATGCTCTACAAAAAGAACGGTTAAAAGTTGAAGGATATCAAAAAGACTTAGAAAAGCGAAAAAAAACAAAACGTGAATTAGAAGAAACTTTAACAAAGCAAGTAAGATTAGAACAGAGTCTGAATATAAAAATAGAACAATTACAAGATAGTATTGAACATAATGGATCCCTTCCTTCAGCTGTAAAAGCAGTTTTAGATCATCCAAAATTAAGAGGAATTCATAATGTAATTGGCAATATTATTGAAGTAGAAGATCAATATATAAAAGCTATTATGACAAGTCTGGGATTTGCTACAAGCTATATTATTGTGGAAGATGAGGAAAGTGCGAAAGAAGCCATCAACTATTTAAAGCAAAATAGACAAGGAAGAGCAACTTTTTTTCCAATGAATATCATTAAGCCGAAATATGTTGATATGGAGACTATAAAACAGATATCTGAATTAAATATCGCAATTGACATTGCTTCTAATCTTGTTCACTATGATAAAAAGTATGATGCAATTATTAAGAATCAATTGGGAAATGTATTAGTAGCAAATACAATTGATGAAGCCAATAAAATTGCTAGAAAGATAAATTATCGGTATCGCATTGTTACATTAGATGGCGAATTACTTCATGTTGGAGGATCTTTGACTGGAGGAGAAACTTCTAAAAATAGAAATGTGCTCACAGAAAAACAGGAATTAGAAATGAAATTAAAAGAACATGATAGTGTCGTTAAATCTATCAAAGAATTAGAAAATCAAATTAATGAGGTAGATACTATAACTAAAAGTATTGAAGATAATGAATATTTGGCGAATAAATCTTTCATAGAAATGGAAGAGATTATAAAAAATAAGCAGATTTTGATAGGTGATAGAACAGAAGAATTAAATCATTTGATAGAAGAAATAACAAGTATGAATCATTTGATGAATCAAACATTAGATGAAGAAGAACAGGAAATTTTAAATGATTTTTATTTAAAAGAACAGCAAAAGAAAAGTATTGAATTGGAACTCTCTAATAAAATGAAAGAAAAGCAAGAACTAACAGAAGAATTGCAGGAGTTTGAGTTTGAGCAACGAAGAGAAAATAGTGCATTGAACGCGAAAAACAAAGAATTAAAAGAGTTGGAAATTGAAGTTAACAGAATGGATGTTAAGTTAGATCATTATTTATCTACTTTAAGTGAAACTTATAATATGACATTTGAAAAAGCAAGAGCAGATTATGCTCTTGGAATGGAAGAAGAAATAGCCAGAACTAAAGTTATGAATTTAAAAAGAAATATCAAAGAATTAGGAATGGTAAATTTAGGAGCAATTGAAGAATATGCAAGAGTAAGTGAACGCTATGAATTTTTAATTCATCAATCTGAAGATTTGATGGGAGCTGAAAATACACTACTAGAAATTATTTCAGAAATGGATTCTGTTATGGAACATGAATTCATGGATACTTTTAAAATGATCAGTGGCCACTTTGAAGAAACGTTTAAAGAATTATTCCATGGGGGAAATGCAGCACTAAAATTAACAGATCCATCTAACATATTAGAAACTGGAATAGAAATCGTTGCTTCTCCTCCTGGAAAAAAATTAACAAGTATATCTTTATTATCAGGAGGAGAGAAAACCTTTACTGCAATTAGTCTATTGTTTGCTATTTTGAAATCTCGTCCAGTTCCATTTTGTGTATTAGATGAAGTGGAAGCAGCTTTAGATGAAGTAAATGTAGATAGCTTTGGAAAATATTTATTGAAATTAAAAGAAAAGACACAATTTATCTTGATTACACATAAGAAAAAAACAATGGAATATGCTGATGTGCTATATGGAATTACGATGCAAGAATCTGGTGTTAGTAAACTAGTTAGTGTAAAGTTAGAGGAATTATAAGCTGCATCTGAAAGTATTTGTTAATATATAATACACTTATAAATCTAGATAGTGATGAAATAGTATAGTTCGAAGCCCTTGAAGTAGCTGTAGAATATAATGAATTAATATAGTGATCGTGATAGCAAATAAAAGAATTTTATTTTTACAAGATATTAATAAAAATACAGTTATTGAAATATTAAATATAACACAAAAATGGCATACTATATCAGCATATGAATCAACGGGAGAAATCTCTAGAAAAGAAATAAAAGAGGATCATTATATCAAGAATGGGACAGAGAGATTAACAAATGATAAGAATATAATTATGATTTGAAAGGAATCTTGAAAGATTAGAATTATTATAATTGAAAATGATTTCGTCTAAAAAATTCAGAAATTTTTCTGAATTTTCCTAAATTGAAATATGAACCGCACCAGAAAGGTGCGG
>JAAWCI010000077.1 GCA_022793145.1 Bacilli bacterium | reverse complement strand
GATTACAAGAAAATTTAAAGATTAAAAAAGATACAAGAAAGAACTTGTATCTTTTTTTGAGAGCGAATAAAGGGTATAAGGAAAATTTAATTGAATAAGAATTTTTTAGAAAAGAGTTATGAATAAAAAGAAAATATATAAACTTGATAAATAAAAGGTATTTCTTCGCCCTCTAAAAATATAATATCGTGCTAAATATAAAAAATCCTAGATATTTAAGAAAAAGTTTTTCAAAATATTTGCTTTTACTAATTGCTTGTTTTATATTTCTTTTTATTTTATAATAAGTTTAACGAAGAAAAGTTGAGGAGAATGAAGAATGAAAGAAAAGATTATAATTACATCAGGAAGAAAATATATCGATATTGATGCTTACGCAGGAATGATAGCTTATCGGGAATTATTAAAAAGCTTAGGATATGAAGTATATGCTAAAAGTACAGCTATAGAAAATGAAAGTATATCTTCAATTATAAAGGAATTGGGTTTTAGCCTTGATGAGATTGAAATAGATGATAATGATAAATTTATTATATTGGATGTTTCAAATCCTGACTTTTTTGATAACTTTGTAAAATTAAATAATGTTGTAGAAGTAATCGACCATCACACTGGATATGAAGAATATTGGAGAAATCACTCCCAAACGAAAAACAGCATTGAATTTATTGGTTCTATTTGTACTATGATTTTTGAACGCTATATAGAAAATGATAAGATTTCATTATTAAATCAAAATCTTTGTAAATTGTTAATAGCAGCTATTTTAGATAATACTTTGAATTTAAAAGCAAGTATAACAACATCTAGAGATAAAAGAGCATATCAGAAATTATTAAAAATAGGAGATATTGATGATAATTGGAGATATGAATATTTTAGCTCTTGTTATAAACATGTAGAAAATAATTTGAAAAAGTTTATTGAAAATGACATAAAAATAGAAGAAGTAAGCAGTTATTTACCTAAAGTATTTGGACAACTTATTGTTTTAAATAAGGATGTTATATTTAATCATTTAAATGAAGTCTATGATTTATTTTTTAAGTATGAACAATGGATTTTAAATATTATTTCTTTAGAAGATGGAAAAAGTTATTTATTTTATTCAGAGAATTTTAAAAGTAAGTTAGAACATTTATTTCAAAAAAAATCGAAAAATAATTATCTTATTTTAGAGCAATTTTTATTACGGAAACAAATTATGAAATTAGCAAGAAATTTAGAATCAAAAGAATAATTATTTTATATAAAAAGGTGCGTAAAAATATTACACACTCTTTTATATATTATTTATCATTCCGTTTTTTCTAGTTCTTTTATTTTATTCTCTATTAATTTTTTATTATTGAGTAATCTTTCATGTTTAGGCGATATTTCAAGTGCAAGGTTTATATATTCTAAAGCTTTTTGATAATAGCCTTGATAATAAGCACTCAAAGATAGCAAGTCATATATTGTATGGTCCCAACTAAAAGGTTCGTTGATATAATACATTTGGCGTTCTGTTATTTCTAATGCTTTTAAGCCATATTTCTCTATTTCTTTCCAATTTTCTAAATCGTATTCTAGCATTGCTCTTTCTACATAAGGTTCTCTTACATGAGGTGTTTCTTTCATAGCTTTGTCTAACCACATTCTGGCTTCTTCATAACGCTTTAGTGCTCGATAACAGCGGGCAATGTATCTCATAGATGCTGCTCGTTCTTCTTTCCAAGTCGCCGTTTTTAAATTTAAATGTTTGATAAGAATATCAATTGCTTCATTCCATTTATTATAATACATATACTCTCGGCCCAAGTAATGAACATTTCGATCATCTTCTGGGCTTTCTTTGACTGCAAGTTCTAAAAGTGGCAAATAATTACTTCTAGATTTTGTGTTATCTGGATAATGGTTTAATATGATTTTATCAATAATAACAATGCTTTCTTTTTCAAATTCATAACTTAAAATCTCATGAACAGGATGAGTCCATTTATATCCATTTCTAGTGTGAATTTTTTCTCCGTAGAAATTTACAAGTGGATTGTCATTTTCATCAAGACTCCAATTGTAGTTATATTTTGCTCTGGTAGTGTCCTTTTTCCATGCTTTTTCTAAGTGCTTTCTCCAACCTTTATCAAATACTTCATCTAAATCAGTACAAACGCAAACATCTGTATCTTGAGGAACCAATTTGAGTGATTCATTTCTAGCAACATCAAATCTCCAAGGATCAATTTTTTTAATATGAACATGAGCTCCACAATTTTTTAGGAGTTCCACTGTATTGTCTGTAGAGCCTGTATCAAGTACATAAATTTCATCTGCCTCTTTCATAGACTCCATCCATCTTTCAACAAATTTTGCTTCATTTTTTGCAATTGCATATACACATATTTTCATAAATTCCACCCATTAGTATCATATATGGTTTTCCTCCTGTTTGTCAATATCAAATAGCTGTTCTTTATATTATAAAAAATATCATAAAACCTGAAAAATAAAATTTTTCTGTATTATAGAATTAGTTGATTGATAAAAATGTATTGTTAAAAAAAAGAAGATTAAGCAACTGCTTTCTCTTCTTTTTTTATATCCATTATTACGGGTAAAATGATTGGCTTTCTACCTGTTGCATCAAAAATGTAATTGGTAAGAGCTGTCATAATTTCAGTTTTAATTTCAGAATAATT
>JAAWCI010000106.1 GCA_022793145.1 Bacilli bacterium | reverse complement strand
CAAGCTGTATCTAAACTCTTGTGTTCAAATGCTTTCAATTTGATGCGAACTTTTGTCTTAGACATATTTATATCCTCCTCTCGCCTATATCCAGTATAGACTTGCTCCGTGTAAAAACCCGAATTCCCTTTTAAATTATTTTACAACTTAACCGGGCGTATCAGCAACCTCACACATCAATGCATGCCACACATTCAAAAGTATACACGATAATTGTATGAATTGCAACACTTTTTTATGATTTTTTGATATTTTTTTGTATCAAATTTCTATCATGCAAAATAAAAAAAGCACTTTTGTACTTTTCTGTTTCATTTTACCTTTTTCCAAATTTTATTTGCAATTTTTTCTATTTCTTTTTTCTTATCAATAAAAAGGTCTTCTCCAAATAATTTTTGAAATACTTGTTCAATATGTTCTTGTAATTCTTTTTCTGATTTTAGTTTACTTAACTTCGTTGTAATTTTTTTTATTTCTAATTGATATTCTCCTTTTGGACTATCATTCTTAATTAACCCTAGTGGATTCCAAGCATTTATCTCTTCTTCTACCACTTTTTCTTTTTCAGCTTTTTTTAATCTGATTGTTTTTTTCTTTTCTTGTGATTTTTTTAGAATTGTCACTACTTTCTTTACAAAAGATTGATTATCCAGTTCAATTTTCACACTTCCTATTTTTTCCCAAATATTTTCTTTTATATCTTTTGTACTTTTCGCCTTTTCTATTAATAAATAGCCATCATGATAAGTAATTTTAAAACTCTGATTTTTCTTTTCATATATTCCTTCTTCTTTTCTTACGAATCCTTCTTGAACAAGAGTTAGTCTCAACAGTTTTAAAATCTGATCTACATTTGGTTTAATTATTTCTTTTTCCGTTGCCTTTCTAACAAGAGATACATACTCTTCTTTTATAGCTCCTATTTGTTGATAATTTTCCTTTGCTTTTTTAAGTGTTATTCCGTTTATTCCTTCCTGTTCTAAATTACTATTTTGAAAACCATTATTTTGCCAATAACAAACTGGACATGGTTCATTATAATAATGAATTAAATATCCAAATATAGTTTTCTTTTCACAACATGCACACTGGTATCTCTTCTTTTCATATTTTCTAGTATAACCATAGCATTCATAAAATAGTTTTTTTCCTATATAATTATGAAATCTTATTTTTTTAGTTCTATAAAATTGATTCCAATATTTAAGCATTCTTGCATATTCTTCACATAATAATTCTTTATTATTTTTCGCAAATTCTTTCAATTTTTGATTATCTTTATTTTGTAAACAATTATAAATGATCATTAAAATTTCATATATATATTCTCCACTCAATTTTAACAAAAATGGGAACTCCCACTCAGATAATTCCATCTCTAATATTTTTTTTACATATTTCTCTCTGATATAACCATTTTTATGTCTTGTATAAACACAATATAGCATTAATTTCTCTGTTTCTGTTAAATCCGCCATATCCAATTCTTCTAATTCTATATGATTAAAAAGTTTTACCATTTCTCCTGATAATTGATAAGTTGTTACTTGCTCACTTGCTTTCATTTCTTGTATTTGAAGTTTGTCTACTAAGCTTATCCAACTTTCTTTTAAACTCCTTGGAAACATAATAGAAAAATTTAAAACAAATGGATTTAATTGTTCCGTTTTTCTATTCAACCCTTCTATTTCATTGACATTCTTTTTTTTTACAATTTGACTCTGACTATTTCTTTCTATTTTATATTCTGACACAAACAAGCACAAGATTGCTAGCGCTACAATAGTAAGACCTATTCCTAGAACCATTTCATTTTTAACAATGCCAATTCTAGTTAATATTATATATGTTGTTAGTCCCATTGCTATTAATATTATCGCTAGTAACAGTAATGATATCAAAAATGTTGTTTTTTTCTTTTCTCTTTGTTCTTTTGAACCTGATAAATTAGCAAGCGCAAAAGATGTCAATAAAACTCCTAAAATTCCAATACCTATCTTTTTTAAAGCTTCGTT
>JAAWCI010000076.1 GCA_022793145.1 Bacilli bacterium | reverse complement strand
GTTCGAACAGATTCGTCAATGGAGCAAGTGACCAGAATCGAACTGGCATCCTAGCCTTGGCAAGGCCATATTCTAACCATTGAACCACACCTGCAAAAAAATAAATGGAGGGCCTAGTCGGATTTGAACCAACGATCAGGGAGTTGCAGTCCCACGCCTTACCACTTGGCTATAGACCCATCTATAAGTACATATTTATTGTACCGAATTAAAAGATAATTGTCAATCAAAATTACTACATCTACTCTATTTTATGCAAATGCATAAATATATGGAACAAAAAAGTTGGAAAAATCCAACTTTATTTCGTCATTTTTACAATTTCTAATTTATCATTATGGTGAATTAAATATAATGTAGCAGATGTTTGATATCCCATATCTTCTGCATATGAAACTTTAAGATCTACCTGGTAGCCACTTTTATCACTGGTATCTAAATAAGTGATTTCCATTTGTTCTACATTTAAAACAGTTACCTCTGTTACTATTGGCAGTTTCTGTTTTCTATCACCATACAAATTACTTTCTACATAGTGATAAATTCCTTCTTTTGCAAACTTTTCGAAGTCATCTCTAAAATCCGAATATACAAATTGTAATCCGCCAACATCATTTTTACTTTGCTTATTATCTAAATTGAAAAAATCAGCTAAAAATAATTGACCTATTAAAGTTGCATACTTTTCTTCATTCAACGGTTTATCATTTAAGACTATTTTTAAATTTTTAAAAAGGTCTTTATAATAATCTGTTTCATTTTCTGCTAATTCATAGCCATGACTCTCAATTTTCTCTTCTATTTTAACAGCTTTCTGGGCTTTTTTAGGCTTTGATGGTTTCAAATATAAACATCCTAAGATTATCAAAATTATAATCATTACTATACTTACAATAATTTTTATTTTTCTGCTTACCCTTTTTTTCTTTTTCATATTTATGCTCCTATCTATTGCCAGTTCTTAATAACTCTTCTTCCAATGCTTTTTCTTGTGTCTTCTTTATCAAATCATAAACAATAATAGAATCTGAAATAGAAATCACTTTTTCTGCATGCTCACTATAATGATTCATATATTCAATACTAACAGGCTCTTCTGGCTTTAAATTATAATAAGCGTCCCCCTGAGAATTATAATATATTTTATTTGTTAACCAGTTTCCATCAGGAAAAACAACAACATTTTCATCTACACTGAAAATATCATGTCCTAATGCATAAGGACTATTAAAACCGAACATATTCCCCAAAGTTGGTAGCACATCATACATTCCCATCACTTCAGTAATCTCTTCTTGATACTTATTATCTTTTGTCCAAATAATAAATGGAACTTTTCTATTTAATTCTTCTTGATAGAATCCATACTCTTTATAGTTTGGATCATCTTTACTCAAAGTTGTATGCGTTTCTGGATCAAAATTATAATAACGCTCAAACTCTGATTTTTTCAATTTTGCATCATGGTCTCCATAAATTACAAGAACTGTATTTTCAAGTAACCCAGCTTCATCCATATCTTCTATAAACTGTCCTAATGCTTCATCGGCATAATGTGCTGATTTAATATAATTTCCTAATTTTGTTCCTTCTAAATATGGAACACTTGCAATTTCTGTTTCTCCTGTTTCTTCATTAATATGCTCATATTTATAATCTACTTCAAAATCACTATAAGGTTTTCCCTTATCATTAAAAGGAGTATGATTACTAAGCATAATTAAGACCCCATAGAAATTTTTATTTTCCTCATTAATTTTTGATATTTTAGGAACAGCTTGTCTAAAAAATGATTTATCAGAAAGACCCAATCCTATTTTTTCATCTATTTCAAAATCCTTTTTATAATTGAAAAAATAATCATATCCTAAATTTGGATGCACAACATTTCTATTCCACATTGAGCCATTATTTCCGTGCATACTAAAAGTATAATATCCTTGCTCTTTTAATAGCTTGGGAATTGTAATATATTCCCGATCAAAATAGTTTACAAACACGGTTCCACTTGTAGTTGGCATTAATGAAGTATTAAATGTAAATTCACTATCACTGCTTGTACCAACGCTATCTTGAGCATAAAAATTTGAAAAATATAATCCTTCGCTAGATAATTTATTTAAAGTAGGAGTCACCTGTTCTCCATTAAACTCTGCGTTTATCAAAAAACTTTGCATACTTTCTGCATGAATCACAATAACATTTTTTCCTTTAAATACATCCGTATATTTATTTTTAGTAGAAGTAGTATCTTTATTACTATAGTATTCTCTAAATGCTTTTGCTTTTTCATCATATCCAAAAAGTGGACTAATTTGTGGGCGAATACTTGCAACCAAATCATTTGCCTGATATGTATATAAACCATAGCGAGTCACGATAAATTCTCTATTCCATTGCTTTCCTAAACGACTGATATCAGTACTATTTAACATAGAAATAAAGAAACCAAGTGTAATTAAGCCTGCCACTAAAGTATTTAATGCTCTAATTTTTCCTTTTTCTACTTTTGATACCTTTATATAATAGTCCTTCTTTTTCAAAGCTTGATTTACAAAAACCATCGCTACTATTTGCCATAGATAAGCAAAGTCTTTTAATTCCATGACATTTTGAACAACTGCATCTCCTACAGTTCGAAGTTGTAAAGCTGTAGTAACTAAAGATGCAGATACAAATGATATATAATTGGTATAATACATTGAATTGATAATACAAATTAAAGTAAAAAAGATAGACCATGAAAAAAAGTATTTAAACTGATTTTTCGGTTTAAAAAAATACCCTAATGCCCCAATTAATAATACAACACTTAGATCTGCCAAAACAGGTCTAAAATCAAAATAATTTTTTACAGTTAAAAAACGAAGTAATGTCGCATTTAATACAGAAGTGATAATAAATGTACTAAATAATATATTCGTTTTAACATAACTTACAGAGTTATTTCTTGCTTGTTTCAAATAATAAGAAGTTCGTTCTGCTACTTTCTTCAATTTATTTTCACCTCACATCAATCACTAAAAAGTATACCACGATTCCCTCTATTTATCAAACTAACTACATACTTTTTAAAAGTTGGTTTACAAAAAAAGACCTTTTGGTCTATCTTGTATAGTTCTCTGCAATTGTAGAGCTATTCGTTAAAACAGAATTTTTTAGCAATTCAAGCTCTGCCTGTACTCTCTCCAACCCTAGATACATAGTTGGATTATCCATCATATTTGGATTTGTTATCAACATACGTTCTATTTGTTCTATTTGCTCTAGAGTTAAATTTTTACCTGCTAAACTGTTTAAATAAGCAATTTGAATACTTGCCAGCTGACTTCTTCCAGTTTCTGTTCTAGAAATATTATAATTCATTAATCCTATCATAGCTCTATCCCCGCATCTATTAAACTTTTTGTTAATGTCATATAATCATTATTAAAAAAAGCATGTAGTAAAATATCATTTCCAATTGATATAGAAATTAAATTAGTAGCAACAATCTCATCAGCATGAACAAAATCCTCAGTTTCATTTCCAACTAAATAATTTGTTAAAATCTCAGTATATCCAATATTTAAAGCTTCAAACTGATGATTAAAATTAAACCCTGTATAATTATCCTTTGCTGTTATCATTGATAATAATTCGTACATTAAAACATGTTTCGCATCCACATCTTTTACCAGTCTTTCCTCGTTTATCATTAAAGTATTTAAAACAGGATCATATTTAGAAACTTCTGATGATACATACCGATTTAATTTATCAATCTTTAAAGTTTGTAATCGATTTTTTAAGTTTTCAAGTGATATTGTAGGAAACTGTTTTTGAAAAATTACAACAAGTTCTAAAAAATTCATCTTTAAGTCTTGTGTCAAATTTTGGTTTCCATTTAAAACTGCTTCAATTTCTTCTACCATATTATCACCATTATTATCATATCATAAAAATAATAAATGTCAAAGATTTTTCATATACAATTTAAATCATAAATTTGACAAGATATCAAATATATTATATATTACTTTCAACAGAAAGGAAGAACTATATGAAATTATTTTTACAAAACAATCGCAGACGTTACCGATGAGTACTTGTAAAACGATTAAAATAAATCGTAGATGCAAGTACTATTTGTGATGCTTGTATCTGCGTTAGGAAAATAATTTCAAGGAACCTATGCATATACAAGCATAGGTTTTTATTTTGAAAGGAAAGAAATTATGGAAAAAGAAATATTAAATACATTAGAATGGTTAATTAATTTTAAAAGTATATCGAAAGAGAAACAAAAAACTGATGAATTACTTAATTTAATAGCATCTAAAATGAATTCCAATTTGACAATAGAAAAGCATTACTTTAATGGTTTTTCTTCACTTGTCATAGCTAATACAAAAGAAAAAAACTATGATGTTGTATTTTGTGTTCATATTGATGTGGTTCCATGTGAAAAATATCAATTTCAAAAAAAAGGTAATATTATTTATGGTAGAGGCGCAATTGACATGAAAGGTGCAGTCAGTGTTTGTATAACATTATTTAATCATTTAAAAACAAATAAAAATGTTGCTCTTTTCATTACAAGCGACGAAGAAATCGATGGGAATTGTGCAAAACAACTTGTAGATTTATACCCAAATATCAAATTAGCAGTTGTTCCAGATGGTGGTTCTAACTTTGATTTGGTCATTGAAGAGAAAGGCTTGCTACAACTAAAATTAGAGATTGAAACAATTGCCACCCATGCTTCTACTCCATTTTTAGGCGTTAATGCAATTACTAGCTTATATGAACTTTACAACAAAATGATTAAGCAATATCCACTACCATTAAGTGAAAAAGACTATAGAACATCAATTACATTAACAAAGCTAAAAGGAGGAAACGCCTATAATCAGGTTCCTTCAAATGCTTCTATGATTTTAGATATTCGATATACAGCAAATGACAAACCTGAAAATATCATAAAGTTTATAAAAAAAGAGAACCCTAATATTCAAGTTACAATCATCGCAGAGGGTCCTATTTTTACTACAAATACAAAGAATTATAATGTGATATCATATCTAAAAAGTTGTAAAAAAATTTTAGGGCAAAACCCTAAATATAAAAAAATAACGTCCACTTCTGATGCAATTTATTTTTGTGATAAAAATATACCCACTATTATTATGAATCCAATAGGTGATTTTCCACATTCAGAAAAAGAATATGTAACTATTGATTCATTAGTTTTACTATATAAAATATATGAACACTTTATAAATAAAGGAGAGATAAAATGAATAAATTATATAACATGAATTTAATCCCCATGCCATATGGATACATCAAGCCAATTGACAAATTTGAAGATTTTGAAAAAGTAATCAATGTTTTTAAAGAGCCACCATTTAGTGAGCCCCTAAGCTTAAAAGATAAACTAGAAGAATACAATGAATATTTAAAACATGGTCTTGCACTTGGATACTATACATCTAGTGGGGAAATTATGGGATATGCAGGCATTATGCAAGGAGTAAAAAAAGATCATATGCCATTCTTTGATTCAAATATAAAGAAACTTAATTCCTTTTATATTTATGGACTAGCAACAAGAAAGGAATTTAGAGGAAAATATATGGTTTGCTCTTCCCTAGTACAAATAATCAATAAGATCGCTACTAACAATCAAATTGATTTTATTTATTTAAGAATTTCTGCTACTGGATCTAAGTCAGAACACCTTTGTATAAGGCTAGGATATGACAATTTATACAAAAATGGTAATATTCCAATTCAATCTTGTAGCTTTATTAGAATTGATGGAAAAATGCAAACAGATAAAAGAAGATTTTTAATTATGCCAACAAGTCAAAAAGGACATATATTTCTCTTTGAAACTGGCACTATAAATCATCCTTATGAAAAAAAAGTTATTTATGAAAAAAAAGATGAATAATAAAAAACTGTTGATGAATAATCAGCAGTTTCTTTAATATCTCTAAAATAAAAGTTTCTTTTAAAATTTGCTAACTTATTTACCAAGCAAATATGGATCACTTTCTGTTCCTGTTCCTCCTACTATTTTTACATCAGAATCAAGAATTACGACTGGACGTGCACTATATGCGTTGGCTACAGAACTAGAATAGATAGCGCTATAAGAAGATATGTAATAGGCGCCTGCTGTGTTACCATAACCACTATAGCGAGTCATTGTCCATTCGTAGGGATTTCCTGAAAAAATTTTCAGCCAGTTATTGCCTGCGCATGAATTACTATTTTCCAATGCTGTATTTGATTTACATTGACTATTACTTGAAGCATAAACATAATCAGTAACTGTCATTAGCCCAATATGATTAGAAGTTGTAAAACTACTATTTTTCTCTGCTGACTCAAAATACACTAATGAAAAGTTTGATGAGATTCCTCCTAATTTCCATCTATCATTTGTTATCCATTCTTTTTGTGTACTTGAATTGATCCATTCTATATTTTCATATACATTATTTTCTAATGTTGTATTCAGTGTCACTGGTTTTGCCCAACCACTACTATTGCTTGTATCCCACGCTACTCCTGTACTATAATATTCTGTGCTTATTAATTTTAGATTTCCTTCAACAACTCCTATGATTCTCCATAGTTGTTTCCCACTACATGTTTC
>JAAWCI010000105.1 GCA_022793145.1 Bacilli bacterium | reverse complement strand
TGATTTCTAGTCTTTTATTGATAGGTTCTTATATGATGTTGAAAGAAAAATGAAGTTTATAAAATAATGTTATTTTGTGATTTTGTAAATTTCAATTTACAAAATTGACATTTAAAAAAACAAATGTTATATTTTTTTTAGGAGGAATAATTAAGATAGAAAGACCAGAATATCTAAATCAATTAATTCGTTTTAAGGATAAGGATTTAATTAAGATAATTATGGGAATAAGACGATGTGGAAAATCGACACTTTTTGATTTATATATAGAATACTTATTGAATAGTGGGATAGACAAAAAACAAATTATTCGGATTAATTTGGAAGAATATGAGTTTGCAGATATGGAAAATTATAAGCAATTATATGAATATATAAATGAAAAGCTAATTCGCGATAAAAATAATTATGTATTTATTGATGAAGTGCAGAAAATAAAAGAGTTTCAAAAAGCTTGTGATAGTTTATATATTAAAAAAAATGTAGATTTATATATTACTGGTTCTAATTCTAAATTATTATCTGGAGAATTAGCCACTCTTTTATCTGGACGATATATAGAAATTAAAATGCTTCCCTTATCATTTAAAGAATATATTTCTTATGTAGGAGATAGTGAAAGAGAAAAAAATATATAGATTATATTACCAATAGTTCGTTTCCATATACATTAATGTTAGATGATGTAAAAGATATTAGAACATATTTAGATGGATTATATAAATACTGTTATTGTAAATGATATAGCAGAAAGAAAAGAGATATCTGATATAGGGATGTTAAAGGATATTACCAAATTTATGTTTGATAATATTGGAAATTTATGTTCTAGTACGAGTATTGCAAATGCCATGACTTCTAATGGTAGAAAAATTTCTGTTCCTCCAGTAGAAAAATATCTAGAAGCTTTAGTAGAAGCATTTGTTTTGTATAAAGTACCTAGATATGATATCAAAGGAAAAAAACTATCTAAAAGCAGGCTCTAAATTTTATTTATCGGACCTAGGGCTACGATATTACTTGTTAGGTAGTAAAAATATCGATGAAGGACATATATTAGAAAATGTTGTTTATTTAGAACTGCTTAGAAGAGGATATGAAGTATATATAGGAAAAAATGATGATAGTGTAGTTGATTTTGTAGCAAGTAATGAAAAAGGAGAAGATAATATGAGTATAAAAGAAAATATGGATAATTTTTTTAATAGAGATGATGAATTTGATGCTGAATTAGAAGACCATCCAATTGGAAATCAAATAAAATATAGATTATATTATATCAAGTATTATAGGAAAAATGAGAAAAAAAGTGGTAATGTTGGAATGATTGATTGGCCATTTCAACCATTTATGTTACCAGAAGAAATGAATCGAGAAGATGCCTTTAAAGTTTTATCTTATTTAACAGATTTTATAGAAAAAAAGTTTGATTTAGAACCATGTTCTTATAAAAGTGTAGCTACTTTAAATGATGCGTTAGACTTGGAAAGATTAGGATTTCAAAGATTAAGTGCTACTGTAGAAGATGATGATGTTATTTCTTTATTTACAGTAGCAGGAAGAGTAGCCTTATTTAAAAAAAGTCGTCATTATCCAAAATATTTTGAATGGTATGTGGAAAATGTTACTTTTGAAGAAGTAAAAAATATTTATCATAAATGTGGAATTCAATTTTATGACTTAAAAGAAATAAAAGAGGAAGAAGTGAAAGAAGCTTCAGCACCACAATTTGTAAAGAAAAGAGAAAATTAATTCTTGTAAGCTTAAAAAAAATGTGCTAAAAT
>JAAWCI010000075.1 GCA_022793145.1 Bacilli bacterium | reverse complement strand
TGTGGTAAGATGAAGAATAAAGGGCAAGCATTGGTCGAATTTATTATAATATTACCAGTTTTATTGCTATTAATATTAGGAGCAATAGACTTTGGAAATATTCTTTATAAAGAGTATACATTAGAAAATGATTTGGATTATATAGTTGAATTAGTAAGACAGAATAAAATGACTGAAGTAGATTACTATGTAAAACAAAAAGAATTGACAAAAAATATAGAAACCAAAAGTACAACAACTACGATCACCTTGTCAAAAAAAGTAGTAGTGAATACACCAGGACTGAATCGGATCTTAGGGAAGAACTATCAAATCAAGGCGAGTAGGGTGATATCAAATGAATAAAAAAGGACAAGTCCTTGTGCTATTTTTAATCTTATTGCCATTTTTATTGTTATTGGTTGGCTTAATTGTAGATTTAGGACTTGCTTATAACGAGAAAAGGAAAATGGAACATGCCATTATAGATTCTATTGGTTATGCACTTGATCATATAAATGAAGAAGAAACTGTTATAAAGATTAATATGACGAATCTATTAAAAGAAAATATCAAAGACATTTATGAACTTAGAATTGAAATAAATGATGGTAAAGTTTATGTAAGAATAGAAAAACGGATAGATACCATTTTTCTACCTAAAAATCAGATTATAAAATTATCATATCAAGGTGAAGTTATAAACGGAGAAAAAAGAATTAAGAAAGAGGGATAATATGGCATTAGAAAAAGCAAAAGTATTTACAGTTGCTTCCGTAAAAGGTGGAACAGGAAAAACAACAACACTTTTAAATCTAGCAGGTATTTTTAGCCTTCAAAAAAAGAAAGTATTAATTATTGATTTAGACTTATATGGTGGAGCAATTGCTCTTTCTTTAAACATTCCCAATGAACAAGATATTTATAGATTAGTAGATGATCTAAATAGTAATCGTTTTGAAATTATTGATAGATATTTAGTAAAATATAACGACTATATTGATGTAATTCCTTCTCCAAAAGATCCTAGAAACGCAAGTAAAATAGGAAGTAAATACATTTCGGTTGTACTATCAAAAGTAATTTACAGGTATGATGTTATTTTAATAGATACCAACCATTTTTTAAATGATATTACCTTAGTAGCTTTAGATGCAAGTGATCAAGTATTGTATGTCATTAACAATGATCCATCTAATTTAAAAAACATGGCAACTAGAATTGCCATTCATAAAGATATGGAACAGGATAATTACAAAATCATTTTGAATGAATCCACGCATCCAGGAAAAGAGCAATTCTCAAAATATGATGTGAAAAATATTTTAAAAGAGAATATCGATTATGTAATTCCAAAAAACTTTTATTTAAAAAATATAGACAAATATATATTAGAAGGCAATATTTTAACACTCCAAAAAGGCGTTGCTTCTAAGTATAAGAAAACAATAGATAGTTTAAAAAATATAGCAGAATCCTTAATGAAAGATAAAAAATAGGAGGAATTTATGGCAAAGAAAAAATTTGTTGAAGAATTTGACGTTCAAATAGAAACTCCAGAAGTTGCTTATGTTTCAGATTATGAAGCATTTCCTAATAAAATATTGTTAGATGAACTTCGTACTAAAATCATTCAAAATTTAATTGATAATAATATTACCAAAGCAAGAGATATGACTGATTTTGTGAAGACTGAAATTGATAAAACTATAGATGGATATGATTTATCAAATGTTGAAAGAAGTTACTTATACAACTTGATTGATAATGAAATCAGTGGAAATGGGCCATTAACGGAGTTATTAGAAGACCACGATATTACAGAAATTATGGTAAATGGAAAAGATGAAATTTATATTGAATTGGAAGGTCGTGTTGTAAGAGATAACAGTATTTCTTTTATCAATGAAGATCATATTTTAAGAACCATTCAAAGGATGATTCAACCACTTGGAAGAACCATTGATACAGCAAACCCAATGGTCGATGCAAGGCTTGTAGATGGTTCCAGACTCAATGCAGTTATTCCACCACTTTCCTTAAATGGACCAGTTTTGACAATTCGTAAATTTAAAGAAGAATTAGCAAACATTGAGGACTTTTTAAGGACAGGAGCACTTACTCCATATATGGCCAGATTTTTAGAAGCATGCGTAGAAGCAAAACTAAACATTATTATTTGTGGGGGAACAGGAAGCGGAAAAACAACGCTTTTAAATGTATTATCTTCTTTTATCTCTCCAGATGAGAGACTTATTACAATTGAAGATGCAGCCGAACTTAGGTTGGAACAAGAGCATGTTATCTCTCTAGAAACAAGATTAACCAATTATGAAGGGGAAGGGGCTATTACAATTCGAGATTTGGTAATTAACTCCCTTCGTATGAGACCAGATCGTATTATTGTTGGAGAAGTTCGTGGAAAAGAAGCTTTTGATATGTTACAAGCAATGAATACTGGGCATAATGGATCTTTAACAACAATGCATGCCAATAGCCCAATTGATGCATTAAATCGTTTAGAGACTATGGTATTAATGGCTGGTATGGAAATTCCAATTAGAGCTATTCGTGAATATATTGAAGGAGCTATTAATATCGTTGTTCAAGTATCTAGATTAACAGATGGAAGAAGAAAAGTAACAAGCATTTGTGAAATAACGGGAATAGAGGATAATGCAATTAAAATGGAAGAGATTTTCACTTTTAGACAAGATGGCGTGAAAGAAAATGGAGACGTATTAGGAGAGTTCATTTTACATGATCGTATTCCAAATGTTTATAAAACAATAAAGTCAAGAGGAATTAATACTCTTATGGATATATTTGATAGAAAGTAGGTGATTCTAGTGCCACATTTGGGAGAAACTGGTTTTAATTTGGAAGCTCAAGAAAAGCCAACAAATCAAGATTTAACAATTACATATACTCCAGATAACTTAGTAATGCGATATACCTATACAGTTTTAAAAAATGGTATTCCAAGTAGTAGTGAAAGTATTGATGGAGAAAAACCAGTGAATATTGTATTAGATGAATCAGGAACTTACCAAATCAAAATAGAATCCTATGATTATTACAATCGAAAAACGGAAATAGAAAGCGGAGTTTATAAAATAGATAAAGATGCTCCAGTTATTATATTAGGAAGTGACTCTTTAAAAATGAGAGTCGGATCCATTCTTTATCCGATGGCAGATGTAAAAGCTTATGACACACAGGATGGAGATTTATTAGATCAAGTAACAACCAATGTAGAAGAACTGGACTTTGATGAAATTGGACTAAAAAAATTAGTTTATACAGTTACTGATAGTGCGGGAAATACAACAACAAAAACCATGATGATCAATGTTGTTAAGGATGATACTTTTGGAATTATTTTGATTCAGTTAGGTATTATAGCAGCCTTAGTAGGTATTATCTTTGCAATGTTATCTTATAGAAGAAGTGTAAAGTTAGAACAAAGGATTAGAAAATATAGCATTGAATCTTTAAATGATCATTCATTATCTTTATTTGATCGATATTATCAATTCTATGCAAAACTATTAAAACGGATCAGTAAATATGTTTCAAAGTCTGTTTTCCTAAAAAAATATTCAAATCGATATGAGAAATATGTTGGAATTATGGGAGACGAAAATAGAACAGGAATAGATTTTGTATCGGCCAAAATATTAATCGCTATTTTATTTGTTGTCATTGCAATTATTTCTGCCACTTTACAAATCGAACTTATGAATTCTTATGAAATCGTTTTTCCATTTCTATTTGGTTTCTTTGTCCCTGATATTTTATATATTTCAAAACATAAATTGCACCGAAAACATATTGAAAATGATTTATTACAAGCCATTATTATTATGAATAATGCGTTTAAATCCGGAAGAAGTATCACGCAAGCAATTGAACTCGTAATGACCGAATTAGATGGTGCAATTGCAAAAGAATTCAAAAAAATGCGTGCAGAACTTTCTTATGGACTCTCTGTCGATGTAGTATTTGGTAGATTTGCCGATCGAATTAAATTAGAAGAAGTGAATTATTTAACAGCTTCTTTAAGTATTTTAAATAAAACAGGAGGAAATATTATTAAGGTGTTTTCTTCTATTGAAGAATCATTATTCAGTAAAAAGAAATTGTGGTTAGAATTAGAATCACTTACTAGTAGTTCTAAAATGATTATGTATGTATTATTCTGTGTTCCTGTTTTATTTACAATTTTTGTAAGTGTTATCAATCCAGATTATTTCTTACCTTTTTTTACAACACCACTTGGAATTATGTTATCTTTTCTTATTGTTATTTTATATGTTATTTATATTATCTGTGTCAGAAAAATTATGGCGGTTAGGATGTGATGGGTTTGAGAAATAATATTATTCGAAAGATTTATCGTGAAAAAGATTTAGATAGAATTCAAATGCAGATAGATATGCTAGGCGGAAAATCAAAATTTGATGCAACAGCATTCATTAATCTTCAATTGCTTTCTTCATTGATTGTATTTTTAGTTGTATTATATGAATCAAAACATGCTTATATTTTTGCGCCTGCGATTACGCTTGGTTGGTACTATGCATATTATTATTTGATTATCACAAAACCTTTAAAGATGCGCATTCGAAAACTTGATCATGAAGCTTTATATTTTTTTGAAATTTTAACCTTGACCTTAGAATCTGGAAGAAATCTTGAAAATTCTTTAGAAGTTACAGTAGCTAATGTGAAGTCAGAATTATCAGATGAATTTAAAAGAGCATTATTAGAAGTTCATTTTGGGAAATCTCTATTAGAAGCATTAGAAGATATGAAAAAAAGAATTCCGTCAGAAACAGTTAATAACATTATTTTAAATATTACACAAACGAATATTTTTGGAAATAGTATTTTGGATACAATGTATAATCAGATTGCGTTTCTAAGAGATAAACAAATATTAGAAATCAAAGGACAGATTAACAAAATCCCAAATAAAATAAGTATAATATCAGTATTATTTGTTGTACCACTGATTATGATTCTTATTTTAGGACCATTTCTACTTAATTTTTTGGGATAAATGAAGTATAATAGTAATAGGAGATGAAAAATATGTATCATTTTATAGGAATAAAAGGGACTGGCATGAGTGCATTAGCACAAATTATGCATG
>JAAWCI010000074.1 GCA_022793145.1 Bacilli bacterium | reverse complement strand
TTATGATTCTTATTTTAGGACCATTTCTACTTAATTTTTTGGGATAAATGAAGTATAATAGTAATAGGAGATGAAAAATATGTATCATTTTATAGGAATAAAAGGGACTGGCATGAGTGCATTAGCACAAATTATGCATGATTTAGGATATGAAGTAGAGGGTAGTGATAAACCAGACCATTTTTTTACAGAAGACGCATTATTAGAAAAAAATATTCGGATTCTTCCTTTTGATGAAAAGAATATAAGAACTGGTATGATTATTGTGCAAGGAAATGCATTTAATGATCATAATCCAGAAGTAGCGAAAGCCAAAGAATTAGATTTAAAAATTTATACTTACCAAGAAATGGTTGGACGACTAACTGGAATGTTTAAAACAATAGCAGTTTCAGGATGTCATGGAAAAACAACAACAACAGCAATGTTATCACATGTATTATCCAATATTACTGGTTGCAATTATTTGATTGGAGATGGAAGTGGAAAAGCCAGCAAAGAAAATTCTTATTTTGCACTAGAAGCTTGTGAATATAAAAGACATTTCTTAGATTATGATCCAACATATGCAATCATTACAAATATAGAATTAGATCATATTGATTATTACAAAGATATTGATGATGTTATAGATGCTTATCAAAGTTTTGCAAATAAAGCAGAAAAAATGGTAATTGCATGTGGAGATGATCCCTATACTCATACTTTAGAAGTAAATCCTCCAATTTTCTATTATGGTTTAAAAGAGGATAATGATATTTTAGCCAAGGATGTAGAATATAGAAACGATGGAACAGAATTTGATGTTTTTGTAGAAGGTAATTATTATGGTCATTTTGATTTACCACTTTTTGGAAAACATATGCTGTTAAATGCATTAGCTGTTATTGGCGTTTGCTACTATGAAAGAATGGATGCAAAAGAAGTTGCTAAAAATTTAAAAACATTTGGTGGTGCCAAAAGAAGATTTAAAGAAAATGTGATTGGTGATATTGTAACAGTTGATGATTATGCTCATCATCCAACAGAAGTAAAAGTAACCATAAAGGCAGCCAAACAAAAATATCCAGATAAAGAAATTGTAGCCATTTTAAAAACACATACTTTATCTAGAACCAAAGAATTTGCAGAAGAGTTTGCGGAGGCTCTTAATTTAGCTGATAAATCTTATATTATGGATGTTGGAGTAGATCGTGAAGAAGTTGGTTATGATGATGTTACTTATGAGCTTATTTTAGAAAAACTAAATAATGGAGAGTATATTTCTTTGGATACAGTCGATAAGTTATTGAAGCATAAAAATGCCGTTTTACTATTTATGAGTAGTAAGGATATTTATGTATTGCAAGCAGAATATGAAAAAAGATTAAAGGAAACTTTAGAAGATTAATAAAAAAAGAGTTTTGAAACTATTCAAGACTTTTTTATTTGCTAATTTTCAAAAATTATATGAATATAGCAATCAATCTCTAAAATGAGAAAATATTTATGAAATTTTAACGCAGAAAATTTAAATGATAAGAAAAAAATAAAAATTGAGGTAAAACCATCTGACATTGTAATTCCAAGAGATGTCAAAGCCATTTTAGAAGTAGCATTATGAAATCACAAAGTTTATTTAAAAGATAAATTAGTTTTTTCAATAAGGACTAATTTAAAGGAAAACACCAACTCAGCTTTGAATTGGTGTTTTCTTCAAACTTAAAAGTTTAGAGTAACACCTAACATGCAAATATCAGAGTGTTTCTCTTTTTTTATGATATGAGGTTTTCCTCATCTGTATACATTGTACTATAGTATATTTTCTTTGTCAATAATGATGCTAACCTATCTGGCAATTAATAAATCTTCTTCTATAAGAAATGATGGAATCTGATTTGCAATTTTGTTAAGTTCTTCATTTGCAATTTTTATTTTATAAGTTATTTTTTCTTGATACTTTTTTTCTATAATTTGTGCATTTGATAGTAGATATTCTACTTGCTTTTCTACTGAATAGGAAAAACTACAAGTAATAAGTTTTCCAGGTACTAATGTTGTATAAACTGTTTTTTTTAATGCTTCTATAGTAGCATTAGAATAAGCTCTTACTAGTCCGCCAGCTCCTAATTTAATTCCACCAAAATAACGAATAACAATAGCCAAAATATAATTTAAGTTTTGTTTTTGCAGTACATTCAAAATAGGCATTCCAGCAGTTCCACTAGGCTCACCATCATCGGAAACATGTATTTCAGAACCACAGATATAAGCATAACAATAATGAGTTGCGTCTGGGAATTCTGACTTTATTTGATTCAATTCTTTTTTGATATCAGTAATGGTTTGAATAGGGATTAGTTTACAAATAAATTTAGACTTTTGAATTATGATTGTATTTATTAGAGAATTTTGAATACTTAGCACTCTTATCACCCAACTTCATTATAACATATTTGACAGATAAAGGATATTTAGCTATGATAGTAAATAACACGTTGAAAGGAATTTTATAGTATGATAAAAGAAGTAAAAATAGAAGTAACAGAGGAATGTAAAAGATGGTGTACGCATTGCTCAAGCAAAGCAAAAGAAGTTAACTTTCAATATTTGGATAAAGAGCTTGTAAAAAAAATTATTCATGAAGCGGTCTTGCTAAAAGCTTCTAGTGTAGTATTTACTGGAGGAGAAGCAACATTATATCCAGATATTGAAGAAGTAATATGGGAAGCTCATAGAAGTGGATTAAGAACGAAACTTTATACTATGTGCAATCCTGAACAGAATAGTGTCAATAAAATTAGAAACTTAGTCATGTATGGATTAGAAGAAATGATATATTCAACAACTTACCATTTGACAAGAGATAATATTGTAACATTAGAAAGGCTTCAAGCTTTTTTCCCTGAATTATTGAAGCAAACCAATATTAAATTAGGTTTCCACCATGCAATAACGACAGAAACAGTTCATGATATGGATGATGTTGCCAGATTATTTTTCTCATTATCCCATGATCAAACTACCAATTTATCTTTTTTAAGATTTGTGCCACATGGAAGAGGAACAAAAGATTTGCTTTTATCAAGAGAAGAGTTGCTGTGGTTTAAGGAGAAAATCATAGAGTTAAGAAAAAAATATGGGGAAAAAATTAGACTTGGAAGCCCTTGGAACTTTTTAGGGATTGCTCATACTCCTTGTAGTGCTGCTGAACAAACGATGATAGTAGGATTCGATGGAAGAGTATATCCATGTGATGCCATGAAATATTTTGATTATTTAGGATTTGGAGGAAATATTTATGAACATACATTAAAAGAAATTTATGATTCGGAATACTTTAAAAATGTTCGTAATTTTAAAACTTGTGTAAGTGGAGAATGTATATCTTGCTCTAATTTTAATATTTGTAAGGGTGGTTGTTTGGGTCAAAAAATGGTTGATTTTATAGAACTGGGGACCCCTACTTTTAAGCATTATGGTGAGCTTGCTAAAAGAACAATGAATCATTTTGATAATGATTCTATAAAAAAGATGAATGGAGAGATGGGAATTGTTGGAGAAATAGGAGAGCTTGTTGATAGTTTTAAAAAATATAAAACACATAATTTAGATGAGATAAGCAAAAAGAAATTACTTCAAAATTTACAAGTAGAAATAGGAGATATTGTATGGTATTTGGCTGCTTCTTTAGCTAGTTCTTATCAATTTGAATTTGAAGATATTGGAAATCACTTATTTAGTAGAAGAGAAAAAACTGTAGAGACATTTACAGATGAAGCATTGATAAAGGCGGTAAAAAGAAAAGATCCAGAATGTTTTCATGGATATAATGATACTGGTATACCAATTGCTTATTTAGATTTCTTAAATAAAGAAGGGTATTCTTTTGATACTGAATGGAAAAAATTAGTACACTTTGCTTATGAAATTATTTCTAGTGAAGATAACATTTTGGAAAAAAGCGCTGATTTATTAATTGCTTTATCAAGAATTGCTTCCATAGAGTTAGGCGTTTCAATGGAACAAATTTTATGTAATAATGTTGAAAAACTAAAAGTTCGTTATCAAACAGGATTTGATCCAAGAATAGCTAGTTCTAGAATTGAATTGTTAACGAGTTATAAGAAAAGTGAACCTGTTTATCAAAAAATAAAAGTGTAGAAATCCTGATTTTTTTAAAAACTTAAATTTGTGATAGTAAATATTGTTATTGTAGAAGAAAAATTAAGAGAAAAAAGACTTAAAAAAATAAGTTTTTTTTAGTATTTATTTTTAATAAGTTAAATTTTACTTGAAAAAGGAATATTTGTGCCAATTTAGTTACAAAATAAAGATAGAAAAATTGGTTTTGCTATAATGAAAAAGAATAGAGAGGTAATGGAAAATGAATCGGTTAATAAAAAAAAGAAACTTCAGTAATGCTTTTACCTTAATTGAATTATTAGCAGTAATTTTATTGATAGGAGTAATTGCTTTAATTATAAGTCCGCTTATAATTGGAACAATAAGAAAATCAGGAAAAGCAACATTTGAAAGAAGTATAGATGGATTGCTAGAAAGTGTTAGAATTGATCATAGTAATGATAGTTTTTATGCACCAAGAGAATATTTTTATGAGAAAAAAGATTTGACTTTGCTTACAGTAGCAGAACAATTGAAAGATCAGAAAATTAAAATTCATGGAAAGATAGAGGGAAATGGATTTATCTATGTAGATGAGACTGGAAAAATACATATTGATAATATCTGTAATAAAGATTACTGTGCGAATGGACCAGAGGATGATATTGTAATCACACCAAATCCAGATGGAGAAGTACCAGAGCATAGTAAAACAGAACCAGTAATAAAATTAAATGGAGATTCAACGATCTATTTAGGGCTAAATGAATCTTATAAAGAATTAGGAGCAGTAGCGAAAACCAAACTAGGAGAGAAACTAGAATATCAAATAGAAATCAAAAAGGATGAAGAACTAGTAGAAAATATAGATACTAGTAGTGAAGGAATATATAAGGTCATCTATACAGCAGAGAATGATGGAAAGAAAGCAACTGTTATTAGGACAGTTATTGTATTAGATATGACACCAGTATTTACAATGACAGATCCTGATGGTAACTATGTTAGAAGACACGAAGTATTGATGACAGTATCAGG
>JAAWCI010000073.1 GCA_022793145.1 Bacilli bacterium | reverse complement strand
CGTCTATAGTCTCCAATGATTCTACCTCTTCCATAAGCATCAGGAAGACCTGTTAATAATCCTGCACTACGAGCTCTTCTGATATCTGGAGTATAGGCATCAAATACTCCATCATTATGAGATTTACGAAATTCTTTAAAATAATCTCCAACTGTTTTATCAAACTCATATCCATAGGCTTCTAAAGATGTATGTGCCATACGAATTCCACCATATAAGTTAACAATTCTTTTTAATGGCGCATCTGTTTGCAAACCAACAATTACTTCATTTTCTTTGTCGATGTATCCTGCACTAAAGTTATCGATTCCAGAAACGATTTTCGTTTCAACATCTAAAACTCCCTTTTCTAACTCTACTTTTAAAAGTTCTGATATTTTATCCCAAACTTTTTTCGTTTTATCACTAATACCTTCTAGAAAAGTATCATCTCCTTGATATTCGTGATAGTTATTCAAAATAAAATCTTCCACATTGATTTCATTTTTCCATGTTTCTCCTTTAAAATTTTTCCACGCTTCCATATCTGTATCCTCCTTTTAACGTCATACATAACAAGTATATCATAAATCACTCTAGATAATCAAAAAAGATAACAAATACTGTTATCTTTTACTTTTTTTTAGGTTCATATTCAATAATATCTTCTACTTTACAGCCTAAGATTCTACAAAATTCTGAAAGGACAAATAAGTCTACACGGCTAATATTTCCTAAATAATATCCCTGAATGGTTTCAAAGCGGAAGCCAGTTTCATTACATAATTTATTTTTCGACAATCCTCTTTCTTTCATTCTATCTGCCAATTTAAATTTGATTTCTCCATGTCCTTTAGAAACTCTTCTATCCATATAACCACTTCCTGTATTCAGGATACCATTTATAATTATCATTTGCATTCTACATTAGTCTGTAGAATGCGACCTTTTTTTTCTTATTCTACGACTCTTTTGAGAATTCCTTTCCAAAATTTATTTTTGTTATCAAAATATATTATCTTCATATTTTATATTTTATTTCATAAAATTTATTAGGTGATTATATGGATTTTCAACTAAATAAACCCTATCCCAAGCCGAAAGTAACTTGTAAAAATATAGAATATGCGAAAATATTATTACAAGACTATGCTGGAGAAAGTGGAGAAGACAGTGCTATTCATCTTTATATGTTTCAAAATTTAATACTAAGAGAACAATATCCGCAAATTGCTAATAATCTTTTTTACATTTCTGTTATAGAAATGCATCACCTAAAACTTTTAGGCGAAACAATAGAGCTCCTCGGTGTTACACCTGAATATATAACTTATGAAGCAAATTCAGATAATAAAATTTATTGGACTAGTAAAAATATTAATTATACTACATCTGTCATCGATATTTTAAAATTAGATATTGAAAAAGAGAGTCATGCTATTGAAGAATATCAGGCTCATTATCAAGTGATCACAGACCCCTATATTAGAGAATTATTACTTAGAATTATTGAAGATGAAAAAGTTCATTTAGAATATTTTGAAAAACAATTATTAGCTTTAAAAAAAGAAAATATGGATTAGATATCTCCATATTTTTTCTTATGTTTCTTTATCATCTCTAACTGTTCTTCTGATATTTTATATTCTGGTGGATTAATTTGATTATAGATTTCCATTAATCGTTTTTTTGAAATCCTCCCTGACTGAAGTTCTTTAGAAGTACAAAATCGTCTTATTTCTTCCATGTTTCCAATAGAAAGGGTCTCTTCTAAAGCAACTAATACAGGAAAAAGAGAATATCGACATTCCTCAAAAAAGACATCTTGGTATACATGAACTTTACCCATTCTAGTTGCTAATACTTTTTCTTCCACAGGAGAATTCTCTCCTTTATAATTTTTAATTAATCCAATAACTCTAACCCTACTAATTTGATACATAAATTTTTCTATTCCTTTTCATATTTCAACGGAAACTTACTAGTTAGTTCTATAACTTCTTTGCTTAATTCATCTAATAATTTTTCATTTGTTGGATTTTTTAAAGCTTTTGCAAGAATTTTTCCAATTTGTATAAATTCATTTTCCTTTAAGCCTCTTGTTGTCATCGCTGGACTACCAATTCTAATACCACTTGTTACCATAGGTCTTTCATGATCATTTGGAATCGAATTTTTATTCACTGTAATGTGAATTTTATCTAGAAGTTCTTGTGCTTCTTTTCCTGTTATATTAGCAGAATTTTTTACGTCTACTAAAATTAAATGGTTGTCTGTTCCACCAGAAATAATTCTAAATCCTTCTTCTTCTAAAGAAACCGCCATTGCTTTTATATTTTTAACAACCTGATTCATATAATCTTGAAATTCTGGCTGTAATGCTTCATGAAAGCACTCTGCTTTTGCTGCAATTACATGCATCAATGGTCCACCTTGTATTCCAGGGAAAACTACACTATCTATTTTTTTAGCAAGTGTCTCATCATTACATAAAATCAATCCGCCTCTTGGACCTCTTAATGTTTTATGTGTTGTCGTTGTGACAACATCTGCATATGGAACTGGAGATGGGTGCAATCCTGTTGCAACTAACCCAGCAATATGAGCCATATCTACCATCAAATATGCTCCTACTTCATCGCAAATTTCCCGGAACCTCTTAAAATCAATGATTCTAGAATATGCACTTGCTCCTGCAATTATCATTTTTGGCTTTTCTGCGATTGCTTTTTCTCTCAATTTTTCATAATCAATCATTTCTGTTTCAATATCAACATCATAATCAACAATTTCATAATCCTGACCACTAAATGATAAAGGATGACCATGTGTTAAATGCCCTCCATCTGACAAATTCATTCCCATAACTTTATCACCTTTTTGAAGTAGCGCTCTATAAACAGCCATATTTGCACTAGAACCAGAATGTGGCTGAACGTTAGCAAATTTAGCTCCAAATAATTGTTTCGCATATTCTCTTGCCTTTTCTTCAAAAATATCAATGTATTCACAACCACCATAATATCTTTTGTTTGGATAGCCTTCTGCATATTTATTTGTAAGAATGCTTCCTTGTAATTTTAAAATATCTTTTGAAACATAGTTTTCACTTGCTATCAATTCTATATTTTGTTCTTGTCTTTGTCTTTCCTTTTTTAATGCCTCTTCTAAAATTCTATCCATAATTACTCCTCTTCTTATAATAAATCTCAATATCTTCACTCTATATATTTATTTTATCATAAAGAGAAGAGTGGTACAAGATACAGACTATTTTTCATAAAACATTACTATTTAATTTATTACTCTTAGTATTCACAATCTTTTTCTATTTTTTCCATCATTATCCAACGCTTCTAATTAAAAAACCACTTATTTTATAGCGGCTTTCAAATATAAATTTCACTTTTTGGTCGAAAAGACAGGATTTGAACCTGCAACCTCTACGTCCCGAACGTAGCGCTCTACCAAATTAAGCTACTTTTCGTTATTATTTATCTGGCATTCTTTAAATATTCTTCTAACTTTTCTAAAAACGGAATTTGACCTTTTAAAATCTTTTTCTTAGCATCATTTATTTGAAACCATTCTGCACAGTCCATTTCTGGAAATTCTACCATTTTCCCACTCTTTGGAGGCCATTCCATTTTAAACATATTACTTTTTATTGCCTTTTCATCAAAATCATGACATGTAACAAATGCAGTTACCAATTTTTGACTGCCTTGTTTTATGGATGCTAAAAAATCGAGGCTTTCTTTTTTTAGTTCAAATCCAGTTTCTTCTTTAAATTCTCTAACTGCTGCTTCTATCGCTTGTTCCTCTATGTATTCTCCTTTGGGTATAGACCATGCACCTTCATCCTTTTTTTGCCAGTAAGGTCCACCCATGTGCTCTAAAAATACCTCAGCTTTATTATTTTTTAAACGATAAACTAAAATTCCTGCACTTCTTTTCATACCGTTTCCTCCTCGTAGTTCATTCTCATTCTATAACAAAATTTTCTTAAATTCAAGCTCCAATAGATTTTTTGCATATACTCATTTTTATGAAAAATTTCAGTCTCTAATATCTTAATATTATGGTTATGACATGCTTCCAAAAACATTTCCATCAAAGAAGTGCCAATTCCTTGGTTTCTATATTTTGGTTCTACAATTAATGCT
>JAAWCI010000072.1 GCA_022793145.1 Bacilli bacterium | reverse complement strand
GTAGACTTTGGATATGCAGGAAGTGGATGTACATTATCAACTAATATGAATGCCACAAATAATGCATGTATGAGTAATAACTGGATAGGATATTCGAAATACCAGTGGTCAATCACTCCTTGGAGCGGCGGCGCGACTGACGTGTGGTATGTGCGTACGAACGGGTATGTCAACACTAACGGCGCGAACAGCAGTTATGGGGTGCGCCCAGTCGTATATCTAGACTCCAGCGTAAAAATAACAGGAGGAACAGGAACAGAAAGTAATCCATATATTTTGAGTAAATAAGAGATGCTCGAAGAGCATAATGTCGCTCAAGAAGCTCAACGCTTCTAAGCGACTAGCTTATAGAAGATCTAAAATAACAATAAAGAAGTACATAATGTTTTGTGCTTCTTTTTTTCAAAATGTGGTTATAAAATAAACTAATAAGAAAATGAAAACGAAGTATTAGAAGTCGCCCAAGAAGCACATCGCTTCTAGGCGACTAGCTTATTACTAACTGTTTGATGCAAGAAATTTATAGAAACTAAATAGTAACAAAAAGAGAAATTTTTAATAAATGAATTATAATATAAATATGATGGTAGGAAAAGTTAAACTTTAGTAGTGTGTTGTATATCTAGGAGGTAGAAAAAGTGAAGGATTGTATAACACTTAAAAAACTAGGGGGTTTTTATAATGCTTATAATGATGACGCTTATGTTTTATTTTATTTGTTTCATTATAATATAAAAAATAATAAATCTGGTTTTCCTTTGAGTGCTTATAATAAAGTAATTAATTGTTTAGAAGAAAACAATATTAGTTATATTATTGAAGGGAAAGAAGAAATAAAAAGAGATTTTAAAAAGAAAAATAAATATTGTTTTATCGTAGACAAAGGAAAGAAATTATATGAAAGAGAGCAAAGGTCTAATTTCATTTATGAGCGAATATCTGATTTAAAAGAGTCTGAGGTAGATGAATTATTAACTTTGATTGAAGATTATGTTTTCCAGTGATAAATTTTTAATTGTTAAATATATGAAACAGTTTATTCTTTCCTTGGACGAAATTATAGTTAATTATCCAAATAAAGAGATGGTTATAAAGAATAGATTACATTCTGATTCTTTAGATATATTAGAATTTATTTATCAAGCAAACATTGAAGAAGATGTAGAACAAAAGAGACATTATCAAAATAAAATATTGAGTAAAATTAGTATGTTAGATTTTTATTTGGAAAAAAGTTATAAGAAAAAATATATAAGTGAAAAGATGTGTCAAAAAAAGAGTAATGAATTAATAAAAATCTCAAAAATGGTATATCAATGGAAAAATGCAAAACAACCAGATGTATCGTAGAATTTTAGAAGTCTATGAAAATGAAGTTGCAAAAAATACAAAAAACAAGAGAAAGGTTTACCAATTTGAGAAAAATAAAATGCAAAATATAGAATTGATTTATAATTCTTTACAAGATGAAAATTACCAAGGTGGCAGGTATAATATATTTTTAATAAAATATCCAAAATATAGGATTGTAATGTCTTTGAGTATGCGAGATAAAGTTATTAATCATTATTTTACTAGATATGTTCTAATGCCAAAATTAACAAAATATTTAGATGATAGAAATGTAGCAACAAGAAAAGGAATGGGAACGCAAGCTGGCATTAACTACGTAAAAAAATTTCTTGAGAAAAATAAGAAATATGATAAGTTTTATATTTTAAAAATTGATATTAGTAAATATTTCTACAGTATTGACCATAATATTTTAAAAAAAATGTTGAAATCGGAATTAAGTGATTTTGAATATCGTTATGTAGAGGCAATTATAAATAGTACAAATCTTTCATATATCAATGATAGTATTAAATATTTAAAAGAAAGAGAATATCCAATTTCAGAACGAAAATCAGAAATTGAAAAGATTCCATACTATTCTGTGGGAAAAGGTTTACCAATAGGCAATATGAGCAGTCAATTTTTATCAATTTTTTATTTAAATGCTCTAGATCATAAAATCATTCATGATTTTCATGTAAAACATTATGTTCGTTATATGGATGATTTCTTATTAATCCATCCTGATAAAAAGCATTTAGAGTATTGTTTAAAAGAAATTCAGAAAATTTTAGAAGAAGATTATAAGTTAGCAGTCAATAAAAATAAAACCAAAATATATAGTAACTCAGAAGGGTTTGAATTTTTAGGTTATAGATTTCGAATTTATAATAAAAAAACAATTATGACACTTCGAAAAGATACTATTGTTAGAATGAAAAAAAGGGTAAAAGAAGTAAACTATTTATATAAAAATAATAAAATGACTTTTGAAAGTGCGTTTAGTAGTATCAATAATTTTTTGAATACATATCAAGGTAGCCGAGAAAGAACAAGAAGAATTATTGAAAAATATTGGTTTAATGGGTAAACGTAAAAAAAGTGCATATGCACTCCTAATAGCGGCAACACGAATAACGTGTGGAATGTGAATACGAGCGGGAATGTCGGCACTAACAACGCGAACAACACTACTCCTGGGGTGCGCCC
>JAAWCI010000071.1 GCA_022793145.1 Bacilli bacterium | reverse complement strand
GTGATCATAGTAAGTTCTATCTTTTTAATCATTATGTTATTATCTTGTTTTAAAATATTTGAAAAAGCTAAGATTGATGGTTATAAAGTATTAATTCCATTTTATAATTTATATTTATTTGTTAAAATAGCAGATCTTCCTGTTTTTGTAGTGCCACTACTATTTATACCATTTTTAAATGTTTTAGTATTTTGGTTTATCTCTTACCGAATTGGAGAACGATTCCACAAAAATGTAATTTTTAATCTTGGACTTTGTATTTTACCATTTTTATTTTATCCAATTTTGGCGTTTACAAAAAGTTTGTATAAACCAGCTGAAGAAATAGGTCATATTAGAGCCCAAGAACAAAATTCTACTTTGTATAATCAATTTCCAGATGTGGAAGAAGTTGTAAGTGAAGAACCAGAAATAGATCCTGTTCCATTAGAAGACTCTTATATAGAACCAGAAATACCAATTGAAATTCCATCTAATGAGGAATCCACAATGAATCCACTTGGTATTGTAGAAGAAATGGAACAAGATAATTTGATTTTAGACGTAGATAAAGAAAGTGCTTGGGAAGATAGGGAACAATTATCAGAAGTAGAGCTTACTAAAAAAGTTGTTACCATTGATCCGATGAAAGATGATCCATTATTTAATCCAGATGCAATGCCTGTAAAAGCAGCAAGTTTAGATCAATATAAAGTTTGCAAACATTGTCGTGCTAGATTAGATATGGATGCTAAAGTATGTTTTTTATGTGGGCATAGAATTGAGGAAGAGGAAGAATAACCTCTTTTTTTTGTAGAAATTTGGTTTAAAAATAATAAAAATGTTGACTTTTGAAGACTCCTTATTCTATAATGTAGTTAAGATAAAGTCAGGGGGGAAAAGTACATCTGTCTTTATCAGCATTAGGATGGAGGGAGAAGTATGAAAGAAAAGAAAAAAATGATGATTGCAATTGTGTTAATTGTATTGCTTGGAATTTTGATTTTCGCAATTGTAGTAAGCAGTAAAGGAAATTCTATTAAAGTTACCTTTGATAGTCATGGCGGAACAGAAGTGGAAAGCTTAAAAATCAAAAAAGGTGAAGTAATAGAAGAACCAGAAGAACCATTAAAGGAAGGCTATGAGTTTATTGGTTGGTACTATGATGGAAAAAAATTTGATTTTTCAAAAGAGCTTGATAAGAATATTAAGTTAGAAGCTAAATGGCTAAAAGTAGGAACTATTAAAAATACAATAACTTTTGATAGTGCCGGAGGAAGTTCTGTAGAAGCTCAAAAAGTATCGAAAGGTGAAAAAGTAAAAAAACCTGCAAATCCAACTCGTAGTGGATATACTTTTGTAGAATGGACACTAGATGGAAAAAGTTATGACTTTAATAGCAAAGTAGAAAAAAGTATTAAATTAGTGGCAGTTTGGAAGCAAAATGTAGTAGTAAATGTACCAGTAAAAAATACAAATAATACTACTAATAAAAAGCCAATCATAGAAAAACCAGTAGTAGTAACAAGGGTATACAAAGTGACTTTTATGGATGGTAATTCTGTTGTTTCTGTAGTAGAAGTAGAAGAAGGAAAAAGAGTAGAGGAACCAAGTATCTTATCAAAAGAAAACTTTGAATTTAAAGGTTGGAGTTATGCTGGAAATGTATATGATTTTACATCACCTGTTAATAGCAACATGACAATTGAAGCAATTTGGTCTCCTGTTTTAAAAGGAACAGAGAAAGTAGATTCTTCAAAATTGACTGATTTAGATGCTGTTCATAATCAAAATTCAATTGATGTTGTAAAAGAGAATAACTTAATTACAATAACAAAGAAAGCACCATTACATAGTTATTTAAATGATACAGAAACAGAAGAATGGATATTATTAATTTTGGATTTTGCAATTGATCCAACAACATTAGCTAGTGATGATTATGAAATCAAAGATACTGATATCAATGATGCTGCAAGTATGGGAGCAACAACAGATACTGCCTTTGTTGTAAGAGTGAAAGCAGAAACAAAAGAGTATACGTTTAAAAAATCTGATACAAATGAAGTAGTAGGAACTGTTTCTATTGTAATGGATTTTGAAAAAGTAGAATTAAATTCAGTAGACAAATTAGCTTCTGTAGAAAATACTGATTTGGATTATAATAACCAATCAATTACCGTAAGCAAAAATGGAAATATGATAACTGTAAAAGAAACACGTTTCTTGAAAGGACCAGGAAATACAACAGAAGGAGAATACGGAATTGTATTAAATTTAGGCATTAAACCAAATTATATTACAGCAAGCGTAGGAACAATGGATATTACTGAAACTACAAAAAATAAATATCAATTAAAAGAAAACGAATTCGTATTATGGTTAAAAAATGATGAATTAGAAAAAGTGATAACATTTACAAATGGAATTGATAGTACTAATACATTAGATATTACAGTGAAGTTTGAAAAAGCGACAGGTGTCTCATATCCATCTAATGGGCAAACAATTGTTGTTTTATCACAATATGATAATGTAGTAAAATATTATGAAGATCGTAATGCTTTTGAAATTGAAGAAGGAACAGAATCATTTAAATTTACTGTAGATGGTGTAGAAGTGATTGCAGAAAAGATCGACAATGAATGGAGATTTAATTAAATCAAAGTGAAAAGCTTTGATTTTTTTTATTTTCCACAATTTCCCATAATTCTATCAAAGTTTATCCACAATTTTTGTGTATACTGAGTACAGTGGAGGTGATAAGAAAGAAAATTTAAAAATATTCAAATGCAAAAATGTAAATACAAAAATATAACAAATACACTCCTAAAATAAAAAGGAAGGAGGAGATAGAAAAAAGAATTTATTAGTGTTATACTATTAAACGAGGTGTAAATATGTATCGGATTTGTTTAGTAGAAGATGAAGTTAATTTAAATAGTTTGATTAAATCTTACTTAGAAAGAGAATCTTATGAAGTTATAAATTTTTATAATGGAGAAGACGCCCTTGATTATGTAGGAAAAGAAAATGTTCATTTATGGATTTTGGATATTATGCTAGGGGATAACATTAGTGGTTACGATTTAATAAAAAAAATAAGAGAAAATAATATAGATGTTCCTGTAATATTTACTTCTGCAAGAGATCAAGATTTGGATAAGATTATTGGTTTAGAACTAGGAAGTGATGATTATATTACAAAGCCATATTCTCCAAAAGAATTGGTTTTACGTGTAAATAATTTTATCAAACGAGTCTATTCAAAAAATTGTGAAAAATTTTCTTATGAAGGATATGAGATCGATTTAAATAAACGATTGGTATTTAAACAGGAAAAGGAAATTGTATTAACTACTTTAGAATTTGATTTGTTAATTATGTTTTTAGAAAATAAGAATAAATCCTTTAGCAGAGATGACATTTTAAAAAATGTGTGGGGAGAAGATTACTTTGGTAGTGACCGAGTAGTAGATGATCTTGTTAGGCGATTACGTAAGAAAATGCCTAATATACACATTAATACTTTATACGGATTTGGATATCGTTTAACATGAGACCAGTAAAATATAGTTTATTTAGACAGTTACTATCAATGGGAATTTTAATTGTAGGTATCATATTCTTTAGTTTAGGAATATTACTTCCAAAGGTATTACTTCCAGTTTATGAAAGAAATATTTATACTTATTTAAAACAACCTCTTGAATTAATTAGGCCAGATTTAGAAGATGACATTATCAATACTGATGTTGCTTATCTTTATATTACTGCCGAAAACAAAGTAGTAACATCTGAAAATTTAGAAGATGTCATAAAAGCAACTCCTAAACAAATCTTAAAGAATATAACAGAAAATTACGGAAAGTTTAACTACTTAGGAAAAACTTATTATTACAATACCTCTAATAATAATTATGTGACCAAAGTAGCACTTACAAATAACAATTATATTAATGAAATCCGAGAGGATATTCTTTATACAATATTTCCTATTTTACTAATTACTTTATTATTAATTACTGCTCTTATAATCCTTTGGAGTAGACGATTGGTAGTAAAGATAGAACACTTAAAAGAAAAAGTAGATAACTTAGATAATGATAATTATATAGATCATTATGAATATAATACTGAAGACGAGTTGCAAGCATTATCAAAAGCAATTGATACAATGCGAATAACTTTGAAAGAGCAAGATGAATATAAAAATCAGATGTATCAAAATATCTCCCATGATTTTAAAACTCCTCTCACTGTAATAAAATCATATATTGAAGCCATTGAAGATGGTGTAGAAGATAGAGAGAAAGGAAGTCAGATAATAAAAGAACAAGTCGAAAAGTTAGAAATTAAAGTACACTCCTTACTATATTTAAATAAATTAAACTATATGAAAGACTTAAAATATTATCATGACCAAACAATTGATATTTCTAATATTTTAAAAAAATCTATTGAAAAATTTAAAGTGCAAAGACCAGATGTTAGTTTCGAAATATATATTGGGGACAAAACGACCATATTTAGAGGAACAGAGGACATGTGGGAAGCAATTATTGACAACATGTTAAATAATTTTATTAGATATGCAGAAAAACAAGTGAAAGTAACGATTAAGAATCATCGTATTTCGTTCTATAATGATGGGCCAAATATTGATCCTAATATACTGAATGATATTTTTACTCCTTACAAAAAAGGTATAAAAGGGCAATTTGGCTTGGGTTTATCCATTATCAAAAAAACACTTGCTTTATTTCAATATGAAATTGTTGTCAAAAATGAAAAGAAAGGTGTTAGTTTTATGATTAAATAGAAGACATTTGGGTATTACGATATCCAATGTCTTTTTTTGTCTAATTTTGAAAAATTATTATCCCTAAAATTAGACAAAAGCAGTTTTCTTTTTTCCTATTTTATGATAAAATGTTTTATATAATGCAAAAGTAACAAAAATAAGGAGGATGACAGGATGGCATTCAGTTTAAAAAAATGGTTTAATGATGAAGAACCAGATATTTTTGGGAATTCAGAGAATAGCGATCAATATTATGAAGTAACAACAGAAGCAGCTTTAGCAGAGAATAATGGTGGAGCGAAAATGATTTTGTTAGAACCACGAGCTTATTCTGAATCTCAGCAAATCGCTGATCATTTAAAATCAAGGAATACTGTAGTTGTGAATTTAAAAAGAGTAACTTCTGATCAAGCCAAAAGGATTGTTGATTTCTTAAGTGGAACAATTTATGCAATCGGTGGAGACATCCAAAAAATTGGTGGAGGGATCTTTTTATGTACACCAAATAATATCAATATTCAAGGAAAAATTACTGATGATACAGAGGGAAAAGATATTCACGATAATCACGATATCAATTTAGAGTGGTAGAAAATATTGAAAACAGAAAAAAAGTGTGCTACAATATCACGTAGTGCCAAGGGGTGAAGTTATGGAAAAATTTAATCGAACACTTCGCGGCTATGATCCAATAGAGGTAAATGCCTTTTTGGATCAAGTAATTAACCAAGTAGAAAAAATGGTTGCAGAACTTAAATTAAAAGACCAGAGAATAGCAGCTTTACAAAGCTTGGAACAAGAAAATGCTTCTTTAAAAGCGAGACTAGGACAATATGAAAATATGGAAGGCACTTTAAATAGAGCGATCATGATGGCACAAAAGACCTCTGATCAAATGAAAGTAGCAGCCCATAGAGAAAGTGATGTTATTCTAGAAGACGCCAAAAGAAACGCTAGTCGCATTATAAATGAAGCATTACTAAGAGCAGAAAAAACGGAACAAGAAGCAAGTCAATTAAGACGTAATATGACTGTTTTCAAGAGAAGATTACGTGATGTAGTAGAAACACAATTAGAGATGGTAAATGATATAGATAAAATAGAATTTTAAAAACATTTGATAGAGACGATATATAAGAAATAGTCAAGAAAGTTCGTGGTTGATGAAAACGGAACTAGGAATTATATATAAATCACTCTAGATGTTTTCTATGAAGATAGAAACGGTAACGCGTTATAGTTTCGAGTATTAATTAAGGTGGTACCACGGGTAAAAAGCTCGTCCTTAGAAGTAGGATGAGTTTTTTTTATAGAAAGAAGGAAAAGTATGTTATTACAAATATTGATTTTGATTGTAGGATTTTTGCTATTAATTAAAGGAGCTGATGTTTTTGTAGATGGAGCTTCATCTACTGCTAGAAATTTAAATATTTCAAGATTAGTAATAGGGCTTACCATTGTAGCCTTTGGGACAAGTGCACCAGAATTAGCGGTATCTTTTAAGGCTTTAATGTCTAATAGTGGAGATATGGTGTTGGGAAATGTGATTGGAAGTAATATTATCAACATATTATTAATATTAGGAGTATCTAGTTTATTTTGTACACTCAGAGTAAAAAGTAATACAATTAGAAAAGAATTACCAATTACAATTATGTTATCATTATTGTTAGTGACTTTATTTGTAGATAGTTTATTTGATCAAAGTCAAGTCAATATGATTAGTCATTCTGATGGATTTGTTATTTTATTGTTTTTTATGGTTTTTATTTATTATTTATTTTCGATTATTAGAAAGAAAAAGGAAGTAGATGATCCAAATACATTAGAAGATAATCCAAAATATCCAATGTATAAATCTATCATTTTCACTTTTTTAGGATTGATTGGGGTAATGGCTGGAAGTCATTTTGTAGTAGAAAGTGCTTCTAGTATCGCAGAGTTTTTAGGAGTGAGCGAAAGAATGATAGCGCTTACTGTAATCGCACTTGGAACATCACTTCCTGAGCTAGTTACATCAGTAGTGGCGGCTAGAAAAGGAGAACAAGATTTATTAATTGGGAATATTATCGGAAGTAACATCTTTAATATTGGGATTGTTTTGGGATTACCAGTTGCCATATTTGGTGGGATTTCAGGAGCTGGATTCTCTTATGTCGATTTGGTTTTATTCCTTGTTTCAGCACTTATGCTTTTTGTAGCAGCAAGTAATGACAAAGTGATTAGCAAAAAAGAAGGAATTATTATGATATTTACCTTTATTACTTATTATGCATATGTAATATTTGGTTAGGAGGGTTTTTATGGAAAAATTTAAAGAATTAAAAAAAGGAAAAAACAGAGAATTAGAAAATGAGACTTCTCAATATTGGGAAGAGAAAGATATTTTAAATAAAAGTATTCAGAATAGAAAAGACGATTTTGTATTTTATGATGGGCCTGCAACAGCAAATGGAATGCCTGGAATCCATCATATGATGGCGAAGTTACTAAAAGATACTGTTTGTAAATATAAAACAATGAAAGGATATCGTGTACTTAGAAAAGTAGGCTGGGATACTCATGGTTTACCAGTAGAAGTTCAAGTTGAAAAAGAGCTTGGATTTGAAGGGAAAAATGATATTGAAAAATATGGAATTCAAAAGTTCAATGAAAAGTGTAGAGAAAGTGTGTGGAAAAATGAAAAAGCGTTTCGTGATTTCACAACTGAAATGGGACAATTTATTGATTTAAAAAATCCATACATTACTTATGAAAATAATTATATTGAAACAGAATGGTGGATTTTGAAGAAACTATTTGATGAAGGATATATTTATGATGGATTAAAGATTTT
>JAAWCI010000070.1 GCA_022793145.1 Bacilli bacterium | reverse complement strand
AGCATTTGAAGCTAAAAAACCTCTTGCGCAGAACCTTAAATCTTCGTTTTCGAATAATTCTGACAAATGAACAATTCTATGTATATCTTGGTCTATATATTGAAAATAATCGTCTAAATTAATCGCAGCTTGTTTTTCTTTCATTTCTTTTAAAAATTGTTTAAAATCTATAACAGACTTTAAAAGAGTGGTAAAAGTATTTGGAATGCTTTTTTGTTTTAGTAATTGTACCCCATATTCATGCAATAGCATATCATCTAAAAGTCTTCCAGGTTCATTATATAAATGAATATAATTATAGGCTCTTTTTCCTATAAATCGTTCCATTTCATAAAAACAATTGGGATGATAGAAGACTTTTCCATTTACTAACATAATATTTTCAAAAATACTATAAATATCTTGAATTAATTTTTGAACATTTTGCCAAGAATTTTCTGGAAAAAGTTTTTCATTGGACAAAAAAGAATCTATAATTAAAAAAGCAGCTCTATCTAAATCAAAAATTCCTTCTACAAGTTCATGTAACCCATAAGGTTCTTGTTCTTTAAAATGAATGATGTAATTAGTTAATCCAGGATATATACTTTCTAAATAACCTTGCAATTCTTGATCTTCCTGTAAATTTCGATCGCCAATATCTTCGTGCATGCCTTTATACCCGTCAACCATTTCTTCAAAGGGATGAGAGAATGGTCCATGTCCATTATCATGGAGTAAAAGTTTTAAAAGGAATGCTACCTTTGTTTTAGCGTCAATCTGATATCCATTTTTTTCTAGTATCAATAATAAGTCAATGCCTAACATATATGCAAAACACATGTGCTCATATCTAGAATCTTCCATTCTATCGTTTTGTTTGTAAGAATGTGCAGTTTGAATTTTTCCAAAAGAGGCCTTCATAGCACGTGTTCCTAATAAATCAATGAAATTCCAAGGCATATAAATAGCCTTATTGCAAATAGTTCCACAATTTTCTGGAAATCCTAACATAGTATAATAAGTTCCTAAATCATGAAACAACCTATCATAGAAATCTTTATAGATTGTATTTTTATAAGGATTTAAATTATGAAATGTATACTTATTCATATTATCACCTGTTTGTTTATTATAAAGGAATGTTTTAATTTTTACAAGCATTTCATAAGGATTTATGATATAATTGGTTGTAGAAAAAGAGGAGTCATTATGCCAGAACAGTTTTTAGAAGAAATGGAAAAAATTTTAAAAAAAGAAGACTATGAAAAATTAATATATAGTTATTTAGAGAAACCAAAAAAGTCTATTCGATTACAGAAAGATAAAATAAAACCATTTTTGTTTGAACGTATGTCCCCTTTTGAATTAGAAAAAATAGTGCCATTAGAGGCAAGTTATTATGTTAAAGAAGAAAAATTAGGAAATCATCCATATCATCATGCAGGATTATTTTATATACAGGAGCCTTCTGCGATGTTACCACCTTTGTTAGCTCCTATAAAACCAGATTTTAAAATTTTAGATTTGTGTGCAGCACCTGGAGGGAAAACATTATCTTTATCAAATAGAGTACCAGATGGTTTAGTATTAGCGAATGAAATCAATTATAATAGAGCAAAAAAATTACTCAGTAATGTAGAACGTTTGGGATTAAAAAATGTTTGTATTTCTTCTATGAGTTCAAATGCTTTAAAAGAAATTTATCAGGAATATTTTGATGTCATATTAATTGATGCCCCATGTTCTGGAGAAGGAATGTTTCGAAAAGATGAGGTTGCAAGAAAAGAATGGTCAAAAGAAAAAATAGAGGAAATGTGTATCATTGGAAAACGCTTATTAGAAGATAGTGCTTCTATGTTAAAAAAAGGAGGATATTTGATTTACTCTACGTGTACATTTAATTTATTAGAAAATGAATGTCAAATTATAGAGTTCTTAAAAAATCATTTTTTTGAAATTGTGGATATTTCTTCTATATATGATAAAATTACTTTACCTGGTATTCAAGTGGATTCAAACTATTTAACGAATAAAGCAAAAAGATGTTATCCCTATCTTTATGGGGAAGGACAATTTATGATTGTATTAGAAAAAAAAGAAGAGAGTCCAAAAAAGGATATTTGTAATCATTTACAAGAATTAAATCAATCAGACAGAAAAATTGTAGAAGAATTTTTAAAAAATAACATGAAGAAACATGATTATATAATGAAAAAATATCAGAATAATATTGTGGTTCTTCCTAACAGATTAGAAGTTCCAAAGATGTCTTTATTGTCTTGTTTTGTAAAAATGGGAGAGATAGAAAAAGAGAGATTTATTCCTCATCATCAATTTGTAAAAGCTTATGGAGATGATTTTTTGAATTGTTGCAATTTAAAATTAGGAGATAAAAGAATTCCCTCTTATTTAAGAGGAGAAGAGATAGAGGCTGATGTAAAAAATGGATATGGAGTAATTCTTGTTGATGGATATCCATTAGGGTTATTTAAATCAAAAGATGGTAAACTTAAAAATCATTATCCGAAAGGGTTACGGTATCAGAACTAAGAAAGGAGAATAAAATGGAACAGCATAAATTAGCAGTCATTCCTGTAGACGGAAAGATAAAAAGGCGTGGAGACCGAAACGATGAGAGATTATTTCACGCAATTTGTTTGCTTGATTATATTAAAGAAAAATATCCGAATAATGAAACTTTGAAAAAATTAAATGCTAGGCATACAGCAGATACCATAGCCTACTTTTTAACACTCTATGGAAATATTGTCATTTTTAATACAACCAAGCAAGAAGAAAAATATGGAAAAAGTGCATATCTTATGATGCCTGTTGTTTTAACCGAAGAACAACGAAAAAGTTTAGAAGAGTTATTAAAAAGTATGTCAACTTACTTTTTAACGATTGCTTATGATACAAAAATAGTAGAGGGAATATTAGATGGAAAAGAGCTTTCGCCAACTGAAAAAAAGCCACCAATCGAGGTATTAGAAATGTATTATAACAAACTAGGAATAGTCCAAAAGAAAGGAGACATTATGAAATGAAACATTTAATATTAATAAAATATGGAGAATTAACAACGAAAAAAGCCAACCGAAAAGTATTTATTAATATGCTAGCTAAAAATATTGAATCATTATTAAAGGAAATTCCTTTTAAAATGAGTAAAGATAGAGTTCGAATGTATATTGAAGTGGAAGAACTATATTTAGAGCAAGTTACAAATAAATTGACTAAAATATTTGGTATTCATAGTATAGTAATTTGTTATCCTACAGAAACTAATGTTGATAGTATTAAAGCAAAGGCTTTAGAATTATTGAATCAAAAAGAATTTAAAACATTTAAAGTAGCAACCAAACGAGCAGATAAATCTTTTCCAATTCCTTCTATGGAATTCAATAATGTAATTGGGGGACATATTTTAAAAAATATTGATTGTAAGGTAGACGTTCATAATCCAGATCTATTATTAACCATTGAAATTAGAAGAGAAGGAACTTATTTATATACAGAAGAAATCAAAGGAAGTGGTGGTTATCCAGTAGGTATTCAAGGAAAAGGATTGCTCATGTTAAGTGGTGGAATTGATAGTCCAGTTGCAGGTTATATGGCTTTAAAAAGAGGAGTTGACATTGAGTGTCTATATTTTGAATCGCCTCCGCATACTAGCTTAGAAGCAAAAAATAAAGTGATAAAATTAGCTTCCATTATGAATGAGTATTCTGGAAATATAAAGGTTCATGTTGTTCCTTTTACTAGAATTCAAGAAGAAATTTATAGAAATGTTTCTGATAGCTATATTATAACCATCATGAGAAGAATGATGTATCGAATTGCTGAGAAATATGCGAAAATGCGAAAGTGCAAAATTATTGTGAATGGAGAAAGTATTGGTCAAGTAGCCAGTCAAACTTTAACTAGTATGGTAGTGATTAATCATGTAACGAATATGCCTGTAATTCGTCCAGTCGCTTGCTTAGACAAATTAGAAATTATTGAAATTTCAAAAAAAATTGGAACTTACGAAACTAGCATTTTACCATTTGAAGATTGTTGTACCATTTTTCTTCCGAAACATCCTGTAATTAATCCAGAATTAGAGAAAGCCATTCTCTATGAAAAAAGTTTTGACTATGAAAATTTAATTGATGATTGTATTCATCATATAGAGGTTATTACAGATTTAGAAAATAAAAAAAATCAAGATTTATTATAACCAAAAATTACCATTTATTTTTATGTATGAAAAAATCTTTTGTACACATTCTATTAGTGTACAGGAGGTGAAAGCCATGAAAAATAGTTCAAATACTCAAAAATT
>JAAWCI010000069.1 GCA_022793145.1 Bacilli bacterium | reverse complement strand
TTCGATTCTCATTAATTGATTATATTTACAAATTCTATCTGTTCTAGACATAGAACCTGTTTTAATTTGGCCAAGATTAAGACCAACTGCCAAATCTGCAATAGTAGTATCTTCTGTTTCTCCACTTCTATGAGAAATAATTGTTGCATATCCATGTTCTCTTGCTAATTCAATAGTTTCGATTGTCTCTGTAATAGTCCCTATTTGATTTACTTTTAACAAAATTGCATTTCCAGCATGTTTGTCAATTCCCATTTGTAGACACTTTTTATTTGTAACAAATAAGTCATCTCCAACAAGTTGTATTTTATCTCCTAATCGCTCTGTAATCAATGTAAATCCTTCCCAATCATTTTCATCGACTGGATCTTCTATTGAAATAATTGGATATTTTGAAATTAAATCTTCATAGTATGTAACGAGTTCTTCTGTTGTTAAACTTCTTCCTTCTCCAACTAATTCATATTTTCCATCTTTATAAAATTCACTAGCAGCCACATCAATTGCTAGCTTAACATCATCTGATGTATAGCCTGCTTTTTTGACTGCCTCCATGATGAGTTCAAAACCTTCTTGATTGCTATTTAAATCAGGTGCGAATCCTCCTTCATCTCCTACTCCTGTTGCAAGTCCCTTTTCATTCAATACTTTTTTTAAATTGTGAAATACTTCTGCTCCAATCTGAACTCTTTCATGAATGGTATCTGCTTGTGGTATAATCATAAATTCTTGAAAATCTAATTTATTATCAGCATGAGCTCCACCATTAATAATATTCATCATTGGAACAGGTAATTTCATACCTCCTCCAACATATTCATAAAGAGGTTTTTCTTCATATAAAGCAGCTGCTTTTAATGCGGCCATAGAAATTCCTAAAATTGCATTGGCTCCATATTTTGATTTTGTTTCAGTTGCATCTGCTTCTATCATTTTATAATCTAATGCTTTTTGATCTAAAACATCCATTCCAAGCACCAAATCTCTAAGAGCTCCATTGACATTACTAACAGCTTTTAAAACTCCTTTTCCCATATAACGAGTTCCACCATCACGTAATTCTAAAGCCTCTCTTTCCCCAGTTGATGCTCCACTTGGAACAGCAGCCCTTCCAATAATTCCACTTTCAAGAATGACATCTACTTCTACAGTAGGATTTCCTCTTGAATCTAAAATTTCTCTTCCTATAACATCTTTAATTTTTGACATTGTATCATCCTTTCCTAATTATCTATCCTTATTCATTATAGCACAAACTTTAAAAAATAAGTGAATAAAATTCACTTACTTTAACGCTTCTACTGCTTGCTTAAAGTCTTCCCCACGCTTTTCAAATGATTCATATTGGTCCCAAGAAGCACAAGCTGGAGATAATAGAATTACTTCTCCTTCTTCTGATAAATTATATGCAACCTTAGTAGCCTCTTTTAACGTATCAACTACTGTTACATCTTTATTCATGGATTCACAAAATTCTTTAATTCTATTTTTTGTTTCTCCATAACAAACTACATGTTTTACATATCGCATATCATCTTTTAGGTCTTCAAAAGAATGTCCTCTATCTAGTCCGCCTAATAATAAAATCATAGCTTTGTCAAAAGACCCTAAAGCGATTTCTGTTGATTTCACATTTGTTGCTTTTGAGTCATTATAAAATTCTCTTCCCTTTATTTTCGCTACAAATTCTAGTCTATGTTCTACTCCTGCAAAACGAGAAAGAACCGTTCTAATAACATCATTTGGAATTCCAAAACGTTTTGTAGCAATGATAGCACACATGATATTTTGATAGTTGTGTTTTCCTTGAATTCGAATATCATTTGTATCTATAATTTTTTCATCTCCATAATATATAGCCCCATCTTTATAATAAGCTGTCGCGCTTTTTTTTATTGAGAAATATGTTTTGTTTGATTTAATATCATTTGTTAAAGCGATTTCTGTTTCATCATCTAAATTAATAATTGCTATATCTGATAATGTATGATTCATAAATATTTTTTTCTTCATTTCCTGATAGTATTCGTAGTTTCCAAAAAAATCAATATGTACTGGAGTCAAATTGGTTAACACAGAAACTTCTGTTTTAAAATCATACATATCATGAAGCTGTTGTGCTGAAATTTCAAGTACAATATAATCTCCTTCTTTTACATTTTTAATTAAAGAACACATTGGAAATCCAATGTTTCCACCCAAATGAACTGGGGCTTTCATTTCTTTTAAGAACTCATAAATTAAGGTTGTTGTTGTTGTTTTTCCATTAGAACCTGTAACTGCTACAATGTGAGTATTTTTTGGTAAAAAATGATAAGCTAATTCTACCTCATTTATAATTTTAATTCCAAGTTCTTCTGCCTTTTTTATACAAGGAGTATCAAATCGAATGCCTGGATTTTTTATAACAAGATCAAATGTTTCATCTAAATAGTCTTCCTGTTTATCTGTAATTACGATTTTAACACCTAATTTTTCTAATTCTTCTACTTGAGCTCGATCTTGCTCTTTTCCATCTGTTATTAAGATATCATTATGAAATGGCGCTAAAAGTTTGGCTGCTTCATATCCGCTTCTTGCCATTCCCATGATATACACTTTTTTATTTTCAAACATGTTTTCACCTTCCTAAAAAATTATATCATGTTTCTCTTCATTTGTTAAGTTTCACTTAAGAATATGATTTAGATATAAAGAAAATAACTCAAAAAGAGTTATTTACATGTTGCTCCCATAGTCTCATAAAGAGAGGTTGCTCCTTTTACTGTTAAGCGATTTTTCTTATTTACTAAACTTTTCATAGCACTATTATCACTTACCATTTTTTCCATATCAAACTTACTATAATCAATCGTTACCTTGCTTTCAAGCTTAGAACCATTATTTGTAATTTTGTAATCTGTTCCACCATATTTTTTATTATTGTCTTCATATTGTGTGGTTACTTGTGTTTCTAATTGTTTTAAGATAGATGTATCAGAAGATTCTACAACTTCTACAGTTTCCACTTTATCCACTACATCACCTGTTGCATAAATTTTGTAAGTTGCATTCAACTTATAATTTGATAAAGTTTGAGTTACTGTACACTCAACAGTCTTCTTTTTTGCACCACATCCTGATACAATTCCAATACAAACACAAAGTAATAAAACAGATATCATTTTTTTCATCTTATCTTTCCTCCTCATTATTCATTATAGCACTTTTTCACAAGAATTTCACTCTTTTTGCGTCGATAACAAAAAATAACTCTTTCGAGTTATTTACATGTTGCTCCATTTAATTCATAGCGTTTTACAACACCATCTAAAGTTAAACGGCCATCTTTGATATAGCTTTCTAATTTCTTATCAGTTGCAAATTTTTTAGAATCAAATTTACTATAATCAATTGTTACAGAAGCTGATACTTCTTTTTCTCCTTTTGTCACTTTATGTGTATATCCACCATATGAACTATTTAAATTTTCATATTGCAAATTTAGAGTTTGTTCCAATTGGTCTACAATAGAAGTATCTTCTGAAGTGTATGTTTCATTTGCTTCTACTTTTTCAACAACTTCTCCTTTTGCAGTTATTTTAAAATTTGATTTAATTTCATAAGTAGATAATGTTTGTGTTTGTGTACATTCTACTACTTTAGTTTCCTCTTTCTTTTTCTCTCCACATCCTGTAAGAATTCCTACACAAATACAAAGAGATAAAATTGCTACTGTTTTTTTCATAAAATCCCCTCCTGTTTTAAATTATAGCATAATTCTATATTTTTTTCAAATCAAACCTGCTTCTTTTTCACAAATTCTGGTCTTTTTCTTTTTAATAGTGTTTCATAATCTGCTTCTTTGAAAATAACATTATAATCATGGGTTTGTCGCCAGACTTTTCTCTCTTTTGCTATAGAAAGCTTTTCTATAGGTAATACATGAAAAAATAAAATCTACTAGCATCCAGTTCTCTATTTTTATAATATTACTCCTCAAATAGCAAAAGCATCTGAAATCACTTAATTGTGAAATCAGATGCTACCGAATGGACTAAATTTGATTTGACTAATCAAATGTACCCTTTTTTAGAGTTTTGTTCCTAATAGTTTTAATCTTTAAGATCAATTGTAATTTTATCTCCTTTCTCTTATTTAATCTTTTTTAAATCATAAACTTGATCCACAGACTCACAAACATTAGGAGAGTGAGTAACAATTATTATACACTTTCCATCTTCATGAGCTAATTTCTTAAATATTTCTAAAATTTCTTTTTCGGTTTGCTTATCAAGATTTCCTGTTGGTTCATCAGCAACAATCATTTTAGGATTATAGGCAAGACTTCTAGCTATTGCAACTCTTTGTTGTTCCCCTCCCGATATTCTTAAAACTTTACGATTAGCATATGTCTCTTTTAAACCAACGCTTTTCATAAGTTTAATTGCTTCTTCTTTTTTATTTCCTATTTTTATTCCACTAACATCCATTGATAGAATAATATTCTCACTTGCAGTCATAAATGGCAGTAAATTATAACTTTGAAAAACTATACCAATTTCATGATTACGATAATAATCTAAATTTATATCTTTTAAATCTTTGCCATCAAATACTATACTTCCTTCAGTACATCTTTCTAAACCACTAATTAAAGATAGCAAAGTTGTTTTTCCTGTTCCACTTCTTCCTCGTATAGCATATACTTTTCCTTTTTCAAAATCATAACTTACATTCTTTAGTGCATACTCATCTTCTTCTGCATCACTATACTGGTAACTTGCGTTTTGAATAGAAAGCAATATATTATCCTTATTTATTTTTGTTTCTGAATTAATACTTTTTTTCTTTTCCATCATTATGACCTCTCTTTCAATATAGTTAATGGCGAAAATCTTTGAATACTTATCATCGATGATAAACTACTTATTAATATTAATGTTAGTCCAATTCCTAATAGTTCTAATATCACTGTTACACTAACAACAGCATCTATAGAGTTGTATGCTTGAACAACAGGCATTCCTTTATTTCCAAATGTTTTTTTTCCACCACCAGATCCTCCTGGACCTCCAAAATTATTATTGATTTTCTCTGTCTTATCTTGTGAAGCTTTAATTTCACTAGATAATAGAGAATTACTAATACCTTTAGACATAGTGGCACCTACTACTGCTCCAAGCATTAAAGTAACAAAACCAACTATCAATAGTTCTGAAGCAAATTGCATAGTAAGTTTTACTTTACTAATACCTATCGTTCTAAGTACTCCAATTTCATATTTTCTTTCACGAATATTAATCATATTAATAATAAATAATACGATTCCACCAATTAGCAATGTAATAATTAAAAATGTAGTAGCAAATGATTTAACATTTTGAACGGATGAGACTCCTGAATTTGCTAATTCTTCATTTGTTTCAAGAATGTAATTTTCATCAAGTCCTTTTTCATGAAATTTTTCTTGCACCTTATCTTTATTTTTGTAATCATCAATGATAAATGTAGGTGTAACACTTCCTTTTACATTTTCATTTGAAGTAGTTATTTTCACCAAAGCATCAGCATTAGTGATTAAAGTATTCGCTGAATTTGAGAAGAAACTCATAGGACTTTCCGAACTAGATTCATTTTCTTTGTAAATACCTATAATTTCAAACTCATAAGTTAATCCACTTTCATCTTCTAACTTTATTTTATCATTTAGACTTAAACTATTATAAGAAGCTAATTCTTCATTGATGAAAATATAATTGCCATCAAATGCTATATCCCATGCGTTTAGAGCAAGCTCCTTCATTTCATAAGTTCCTTCTACAAACTCACTCATTGCATCTAATGAACTATATCCATTTAGAGTAAAGTCATAAGATGACTCACCAAAATTAAATCTTCCACCTGACATATTTGGTCTTTTGGTATCATTATTTTCTAATTCATTTTCAGCTTTTTCAATATTATTGCCATTTAATGAAATGTTATATGTATAATAGTAATTTTCTATATGATCGCTTTCTGCAAAGCTTTTGACATCATCAATAGATAAAGACGCAATATTATTAAATTTATCTTTTGCATCTTCCATATTATCTTTGTTGCTAAAATCAACATCTTTCATCATATTTTCCCTATTGAATGAAATAGTAAGTTCTTTGTCATAAGCACTCTCATAAGAATTAATTAAATCTTTAGCGGTATTATTTATCGCTAAAGTTACAGTACAAGCACAAGCTATAACCAAAATAATAACACCAATTAGAATATTTCTTCCTTTATTTCTAGTAATAGAAATCATTGCATTTTTTAATATAAACATTTTTTTCACCTTTCCTTTTTTGTTTACAAGATAAAGTTTATCAACCCTACCTTAAACAAAACTGAAAAAATAAAAAAGAATCAAATTATTATTTTTGATTCCATATTATTTTAAATGTTGTATATCCATCACTTGAATGAGCAGAGATACTTCCATTATGTTTTTCTACTATATTTTTGGCTATAGCGAGTCCCAGTCCATAATTATCACTATTTCTATTTCTTGACGAATCCATTTTATAAAAGCGTTCAAATATTTTACTCTCATTTTCTTTACTTATTGGTAATCCTGTATTTTTAATCTCTAAAATAACCTGTTTATTATTTTTAAATAGATTAATAAAAACTTTCCCTACTTTATCACAATGTTTAATAGAGTTATCAATTAAAATATACATAAGTTCACTAATTAAATCTTCATTACATAATATTTCAATATTTGGCTCTATTTCATATTTTAATTCAATATGATTTTCATAAAATAAACTTTCAAAAGTTAGAATAGTACCCTCTACAATATCTGATAAATTAGTTTCTTGCATCATTATTTCAATATCTTCTTCCGTCTTTGCAAGATCTAGCAGTTCCTTAACTAATTTAGTCATTCTTTCTGATTCATTTTTCATATTGTATACCCACTTATCATTTTTGTCACTCAAATATGCATCTGCACTAGCTAGTATTACAGATAGTGGAGTTTTTAACTCATGAGAAGCATCAGCAACAAATATTTTTTGCTGTTCAAAAGATTTTTTTACAGGTATTGTAATCCATTTTGTTATTATATAAGTAATTATTAATATTATAATTTCACAAAGAATTATTGTCATTAAATAAATAATTAATTCGTTTACTAAAATTTTATTTAGATTTGTATTATCAATAATAATTAGAGTGTTATTTGGTGTAAAAAAATAAGCATAATTATCTATAAAAAGATTCCCTACAAAAAAATCTTCTATATGTTTATCAATTATATCATTTGCTATAGTTTCTATTTTATAACTATCAAATTCATCATTATTGGTATGATTAATTATTTCACCAAAATTTCCATTTCTATCTAATATTATTGTATATATCATAAAATCTAAATAAATCCTTCTTGTGTCTTGTCCATTAATTTTTTCATTTGATGGAAAATCTATTTTATCTTTGTTTTTATTTGGCATTCTTGCTGCATTAGTAAGTATTTCTGTAATAGATTCCTTTTTTTCTACATAATTTCTTACTATCATTGTAGTAGTAATAATAAGTACAAAAAGAGTCATTATTGTAAATATTGTAAAAAAGACTTTATTCCTTAACTTTTTCATCTAAAACCTCCAATACATACCCCATATTACGAATCGCTTTTAAGTTTATTTTGGATTTGATAAGTTTTAATTTTTTTCTAATAAAAGATATATATGCTTCTAATGTATTTATATCTCTTTCTGTATCATATCCCCAAATTTTAACAAAAAGTTGTTCTTTTGAGATTACTTGATTAGGGTTATTCATTAGTAATTCTAAAAGTTGAAATTCTTTTCCAATTATTTTTACTTTATAATTTTCATTTCGACTACACAACTCCATGCTTTTTATATTAAGAATAATATCTCCAAGTTCCATTATATTATTATTCTTTGTTTTAGATTTACGAAGTTGAATATTTACTCTTGCAATTAGTTCTTGCATGTGAAATGGTTTTGTTAAATAATCATCTGCACCATTATTAAAGCAAGTCATTTTATCATCTATAGTATTTTTTGCAGTCAACATTAAAACTTTAGAACTAATTTCTTCTTTTTTTAATTCATCTAGTATTTCAAAACCATTTTTGTGTGGCAGCATAACATCTAATACTATTAAATCATAGGTATTTGTTAATGCTTCTTCTAAACCTCGTTCTCCATCCGTAATAATAACTACATTATATCTTTCTTTTTTTAGCAAACTAGATATAGCATCAGCCAAATTGTACTCATCTTCAATTATTAATACTTTCATTATGATCACCACTTAACTCTAATTTACTACTTAAATCTTAAATATAACTGAAATATTATTGTCTATGATACTATAAAAATATATTTTATTATTTAATTAAATTACTATTTGTACAACTATATTATAATATTTTTTAGATTCTTTTTAAAGATATTAGATCCCTTTTTCTTTATAAAATCGAAACATATTTTTAACTTTTAATACATTAACTCAAGAGTTACTTTTTTAGCAGGATAAGAATGCACGACAACAACTCGCCAGCGACGAGTGTACAATGGTTTTCATGTCTGATTTAAATTTATCAATGATTGGCATTAATTTAAATGGTTCATTGAAATAATTGCCTTTATTATTAATATAGATTAGCATACCCCTTTCAAAACAAGCAAAAAAGATTAACCGAAATTAACCTTTATATTTTGAAAGTCGAATTAGTTCGACTAATTTCTCTATGGTGTCCGAGAGAGAAGTACAACAACTCTTTGGGCAAAAGAAGTAGTTAGTAATAAATTTAACTAATATAAATATAACACAAAAAGAGGATTTTGTCCTCTTTTTATGGTTCTAATCTACTTGGACCTCTAAATAGAAACATTGTTTCTTTTAAAGAGTCAGTTTCAAGAAGTAACATAGTTACTCTATCTACTCCAAAAGCAAAACCTCCGTGTGGTGGACATCCATATTTGAAGAATTGTAAATAGAATTTAGTATTTTCACTTAACCCTTTTTCTTTGGCCTGTTGACACAACACTTCATACCTATGTTCTCTTAATGCTAAAGTAGTAGTTTCACACCCTTTCCAAATGAGGTCTGCTCCTTGAGGAATACCATTTTCTCTCTTGTGATAGAAAGCTCTCTTTTTAGCACTAAAATCTGTAATAAATACAAATTCATGTCCATATTTTTCTTTAATATACTTTGATGCTAATTTTTCTGATTCTGCATTCATATCTCCGACATCTTCATAATTCATTTTAAAACCATATTCTTTTTCTAATTCATTATATAATTCTTCTAGTTTAATTCGAGGAAATGGCTTTGTTGGTACAACTACATTAACATCAAACAATTCCTTAATTTGATCTCCATACTTTTCTTTTACTGCTGTTATACCTGCAATAAAAAGATTTTCTTCAAAATCCATTAATTCTTCCAAAGACTCAATATAACTCATTTCAACATCAAATGAAGTAAAATCAGTTGTATGTCTATAAGAGTTTGAATTCTCGGCTCTAAATGCAGGAGCAACCTCAAAAACTCGATCAAATCCGCTACACATTGCCATTTGTTTATAAAACTGTGGACTTTGCGCTAAATATGCTTTTCTATCAAAATATTTTACTTCAAACACATCAGATCCAGATTCGCTTGCAGTACTAATAATTTTAGGAGTGTGGATTTCAACAAAATTATTTTTTACAACAAATTCTCTCATTGAATTAATAAGACATGTTTGAACTTTAAACATAAGAAGATTTTTTTCACTTCTTAAATCTAAAAATCGGTAGTTTAATCTAGTATCTAATAGTGCAGACTTACTATCTTTATAGTTTAAAGGCAATTCTTCTAAACATTTACTAGTTACAATAATATCACTTGGAATTAACTCCATTCCATTAAGTTTCACTTTTTCATTTTGTAATAATGTTCCAACAATTTTAACAGTACTTTCACAAGTTAAATTTGAAACAATTTCATTTAATTTACAATTATTTTCATTTTTTTCAATCGTTACTTGAACTTTACCAGTAGTATCTCTAACAACCAAAAATTGAACATATTGTAAATCTCGAATACTATCAACAAAGCCTTCGATAGTAATCTCTTGTTCAAAGCATTCATTTAAGTTTTTAAAATATACTTTTTTCACTTTTCTTCCTCCTATCAAATATAATAAAAAAAACAGTTATATTATCCACAAAGGGACGAATAACTGTTAGAATCCGCGGTACCACCCAATTTATTATATATCAATAAGATTTAATACATAATCACTTAATGAAATAACGGCTCACATCCGACTTACTCTACTATTAATTTCAAATAAGTAGCTCATAGGTGTCTTTCACTAATAACTTATATTATCTTTCACCAACCGATAACTCTCTATATTAAGTTTCAAAGTTACTCTTCCTAATCATTGCTGATAAAAAAATTATAGCACATACTTCCAATTTTTACAAATCGTTCAATACGATTTCACATGTACATTGATGACATCAATGTACAAGTGTGTTTATTAAATTGACATTATCAATTTAATCTCTGCAAATAATCTATCATAAATTTATGTATATTAAAACTCGAACTCTCAGAAAAATTAAAAGTTCGAGTTTTCTATCAATCTGGTGTCCCAGGAGAGATTCGAACCCCCGACCCACGCCTTAGAAGGGCGTTGCTCTATCCAGCTGAGCTACTGAGACACATTTGTTCAAATGAACAAATAAATTATACAACAAATAGATTTTTTATTCAATAGTTTTTATAACACTTTTATAAATTTCTTCATCTTCTACTGTAAAGGATACTTCTTCTACATCATAATTATCTCCAATGGATAAACAAATTGTATAGATTACTTCTTCTAATATATTTTTTTCATCAATATCATTAAAAATATAAGAGTTAAACTCTAAATTCATTTGATGATCAGCTTGTTCTGCTTCTAGTAATTTTACGTTTTGATTTAAAAAACTCATCAAATTACTATGATATAAAGGTGCCGAAGCAAGTTCATCAATAATAATATCTATTTTTTCTCTATTATCATTTGTATATTTTGTAACAGGTACATAATAAGTGTCATCTTTATATTGATTAATATAATAAATTGTAACGCCTGTCACTTCTTTGTTGCTTTTAATATCATACTCTTTGTTGATTCCAAAACTACGATCTAAAGTGGAAGGAAGTGTAATTTTAGACTTTGGAAGATAATTTAAAATATCTCCTTCCATATAGATAATGACCTTTCCCACTTCTTCAATACTAGTTACTGTGTAAACAATAGCTTCAATAATTTTTTCTTCTTCCTCTTTTTTTACATCTTCTAATAACTCTTTAGAGAAATTAACTTTTAAAAGACCATCTGTATAATTTAAGCTAAGAATTTTTGTATCTGTAGGAATCACTGCTTTAAAGCCATTAGGTATTTTACTTTCTCCTGCTCCATCTCTTATTAAAACTTCCAATAATTCTTTGACTTTCGTTTCAACAGTTTCAGTTTTTTTTGAGACAGCTACTTTTGTACGCGCTAAAAAACCATTTCTATCATAAAGATAAATTGTTTCTGTTAGGATTTCTTTATCCACGTATTCTAATTCCGTTTTGGTCTTATCTTTTAAACTATAAGTATTTTCTTTTGGTATTAAATAAATAAGAAATAATGCCATCAAAGCCGCCATAGATACTAAGAATTTTCGAATTGTTAATTTTTTTAACATGTTTCCACCTCTACCTAATAGTATGAAAAAAATTGCAAAAGAATGCAATTTTATAATGAAATTTCGCCAAGTTTTAATAGTTCGACTACAGCATTTGCTCTTCCCTTTACAGCAAGTTTCTGCATGACATTAGAAATATGGTTGCGAACTGTTTTCTCACTAATTTTTAACATGGAGGCGATTTCTGAAGTATCATAATTACGAATCAGTAATTCGAAAACTTCTTTTTCTCGTTTTGATAAAATATTACTTTTCATCTTCTCCTCACTTTCAAAGGTGATTTATCATTCCCTATATTATTCTATGCTGAAACGCTTTTTTTGTGAGAAGAGAAAAAATTCCAAAATTATTTTTGGAATTTTACTGAAATGTATTTTTTAGTTTTATATTCTTCTTGAATGCTTCTCATAATGTCATTTGCCAAAGTTGTATCATGTTTATCACTAGAAGCTACTACTCGAATTTGATCTCCATCTATTTTAACAAAAGATTTAAGTTTAAATTTTGTTTCAATCTTCTTTTCTAGTTTTTCCTCTTCGCCTCTAGTCATATTTAATAATTGCAATTTTTCATAAGCTTCATTTTTTTCATTACTGGTAGCTTCTACACTAGTAAGAACAATCTGCAAGTCTTCCATATCTTGTTTCATTTGTTCATCTGCTTCCACTCGTAATGCTGTTAATATTTCACTTTCTTCTATTTCCACTGATGCCTCTTTATCTACTGTTTTATTTACTTCAGCTACTTCATCATTCTTCTTATTTTTTGTAATCAATAACTCAGATGGCATCGTAATATAATACACACTAAGTACTAATATTAAACTAAATAATGTTAAAAACCACAAACTCTTTTTATTAATCATTTTGTTCCTCCTCCAGTAACTCTATTACAATATATGAAGAGATGATAAAAGTATGACAAAAAAACAGGATCAATCCTGTTAATTTTTGTTTTTATACTCCATTTGCCCTTTTGTCATTTCTAAAAATTTTATCATTACTAAAAATTCATCTTTTGATAAGGTTATAGTCTCATTACTTCCATGTAATCTGTAACTAACAAGACCCTCTTCTTTTTCTTTGTCTCCTAAAATTAATGTATATGGAATTTTCTTTGTTTGACTTTCTCTCATTCGATAGCTTAGTTTTTCTTCTCTACTGTCAAGACTAACACGAATATTCGCTAGTTCTAAATCCCCTTTGATTTCTTCTGCATAGTTTAAATGATAGTCATTGTTTACTGGAACAATATTTACTTGAACTGGTGCTAACCAAAGAGGTAAAACTCCTTTTGTTTCTTCTATAATATAAGCCATAAATCTATCTAAAGAACCTAATATAGCTCTATGAAGAACAATCGGGGTTTTCTTTGCTCCATCTTTATCAATATACTTTAAATCAAATTTTGCTGGCAAGCAAAAATCTAATTGGCATGTTGACAAAGTATACTCATTCCCTACTGCTGGTTTTACATTAACATCTAGTTTTGGCCCATAAAAGGCTGCTTCGCCTATTTCTTCAGTATATTCAATTCCAAGATCATTTAATACTTCACGCAAACCATTTTCTGCTTTTTCCCACATTTCATTATCTTGATGATATTTTTCTTTATCTTCTGGATCTCTTAACGATAATACACATCTATAATCTGTGATTCCAAAATCTTTATACACATCAAAAATCAAATCTACTACGTTTTTAAATTCTTGTTTCATTTGTTCTGGTGTTACAAAAAGATGGGCATCGTTTTGACAGAAATGTCTGCCTCTTTCAATTCCTTTTAAAGCTCCACTAGCTTCATAGCGAAAATCATGTGCAATTTCTCCAATACGAATTGGCAAATCTCTATAGGAGTGAAGTTTATTTGCATAAATCATCATATGATGAGGACAATTCATTGGTCTTAAAACGAAAGCTTCTCCTTCTACTTCCATTGCTGGAAACATGTTTTCTTTATAATGATCCCAATGACCTGAAGTTTTATAAAGTTCTACATTTCCAACACAAGGTGTCATAACGTGTAAATATCCTAGTTTTCTTTCTTTCTCTTTAATATAGTTTTCCAATTCCTGCCAAATAATATATCCATTTGGAAGAAACATAGGAAGTCCTCTACCAACCAAGTCATCTGTCATAAACAGTTCTAAATCTTTTCCTATTTTTCTATGATCTCTCATTTTTGCTTCTTCTAATATATTTAAATGTTCTTGCAAGTCTTCTTCGTTATCAAAACAAATTCCATAAATTCTTTGAAGCATTTTATTTTTAGAGTCACCTTTCCAATAAGCTCCACTAAATTTCAAAAGTTTAAAATGTTTTAATTCTTTTACAGTTTCCACATGTGGTCCTCTACAAAGATCTGTAAAATCACCTTGTGTATAGCAAGTTATTGTTCCATCTTCCATTCTTGAAATTAAATCCATTTTATATGGGTCATCATGAAACATTTCTTCTGCTTCTTTTTTAGAAATTTCATGTCTTACAATTCGTTTTCCATCTTTCGCAAGCTTTTTCATTTCATGTTCAATTTTTGGAAGATCCTCTTCTTTGATTACTTCTTCCCCCAAATCAATATCATAATAAAATCCTTCTGCAATAACTGGTCCTACCCAGAATTTAGCATCTGGATATAAATGTTTTACTGCTTGCGCAAGTAAATGGGCACAACTGTGATTTAGCTTATTTAATCTCTCATCATTTTTTATTTCTTTCATGTTCTTTCCTCTTTTCTTTTACTTTTTTATCTTTCTCTTCATAACCATATTGATCTAATATCTGTTCTAACTTTTTAGCTGCTTTTTCTTTTATCAATGGAAACTTGGCTCCACTTGCCAAAAGCCATATACAAGAAACTGGAAAAATATCCATAATGGCATCTAAATAATCAACCAACTGTTCTCCTAAAGCTTCGCATTCTATTTCTTACAAATAAGGTTCAGTTTCACGAAAAATCATTTTTGATAGTGAAAGCACATCTAAAAGAGAAAATTCTTTCTTCATACTTTCTCTAATAGGCAAATATAAAGTTTCTTTTTCTACTAAAGATTTTTGGAGCGCCATTGCTCGTAGCGCTTTTATTCTATCCTGTTTTATAAAAACAAATTTCATAATTCTTCCATAAAAAAGCCCCTAGCATAAATTACTAGGAGCGAATTTTCGCGGTACCATCCTTGTTTGTACTTAATTTGAAATAACGGTTTTAGCCGGAAATCCTTTTCAGGTTCAGTTCATAGGGAGTAACAAATTAGTTTTTTTACTTGGCTTTCACCGTTCCAAGCTCGCTTAAAAAAATCTCTAAAATGTCATGTCCTAATCAAAACATTTATGAATTTATTTTATCACTTTTTTTTAATTTGTCAACTGCTTATATCGTTTCTACATTTATTTTATTCTTTAATGTATTCAGTTCTTCTTTCGATATTCCTAAAATCTTTATAATCAGTTTCATATCTAGTTTTTCTTGTAACATTTTTTTGGCAATTTCAGTTTAAAATGTACCCTTTGTCAAGAACAAATTTTCAATTTTAAGAAAAAGGGATTTTGTTTTTACCAGATTTCAATGGATATTCACCAGTTATCACATAGTTATAAAATTCTACTGGTGATAATTTAGCTAATCCCCATTGAT
>JAAWCI010000104.1 GCA_022793145.1 Bacilli bacterium | reverse complement strand
GGACCAGTTCAAGGAGATGGACCAGTTCAAGGAGATGGACCAGTTCAAGGAGATGGACCAGTTCAAGGAGATGGACCAGTTCAAGGAGATGGACCAGTTCAAGGAGATGGACCAGCTCAAGGAGATGAACCAGATAGAGATCATTTAGAAGACGGTGGATTTGGTGTTGGCGGAGCAGAGAATGGAGGAGCTTCGGGAGCAGAAGAAGGCGGTTTTCAACCTGAAGAGGCTGAAGCAGCAATAAGTTTGACATCAGTCCAGACAGAACTAAGAACACTTCATGTAATGAGAGAACTCGTTATAGGTGGAGCGACATTTGAGTATCCACAAACGATAAAACAATATGTATTTAAGAAATAAAAAACATCAATAAAACGGAATATATTTCCGTTTTATTCTCTTTACAAATAGTAGATATGAAAGGATTATTTTACAATTTACATAAAATATAAATCATGCTATAATGTGCTATAGTATAAAGTAGCAGGTGATAGAATGGATATAACAGATTTAAGAGACATGAAAGAATTTTTTAAAGATACACTGAAATATATCTTAATAATAATTATAGTTTTATTGGTCTATCTTTATGTAATATCTTTTCAACAAGTATTAGGACCTTCTATGCAACCGAATTATCAAGAAGGAGAAATTTACTTACTAAATAAATTAAAATATAGAATTCAAAAACCAAAAAGATTTGAAGTGATTGTTTTAAATAATAAAAAAAGTAAATTTATGATAAAAAGAGTAATCGGACTTCCAGGTGAACACATAGAATATAGAGATGATACATTATATGTAAATGGAAAAATAGTAAAAGAACAGTTTTCTAAAACATTGGAACCAGATGAAACACATATTTTAGAAAAAAATGTGGATTTAGTAATTCCAGAAGGTTGTTATTATGTATTAGGAGATAATCGTGTTAATTCAGAAGATAGTAGAATGTTTGGTTGTGTAGAACAGAAAGATATTGTTGGAAAAGTAGAATTTCGAATATGGCCTTTATTTAAAAGTAAAAAATGAAACAGAAATTTTGTTCAGTTTACATTTTTGAAGTAAAATAAAGTCATATTAACAATGTACAATGATTTGACAATTTCTGAATGTTATGATATATTTTTAATTAGTTAAGGGGTGAAATTTTTATGAATAATAAAAAAGTCATTTTAGTTATTATTTTATTTATTGGAATTAGTTTTATTGTGTATTCGTTTGCAAATCCATTAACAGAAGAAGAAAATTTAAATGGGAATGGTGCAAATACGGGTATTAGTGAAGGTAATAATACTGGAAATAATATTAGTGATGATGACAATAATCAAGATGATAATTTGGATAAAGAGGATGAAGAAAATAAAGATTCAGATGAAGATGATACTTCAAATGAAGAAAAAAATGATGATTCATCAAATCAAATTGTCGATGGATCATCAAATGGAAGTCAAAATCAAACAAAACCATCAACACCAAAATATTATTGCAAAGTTGTTGGAGGAAAATACTATGGTAAATATGGATACATTGTAAATTATGCAACTTATGATAAAGAATGTATTCCAGACACTACAATACCAACATTAGCTGTAAATAATTATGTAGGACCAGTAGGAGATAATAAGGCTTTATCTACATTATATACAAGTTCTTTTGGAAAGACTGGTGGGAATACAAGTTGTAAATATAGAAATACTACGATTACCAATGTGAATGAATTTAAAACTTATGGTAAATATGAAGTAGTTTGTACAGCAACTGGAAATAATGGCAAAAGTGTAAATAAGACAATGTTAGTTCATGTAAAGCCAGCGGTTAATATGACTGCAGAATTAGGAAACTTTGATGGCCAATATGATAGAGCCAGTTATACTTATAGAGGTATTACTGTAAAAAATAATGTTAAAGTATCTCAAAATGGAAATGTAATTTATGTGACGGGAACAATGCTTCCTCAAAAAACACATCCTAAGTATCAGTCTAATCAACATCTTACTCTTAATTATGTAGGGTTAGAAAATTATACAGAAGAACAATTAAAGAGTTTAGAGGTTTATATTGGATCAACTCAAGTTGGAGCAGCTGTAAATGTTTCTTCTTCAGGAAAAAGCTACATTAGTATCAAAAGAGGTTTTATGGAAGGTGATGTATTTACAGTAAAAATCGATTGGGGAGATGGCAATGGACTATATTCTTATGAGGTTCATTATGATGTAAAGGTTCTTACAATTGATGAAATTGAAGCAGCAATAGATGACCAATTAGCAGGAATATAAAATTAAAGTAATATATAGAGAAAAAGCTATTTAATTAAAGTGATTAAATAGCTTTTTTGAAAAGTCAATATTTAAATAAATTTTTTTGTAAAATTTGACGTTGTTTTGACAAATTGATAAAAATATGATAAAATGAGTACAGATCAATGGATTAGGGGGTTTTTTATGTTAAAAAAAGTTTTTAATGTGAAGAAAAGTATACTTGGTATTACAGCAATTTC
>JAAWCI010000079.1 GCA_022793145.1 Bacilli bacterium | reverse complement strand
ATTAGACCACATAGAGTATGTCCAAACTGTGGTACTTACAAAGGTAGAGAAGTAGTAAAAACAGAAGAAACAGCAAATTAATGTTGTTTTTTTTTTCATCTATTGTTATAATAAAAGTAATTATATAAAGAATAAGAGGTACTAATATGAAATTAAATAATAAAGGGTTTGCAATTTCCAGTATGCTATATTCTATTTTGTTGCTTTTTTTAATGCTCATTGTAGGTGTACTTGCGATACTTGGAAATAGAAAAGTGATATTAGATAAAGTGAAAAATGAAATTGTTACGGACTTAACACAAAATAGGGCGTATAGTTTTTCGTTTGCACATAAAGATATATTATTGGCAAATACTTCAAAAGTAAGCGATTTTACATTTGACTTATTGGATGATGTAAAACTATTGGATCAAAATGGAAATGTAATTCAAACAGAAATTACAACTACTTCAGTGCCAAGCTTTGATGCAACTAAAAATGGTAAATATGTTATAACTTATAGAGCCAATTATCAAGGAAATATAATTGAAGAAGAAAGAACAATTGAAGTGATTGATCCAATTACTTATGAATATGCTTATACTGGGAAGGAACAACAATTTATAGCTCCAACCAATGGAGTATATCGAACAGAATTGTGGGGAGCACAAGGTGGAAGTATATCAGGAAAAGCTTATAAGCAAGATGGATCAGTTCGAGCAAATAATTTAACTTATACAGGAGGAAAAGGAGCTTATGCTAGAGGAAATATTATTTTAGGTATGGGAACTAATTTGTATATTTATGTAGGTGGAACTCCAGAAGAAAACACATCTTTAACTGCTTCATCTGGAACAACTATTGGTGGATATAATGGTGGTGCCTCGATTTCTGCAGGGCAGAATGCCTATGGAGTAGGCGGAGGAGGAGCAACAGATATTCGTCTTACAAATGGAAGTTGGAATGATTTTAATGGATTAAAATCGAGAATTATAGTAGCAGCAGGAGGCGGAGGAGCCAATTTCAGAAATGAAGGATATGGAGAAGGAAATGGTGGAGAAGGTGGAACTCTAAATGGATTGAATGGTTATCAAGCACTGGTAGAGGGAAGCTACTTTAGAAATGACTATCCAAATGGTTATCAAATTGGATTAGGTGCAACTCAAACTAAGGGTGGAGCATTAGAAAAACATTTGTTAAACGGGGATGTTCAAAAGCAATCTGCCAATGGAACTTTTGGTGGGCTAAATGCATCTGAAATACAATCTGGAGGCGGAGGAGGCTATTATAGTGGAGCTTCAGCTGCTCATGGAGGAGCAGGGGGAGGATCATCCTTTATCTCTGGAATGTCTGGTTGTAATGCGATTTCTGAAAATGCAACTATAGATAATCTTACACATACTGGTCAGGCAAAACATTATTCTGGTTATACATTTGAAAATAATATTATGAAAAGCGGGAAAGAAGCTATGCCAACTTTTGATGGTTCTGAAACAATGGTTGGGAATGAAGGAAATGGATATGTCAAGATAACAGCTCTTATTATTGATAATGGAAAAGTAGCAACTAATTTAGTAAAAAATAGTGGTTTTGAAAAAACTACAGATTGGTCTTTATCAAATGCTAATATTGTTTCAAATCTATCAAAATCAGGAAACTCATCTTTACAATATCAAGTAGGTGGAATTTCTATGAGTTCTCAAAATGTAGCAGCTCCAACTCCTTCACATGTTTATTATGGAAGTGTAGAATTTTTATCAACATCAACATTCTCAACTGCTGATGATCGCTTTGAAATATATCAAAGCGATACAGAAAATGGAACAATGGTATTTGCACGTAAATCAAATCGAACTGTGGAATGGATGAAGTTATCTTCTATTCAAGGGTTACAAACTCCAAATAGTGGATCATGGAAAATTAGGAATTTCTTAGTAAATGCGACAGAAACAGCTTATGTAGATGATGTATTTATTATTGATTTGACAGAAATTTATGGAGCAGGAAATGAACCAACTAAGCAGTGGTGTGATGCAAACATTCATTACTTTGATGGAGTAGGAATTGTTCCAAATTATTAAAAAAGTATTGGCAATTAAAAATAAATTCGTTATAATATTAGAAAACGTTGAAAAAGAGGAGTATATTATGTTCTTTTTGTAGAGAATCTATGGCTGGTGAAAATAGATAAAAGAAATAATAGAAGGTAGCTTTGGAGTTAATAGTAATATTCGTATATCTGCGTTAAAGAATAAAGATATAGAGTTTTCTATATGAATTAAGGTGGTACCACGTCAAATCACGTCCTTATATAGGATGTGATTTTTTTTGAAAGGAAGAATAAAATGAAAGAAGCATTTGAAAATTATGTAAAAAAATATGACATTGATGACCCTAAGATTAAAGGAAAATGGGAACATTCTTATCGAGTCATGGAAAAAGCAATTATGTTAGCCAAAAATTTGCAGTTGTCAAAAGAAAATGTTTATTTAGCCGAAATAATCGGATTATTACATGATATTGGAAGGTTTGAACAATGGACTAACTATAAAACTTTT
>JAAWCI010000068.1 GCA_022793145.1 Bacilli bacterium | reverse complement strand
TGGTGCGGTTGAAATTACAATAAAGAAAAAATTCAGAAATTTTTCTGAATTTTTTTATGAACCAACAATATCTCCACCATTTGGATGTAATATTTGACCTGACATATATGAAGAATCATCACTTGCTAAAAATAGATAGCTAGGAGCTACTTCAAATGGCTCTCCAGCTCGTTCCATAGGAACTTTACTTGTATAAGCTCCAAATGTAGTTACTTCTTCTGCACTAAAAGAAGACGGGATTAAAGGAGTCCAAATTGGACCAGGAGCAACAGCATTTACTCTGATTCCTTGTTTGACCAAATTTAAAGCAAGAGAACGAGTGAAAGAGACAATAGCTCCTTTTGTAGCACTATAATCTAATAATTGTTTATTTCCTTTATAAGCTGTAATAGAAGCTGTATTGATGATAGAGCTCCCTTTGGGTAAATATGGAAGAGCAGCTTTGGTTACATAAAAATAAGAAAAGACGTTTGTTGCAAATGTAGTTTTTAGTTGCATGTCACTAATATCCAGAATACTATCTTGTAAAAATTGAACCCCACAGTTATTTACTAAAATATCAATATGACCAAATGTTTGAATTGCTTTTTGAACTGCTTCAATTGCATTCTCTTCTTTTGTTAAATCTGTCATAATAGAAAGTGATCTTCTACCAAGCATTTGGATATGCCTTTCTGTCTCCATTGCATCTTCTTGTTCAGAAAGATAAACAAATATAATATCAGCACCTTCTTTTGCAAATAAATATGCAATGGATCTTCCTATACCACTATCTCCACCTGTAATAAAAGCGACTTTATCAGTAAGCTTTCCGCAGTGATTTGTATTTGGATTTTCGCTAATAGGTCTAGGTATCATATAGTTTTCTATTCCAGGTTGAAAATTTTGATGTTGATAGGGAAAAGTAATTGGAATTTCTTCACATTTTGTTTTTTTACTTATATATTGATAATGAGAATTCATAAGCATCAACTCCTATTAGTAATTATATTCTTTCGAATTTTATAAATACAAAAAAAGAGTGGCCCCCTGAAGACCACTCCTATAAAAGAATAAAAAGGGGTTGGCTAGTGTGATACTAGCGCCAATTCGTCTAATTCGAATTGGTACTGTATATACTAATAGAAAAAAGGTTATTTGTCAACCTTTTTTGTCATTTTTTGCAGAAAAAAATTTTTTTTGCTTGATTTACGAAAAAATGTTCGGTATAATGTTTCTGGTGATTGTATGAAACAATTAGAGGAAATTAAAGGACTTGGTCCTAAAACAAAAAATACATTACAGAGGTTAGGAATCGTGACATCAGAAGATCTATTGTTCTATTATCCATTTCGTTATGATATTCTAAAGAAAAGCAATATAGAAGAATTAAAGCAAGATGATAAGATTGTAATTGATGGCTTAATAGAAAGTGTTCCATCTGTGTTTCATATTAATAGACGTTTAGATAAAATGAATTTTCGATTTGCTATAGAAGGAAAATTACTTCAAGTTGTTATTTTTAATCGAGCATTTTTAAAAAGCAAGCTTTCAGTTGGAACTACTGTAACTGTTATTGGAAAGTATGACCCAAAACATAATACAATTGTAGCAAATGATATTTATTTAATGCCATTGCCAAAAACGCCTAGAATTGATCCTGTATATCATTCTTATGGAGGTATAGGAGGAAAACAAATTCGTTCTTATTTAGAGCAAATATTCAAAGAAGATATTTGTATAACCGATTATATTCCAGAAGGAATTCGTGAAAAATATCAATTTATGGATAAAGAAAGAAGTTTAAAACAAATTCATTTTCCAACAAATACGAATTCTTTGAAATCTGCACTTCTTAGAGCTAAATATGAAGAATTATTTTTATTCATGCTAAAAATGAACTATTTGAAACAGGAGAAAACACATGATTGTGGTTTGAAAAGAGAACTTTCATTTCAGAAAATAGAAATGTTTATAAATAAATTACCATTCACTCTTACTGATGACCAATTTAATTGTGTAAAAGAAATTTATAAAGATTTGAAAGAACCAAGAAGAATGAATCGTTTGGTTCAAGGAGATGTAGGAAGTGGGAAAACAATTGTAAGTTTTATTGCAATGTATATGAATCATTTAAGTGGCTATCAAAGTGCGTTAATGGCTCCAACTGAAATATTAGCTCGACAGCATTATAAGAAGTTAGTGGAGATTTTTGAGACATATGAAATTAATGTAGCAATTTTAACTGGAAAGACCAAAGCAAAAGAGAAAAAAGAAATTTATGAAGGTTTGAGAAAAGGAACAATTTCTATTGTTGTTGGAACTCATGCTTTAATTAGCGATGGAGTGGAGTATCAAAACTTAGGCCTAGTAATCACAGATGAGCAACATCGTTTTGGAGTCAATCAAAGAAGTAATTTAAAAAATAAAGGAACAACACCCGATATTTTATATATGAGTGCAACGCCAATTCCAAGAACTTATGCATTAACAATTTATGGTGATATGGATGTTTCAAATATTCATACAATGCCAAATGGAAGACTTCCTATTATTACAACATTAAAAAAGAATTCTGAAATTAGGGATGTATTAGAAAGTATGTATCAAGAGCTGAAAAAAGGTCATCAAGTATATGTAATAGCACCACTAATAGAGGAAAGTGAAAAAATAGATTTAGAGAATGTGACACTATTAGAGGAAAAGATGAAAAAGGCATTTGGAAGATTTTATCAAATTGGTGTATTACATGGGAAAATGACTCCAAAAGAAAAAGAGGAGGTCATGTTGAATTTTGAACAAAATAAAATTCAAATTTTAATTAGTACAACAGTAGTAGAAGTAGGGGTTGATGTTCCGAATGCAACAATGATAGTGATTTTTGATAGTGAGCGCTTTGGTTTATCTGCATTGCACCAGTTAAGAGGAAGAGTTGGAAGAAATGATTTACAATCATATTGTATTTTAATTAGTGATATTGAAAAAGAAAGACTTTCTATTCTAACAAAGACAACAGATGGATTTAAAATTAGTGAAGAAGATTTTAAATTGCGTGGAAGTGGTGATTTATTTGGTGTGCGTCAAAGTGGTGATATGCAGTTTCAAATTGCTGATTTAAAAAAAGATTTTTCCATTTTAATGCGTGCAAAAGAAGATAGTGAAGCTTATATTTCCAATGGAAAAATAGAGGGAAATGAGATTTTAAAAGGGTACATAGAACAGATTAAGATACTTTCTTAAAGTAGCTTTTCTCAACTTGACAAAATTTTATTTTTACTGTATAGTTATAATAGCGTGATGGATGTCACGCAAGATAACTATTTACGGAATAAAATGTGGATAGTTGTCAACCAAAACCCCCTGAAGGAGCACGATTAAATGTGCTCCATTTATTTTGCCCTTTATTTATAAGGGTTTTCTAAAAAGCCAAAACTAAAAAATGTGCTTTAGGTAGCAATTAGGTAGCATTTTTAAATTTTTTCTAATTTAAAAGCATAAAAAAATAAGGAACTTGGCATATAAACCAAATTCCTTATTTTTATTATAAACTCATTTCAAAGTCATCTTTATTGTTCTTATAATCATTTGAATTATCACACTCAATATTTTGTTCTCTAGTATCATTTAATTTATCAATAAGACCAATGATATTGTCTAGTTTGTTCTTAAACATGTGAGAGTAGGTATTTAATGTCTCATCAATTTTAGAGTGTCCTAAATATTTAGCAACAAGTGTTATGTCTGCACCATTATTGATTAAAAGTGAAGCACAAGAATGTCTAAAATCATGGATTCTAATAACTTTAACACCTACTTCTTTACATTTATTGTTTTTTCTTCTTCTAATAACATCATCTCCAAGAGGGGTAGCATTACCAAATACAAACCAATTTTCTTGGAAATTAGTATAACTCATAGCATTTTGCTTTAATTCTTTTAAATCATTAACTAACTCTTTAGGTATAGGTAGAGTCCTATTACTTGTTAGAGTTTTAGGACTTGTAATGGTGTATTTCTTTCTATTTACATTATCATTAAGTCCTTTATTTATTCTAATTGTATTGTTTGTAAAATTGATGTCATTCCAATTTAATGCTCGAGCTTCTCCCTTACGAAGTCCACAGAAATATAATGTTTTAAATAGACACTTGAATGTTAAGTTATCTTCTTTGGCAATAAATTTACTAAATTCATCATAAGTCCAAAATTCCATTTCTTTTTTAATTTCATTTGGATCTGTGAAGTTTGTCATTTTAGGATAAATTTCATTAAAATTTAAACCATACCACTTTGTACCAAAATTCATAATCGTTTTTAAAAACTTATAAATATAATTTCTAGTCCTATTCGATAAAGGGTATTCTAAAATTTTCTTTCGCCACATTTCAAAGTGTTGTAAACTAAAATCCTTAACCTTGATATTATCTAAAAGAGCCATATATCTCATTCTATCTTTGTAAGTATTTAAAGTAGTTTCTTTTACTTTGTCTTTTTGATATTCATAAAAGGCGAGGTATAACTCTTTAAAAGTCATATTGTTATCAGGTCTATATTTATCAAATTCTAAAGCAAAAACTTTTTCTGCTTCTTGTGCTTCTTTTTTGTTAAGGAATTTTTTTGATTTATATTGTTTTGTTTTACCATTTAAGTCCTTGTATCTTGTATAAAAAATCCATTTGCGACCATTTTTAGTCCATTCTTTCTTATTTAATAAAATAACTGCCATATTATCACAACCTTTCTATATTCCAATTTCATAATCATCTTTGTCCTTATCGTTATTTTTGTTATAGTAGCCATAGTTAATTGCATCAGCAATATCTTCATAATCTTCCAAACGTTCTTTAGGTTTATCTCTACCTAAAACTTTGTCTATTGCCTTACACATTTTTTTAAATAGATTCTTCCATTTTTCAATTTCATGCTCAAATTTTAGTTTTAAACTTTCAATGTTATTATTTAAAATATCTACCAATTCACTTAATCTACCAATCTCTTGCTTTTGTTCATTGATAGTAGATTTTTGTTCTTTAATGATTTTATTTTTCTTGATTAGTTCACTATTATTTTTAAATGTCTTATTTTCTTTTGTTAATTTATCAATCATCAAATCTTTGTTATCGTTATCAGTTGATAGAATAACTACTTTATGCTCTAGACCTTTAGTGTATTCTATAATTTTAGATACATCATCTTCTTTATAGCCACCTAGTTTTCTTTTTACAGGATTTAGTAAATCTTTATCAACTTCTTTTTCCAGGTTTTTAAGTCCATTTTTGGAGTTTTCGATTATTTGTAAGGTATTTTCCTTTTCTTGATTTAATTCTTCTAATTCAGCCTTTTTTTCGGCTATATCGTACTCTAATTTAGATTGATTTTGTTTGTTTGCTCCAATGTCT
>JAAWCI010000087.1 GCA_022793145.1 Bacilli bacterium | reverse complement strand
CATATAAACCCACTATTGTTTTTTTGAATTCTTCATCATAGCTTTTATGTTCCTGTTTCATAGACACTTCCTCCTTCTTGGTATTTCTAGTATACCATTACTAAAGTTTTTCGTGTCTATATATCTATACTAACACCATCTGGATAATTATACCAATTACTATACTTAATTAAAGAATTTTTTTCATTCATATATATCATCCTCTTCCATTAATATAAAATTTATTTTTGCACACTATTTTTTATTATTCAGTTGTTAAGGATTTCTTGACAACTTAAATTATTTATTACTATAATTATAGCAAAAAAAGGGGCTGAGTAGAAATGAATAATTTTTATTCAGCTTTTTTCTTTGCTTTTTTTTGTTTTGAAAAAGAAAATTTTTCTTTTTTTAAATTTGCTGTTTTTTCCCAATAGTTGCTTTGTATATTATCACTATCTAGTAGAGTAAAAAGCTTTCTTATATTTCTGCCTAAGCACATAAGCATTATTTCACATGATACTCTTTCTAATCCACGTCTTCTTATTCGTCCATAGTTCATATTTTGTTTAATTTGTCCAAAATTCCCTTCTACTTGAATACTTCTATTTATTCTTATTTCTATGCCATTAGGACTAAGTAAATTTTCTCTTGCTTGTTCCTTTAATAATTCATAACCTGGAACTAGCTCATACAATCTGTAATCCAAATCCTTATTTTTTAAATTTTTTTTGCAAATATAAGCATAATTACAATTATTACAACCTGTAAATCTATATAGTTTACCATTCTCATTTCTTTGATGATGACTCAGGCTAAATGATACTTCTTCACCTATACAAGTATTTAAACATAATACTCCATCAGTAAATGTGTAAAAGAGTTGGGGATGTTTACCATCTGCTTCACCAATCCATGACCCAAATTTTACATAATTTCCTATATCATGTTCCCTCATATACTTATAGTTTATATAAATTCCATAACCAGAGTCCGCACATTCATTTTTAGGATAATTATTATAGTATTTAAAATATAAGTCATTCATAGGAATAAAGGTATAATGATCGCTTCTATCTTGAAACACTCCATACATTGTAATTAGACCACTTGATACCATTACCTGAATATTATATCCAGCATGAAAGTCATGACTTAATTTAGAATAATAATCTTTCTTTAGGACCATTGCTGTTGCATCTTTATCTGTTTTAAAATATGAATTTCTATTTTCTCCACAGATGTGTTCTTTTTCCTCGTATTCTAATAATTTAATTAAATATTGATATGCCAGTTTATAATTTTTTTGTTCCTTAGCTAAACGTTTACCTTTACCAGAAGGAATTGATTCTATGTCGATATTTTCTTTAATAACATATTCCTTTATTTTCTCGTTTAAATCAATACTTTTTATAAATTTTTTATCGCTAATTTCTATTTCCATAGATAATAGTAATTCTTTAATTTTAGTATCTAATTTTTTATGAAAAGTAGCTGGCTTCCAAACAAATTTATACTTATTAGCATTTGCTTCTATTTTTGTACCGTCTAAATATTGATTGCTTATATCTAGATTAAATTCTTTTATAATTGTTTTAGTTATCGTAGTAAAAATTTCATATTGATAAGGTAAAATATATTTATTAATACAATCCTTTATAGCACTATCACGGGGTTGTTCCTGTTCCATTATATACATTACTCTTAAATCAAAAATACATAGCTTTTCTATTTTCCGTATTGAACTTTTAAAGTGTGAAAAACAAAAAATTATTGTTGCCACTAAATTAAATGGATTATATCCTCTCTTTCCAGTATTGTGTTGTACATTTTTTATTATTTTTCCAATTTCACTTTTATTTAAAATTTCTATAAATTTGTCAATTTTTTCATATTCCTCACAACACTTATTTGAGGAAACTATGAAAATAGACCTTTTTATGGTAAAATAGTTTATGTGATACATCTTCTTTCGTCAATTAGATTATATCACGTATAGCGTTAGAAATTATCTTTTCTAACGTTTTTTAATATTTTTTACTAATAAAAAAGAACTGAATAAAAATTATTCATTTCTACTCAGCCCCTTTTTGCTTATTACTAAAATATATATAAGTAGCCCCCAATATTAGAATAGAAATAGAAATGAAGTTAAATATCGAGGGCTGCTTCTAAACACATATATAAGATTGATAGATTCTTTAGAACATGTCTATCTTACTATGTGGTTAGACATTATTCATCTTCTATCATTTTGTTAATATATATGGATCTGTTT
>JAAWCI010000067.1 GCA_022793145.1 Bacilli bacterium | reverse complement strand
CTAATCTTCCTATTCTTCCAAATCCATTAATTGCTACTTTAATCATTCTATCATTCCTTTCACTCTTAATACTCTACTATTTTCTTATAAAAATAAATTTTCTTATTTCCAATAATGAGTCTATCTTCTAATAATTTATACTGAATCGCATGTGCATCTAAACAAGTACAAAAAATACTTTTTGTTGAATTTACATCTTCAGTTACTAATTCAAATGTTTTTCCTCTTGGTTCTTCTAGCCAATCTTCTAATAATAAAGATAACGCTTCTCTTACTGCCTTTTCCATAATGTTCTTTAAAATCCGCTTCCTCCTATAAATTCACGAAGAACAGAATCTTTTGGTACTTCATCACTAGGAATAGGTAAAAAGTTTCGCAAGAAATTAATTAAACGAATTGCTTCTGGATACATATCATCAGTTTCTTCAACTGAAAATAATAATGGTTCTGCATAAGTCTTTAAAACACCTAATTCATAAACAAGTGCGGAATTGATAATAGAATCTGTATCATCTTGGAATGGATAAATCCACTTAAATTCTCCATCACTAATGTTCCTCCACATTTTTAATGTTGCTGATGCACTATAGCCACGATATTTGTTATCACGAATGATCCTTCTTAATTTTCTAGTATCACTAGTATGAATTCTATTATGGTGATCTACATTTAGTTGTGTAAGTGGACTAATGAATATTTTGTACTTATTTCTTCTATCAATTGCCATGGTAAGCTCATCATTTAAAGCATGTAATCCTTCTATTACAATAATATCATTTTCTCCTAACTGTAAATAATTTCGATGGAATTCTTTTTTTCCAGTGATAAAATTGTATTCTGGTAATAAAACTTTTTCTCCTGCCAATAATTTTGTTAAATGTTTATTGAATAAATTGGTATCAATTGCACGAATCGATTCAAAATCATATTCTCCAAATTCATTTTTTGGAGTATCTTCTCGCGATAAGAAATAATCATCAATTGAAATCGTATGTGTTTTAAATCCCTTGCTTTGTAAATAAACGCATAACTTTTTAGCAGTTGTTGTTTTTCCGCTTGAAGATGGACCAGCCAATAATACCATTTTAATATTCTTTCTATCATCATAGATTTTATCAGCAATTCTAGTAAGTTGACTTTCATAATATGCTTCAGAAAGACGTATTACTTCATTATAATTTCCTTTTGAAACGATTTCATTTAAATCTGCTGCATCACTAATTCCAACAGTATTTCCCCACTCTGTATATTTTAAAAAGCTATTGAAAACCATAGAATGGTGTACATAGTCTAATGTACATTCTGGATTCGCAATTGTTGGCAAACTCAAAATAAAGCCATTATCTTTAATGAATGTTAACTTAAACTCATCAATTTGACCAGTACTATAAGCCATTTCACCAAAGAAATAGTCATAAACATCATCCAAACGATATAAGTTCACATAAGTATTACTAATATATTTTAATACTCTAACTTTATCCAATTGATGTTTCTTTTTGAAATAGTTAATGGCATCAATCCGAGCAACAGAGACTTTGGAAAAATGAAGATCTTGTTTTGATAGTTCTCTCATTGTTTCTTCAATTTTTCTCATAACAGGCTTATCAAATTCGACACCCTTCACTCTACAGAAAATACCATTATCCATAGAATGTTCTACATATAATTCTGCTGTTTCTCCAAGTACTTTTCTTGTTGCTACAATCAACATAAAACAAGCACTTCTTTCATAAACAGCTCTTCCAACTAGACTACTGCGATCATAAAAATCAACCTTGCATTTTCCTGTTACTTTTTCACTCAATTCAACCAAATCATTATTTACATTTGCAATCAATATTGGATAATTATAATATTTTTTAAAGCTTTCACTAATTTCCAATAATGTTGTCTCATTAATAAATTCTTTGATCTCTTTATTTTGATAATTAACCTTAATCACTTTTTCCATCCTATCCCTCTTATTCTATATTTCCATTTTACCAAAAAATAGATATTTTGTCACATCTTTTATTGTATATTTTATGTTTTTAAAGTTTACAATATTAAAGAGGAGGAATTTTATGGGATTAATACCTACTGTAGTAGAAAGAAGTAGTAATGGCGAAAGAGTTTATGACATTTATTCTAGATTATTAAAAGATCGTATTATTGTTCTTAGTGGGGAAATCGATGATGATAGCGCTAATGCAGTAGTAGCAGAATTATTATATTTAGATTCCTTAAATCATAACGACATTAGTATTTATATCAATTCTCCTGGAGGAAGTGTTACAGCTGGTATGGCCATTTATGATACCATGAATTTTATTGAAAGTGATGTTTCTACTATTTGTCTTGGAATGAGTGCAAGTATGGCAGCTTTCTTACTTTCTAGTGGTGCAAAAGGAAAACGTTACTGTTTACCAAATAGTGAAGTAATGATCCATCAACCTTTAGGCGGAGCTCAAGGACAAGCAACAGAAATTAAAATTGCTGCTGAACGCATTTTAAAGTTAAGAGAAAAATTAAATGATATTCTATCTAAAAATACAGGTAAAGATTTAGAAACAGTTGAAAAAGATACAGAAAGAGATTACTTTTTATCTGCTAAAGAAGCACTAGATTATGGTATTATTGATAAAATTTTAGAAAAAGAAAAATAATTTTTTCATCATGAATTGGATAAAAAAATTTTCATATAATGGAAATAAATTTTAATAATTGAAAAATTTTCACCAAGAAAAAAGCAATTCAATTTTTTTGAATTACTCAGGCTGTTGACAAAGTCGATTTTTCAAATCGGCTTTGTCACAGCCTTTTATATTTCCCACATCAAAGCATAAAAAAGGAACAAATTTAGGGATTAGGTGCCTAATATTTGCTCTTATTTAGACCTTTTTACCCACTTTG